>NZ_LNRB01000003.1:0-515313 GCF_001557945.1 Vibrio sp. CUB2 | reverse complement strand
GTTGGTGATTTGTTGATCGCAATCGTCTGACCACCATAGATTTGAGTGGTTTCAGAAACACGCTCAGCATACTCATTGAAAGCTTCCATATCCTGAATTTTAAACTGTATATAAAGGTAAGTTGGTGTCATGTTGATTGCCTATTTGTTTGATTGAATCAGTAAGTCTCACCATACGCCTCTCGATTTGTAACGGTAGATCTCGACACGTTGAATCAGTTATAACTAGAAGTTGAATCTGTTCCATGCTTTAACGCATTACATCAAAAAAGCTCGAATTGAAGGATCACGACTTATGCTTCCGACTCAACTTCCTTTGTTTATTGCGGCTGCTCAAGAAGGCAGCTTTTCTGCGGCTGGGCGCAAGCTAGGGATCTCTGCAGCGGCAGTGAGTAAAGGCGTCGCCGCTTTGGAGAGACAAACAGGGGTGAGACTTTTCCATCGCAACACACGTCAGTTTTCATTAACAGAAGATGGCGCCAGTCTTTATCAACGCGTCTCACCGTTACTATCAGAAATTGAACAAAGCATTGATGGTCTGTCTGAGCAGAATAAAAACCCTGCCGGCAAACTTAAAGTCAATTTGCCTGACAGCTTTGGGCGTAAGTTTGTTATGCCGCATATCGCCGAGTTTCTGAACTTGTATCCAGAGATCGAGCTAGATTTAGTCTTGAGTGATCGCATCTTAGACGTCGTCGATGAAGGATTCGATGTGAGTGTTGGCAATCAGATAAACGAAGACAGCCGCTTGGTGGCGCGAACGATTTATCAAATGCAAAGCGGCATATTTGCGAGCAAAGAATATGTTGAAACGTTTGGCCTCCCACGTAGTGTGGAAGATCTTCATCAACACAACTGCATCGTTTATCGCCCTCTTTCGTCGGGTCGATCATACACTTGGCCATTGAAGGACAACCACGGAGAACATTGGCTCAGCACCCATTCCAAGGCAGTGGCATCGTTACCACCGTAAATGCAGCAGTAGAAGCGGCAATAAAAGCGGCGGTCACCGAGATTGATCGAATTCGAATCAACGCCGTGTCTCCTGGGTGGGTCGCAGAAACCATGGTTGCAATGGGTATGGATCCTGAACCGGGCATGCCAGCTATCGAGGTTGCTCAGCACTATGTAAACCTGTTGGAATACAGTGCAACTGGCGAGATCATCACTGCCGTTAAATAACCAAACACAACGTCTAACCCTGTTCTTGAAGAGCGATGGCCTTATCGAGGTCATCGCTTTTTTTGCATTCTAAATCCACATCAAAACCAACTCATTTTTGATGCTTTTGTGGGCAATTGTTTTTGTCTAATCCCCTAATTTAAATGAGGTTTTCTCAAGTCTAGAATCGGGACAATTTCACCACAATGAATGGAAAACATAGTGATTCACGTCACAAAAACCTCATGGCACAATCTCTTCCGTCAAGTAAAGAAACAGGGATTCGTTAGACACTTTACCGTTTAATCAAATATTACTTTAGGTGACACTATGAAAAAGCTAATGACTCTAACTTCTCTTATGCTCGCAAGTTTTTCTGCCTTTGCAGGTATCCACACTGAGCATGGTACACAGAGAATTGTAACGGATAACTTCGCCGATAAATCATCCGCTTACGAAGCAAGCTTTGATCTTATCAACGAGATTCAAGACATGTCTCAAACCGAATTGCGCCGTGAACTGAGCATTATTGGTCATGGATTCGCACGCGACATCCGTTTAGACAACACTTACGTAACGGTAGAAGAATATTCAGAGCAACGTGACGAAGTAAAATACCGTGCGATCGTGAATGTCTTCTACAACTATCGTGCAAGCGACTCTGGCAACAATTAAGCTCAATTCCGCACGTTTTTGATAACTTCTCCACCCTCTCTTACGGTGGAGAGGTTGTTTCATCTGGGAAACTTCCCGTCTTCTCATCACTCTCGTGACACAACACTTCTAAAAACTATGTTCAAACAAACTGCGAATAATAGCGCGTGGTTGATGGCTTTCTTCGCCTGTTTTTCCATCTATTTATCCATCGTTTGCTATCCGTTTCTTTTTTCAAACTCATTTTCTGGACCACTTACCGCCCTTCAATTGTATTATTTGGTCGCAACCCAATACGCTTGGCTTGGCCTGATTGCACTGCCATTCTTACTTTGCTGTCTGTTGCTCTCGTTCTTGCCATCGCATCTATTCAAAGGTGCGGTGTTCCTCGTTGCCATCGCACTCTTGCTCATGCTGAATGTCGACATTTTGGTTTTTCAGCAGTACAAGCTCCACATCAACGCCTTACTTATCCGCATGTTCTTTGAAGGTGGACAAGAGGTATTTGAAATATCTTGGATGACGTGGTTGATTTTCGTTGGAGAGATCGCGCTACTCATTTTAGGGTTAGTGATGACGGTTTGGTTAAGCGGCAAACTTGCGTCGAGCCGTCTGAAATATCTGTTGTTCAGTGTTTGGTTTGTCCTATTGCTCAGTACGCAATTCATCCATGCCTATAAGAACGCTCTCTATGACGATGAGGTAAGCCAATTCACGAATAACTGGCCTCTCTATTACCCGCTCACTGCGCGTAAATTTATCTACAAACATCATTTGGTGGATCAAACCATCGCGGCTCAGAACCGAGTTGAACTGAAGGCCGTCAAAAGTGGATCTCTCAATTATCCCCTCGCGCCATTATCAGTCTCTTCCAAAGAAACAAAGCCGAATGTCCTGTTTATTTTAATTGACGCTTGGCGTTACAGTGATGCAACCGCCGAAATCATGCCCAATATCACGCAATTTGCGGAGCAAGCCATCAACTTTTCTGAGCACATGAGTGGCGGCAACTCAACACAGGCCGGCGTTTTCAGCTTGTTTTATAGCTTACCCGCCACGTACTGGAACAGCTTTTACGCGAGCCAAAAGTCACCTGTGTTTATGGATGCATTACAAGGCCAAGGATATCGCATGGGCGTCTTTGGTTCTGCTTCACTCACCAGCCCTCCTTTGTCACGCACCGTTTTCAAAAACGTTGAAAACCTGATGCTTAAGCGCGATGGCAAAACGCAGGTAGAGCGAGACCAAGAAATCACTGATGAGTTTATTGAATTTAAGAACCAAACGAGTGACGACCCGTACTTCGGATTTCTGTTCTATGATGCAGCACATGGAAGCAGCTTTCCTGAGCCTGAATTTGCTAAGTTCACGCCTTATTGGGAGCGTGTCGACCACATCAAACTTAACAATGACTTCGATGCCACGCTTTATCACAATCGCTATAAGAACTCTCTGTACTATATCGACAGTTTGATTGCACAAGTGCTGGATAACGTGGATTTAGACAACACCATCGTTGTAATCACTTCCGATCACGGTGAAGAATTCAACGACCATCAGATGAACTACTGGGGTCATACTGGCAACTACAGTGCGACTCAGGTTCACGTTCCGCTTTACGTGTATATGCCAAAGAAAGCGCCTCAAACAATCCGTTATCGAACCACTCATTTCGATGTTGTTCCTACACTCATGAATCAGCTCTTTGACGTGACGACGAGCCCCGAATCTTACAGTGTCGGTCATAACCTGTTTAACGAAAACGCATCTCGTGATTGGTTCATTGCTGGCAGTTATTACAACTACGCGCTAGTCGGAAGAGAGAACATGCTTGTGGTTAACCCGGGCGGGCATTCGCAACTGCTTCGAAATGATTTACACATCGATCATTCGGGTCGAGTTCCGGTCGAAACCATGCAGAGAGCACTCGATGAAATGTCCCGTTTCTATTATTGAGCAGCCTACTACTATCGTGCCTCGCTTTACGCGGGGCTTTTTTATATCGAGCAGAAACGGGAAACGGGAAACGGGAAACGGGAATATTTTGGGAACAAATAATAACAAGTGCAAATTACAAGCAAAAAAAGCAGCAAATAATTTGCTGCAAAACATTAAGAAATACAAATATACGTAAATGTTAACCTTCCTAGCAGTGGATTAGCTAACGGAAAGAATAATAAATCAAACCATGAGTTCACTCACGATTTATATTATCCATTCATTATGGTAAAAATAGCCGCCAGAAATAACAGATACAAAAAAAGCCGATGAAGTTATCTTCATCGGCTTGTATGTTAATCAGTGATTAGAATGAGTAACGAGCAGCAACGGCAAATACGTCGTCTTCATTTTCAACATCATTGATTTTGTATTCTGCTAGCGCTTTAAAGTTTTCTGTTAAGTTGTACTCCGCGCCGATAGATACGTAATCAACCGTATCAACGTCATTACGCTCTAGGTTGTTGTAACCTACCAACGCAAGGAAATCATCAGTCACTTTGTACGTTGCAACGGCTTCAATACCAGTGTAATCCGCGTTTACATCAGAACCGTCTTTTGCCCAGTTTTCGCCATCACTGTACAGCGCCGCCACGTAGAATGCATCGTACTCGTAAGAGATCGCAGAAGTGAACAACTCAGCGTCATTACCGCCTGTAAGTGTTTCACCTTCGTTGTAACCTAGTGCCACTTTAAAGCCAAACGGCAGTTGGTAATCTGCAGCGATACCGTATGAGTTCGAGTCAGTCGACACCTCGTCGTTTTCTGCTTGGTAGCTTGCATGAACGTTTAAGCCAGCAATGCTTGCCGTTGCTTTGAAGACTGAGTCTGAACGGCCAGTGCCAAATACGTCTGCACTCACGCCTGCCGCTTCGTTACCAAACTCAGGGAAGATATCGGTGTAATCAGAAACCAGCGTCACAGCACCGTATTGGCGACCGTAGCTGAACGTTGCGTAATCTGTCGCAACACCCACATAGCCTTTACGTACATCAAACTCATCATCTTCAACACCGTTAACGTCACGACGGTTTGATTTAAACTCAAGCTCATAAAGACCAAACGCGTAAAGATCATCATTAATTTTAGATTCGCCGCTTAGGCCAACACGTACGTAACTGTTATCGCCATCTACGTCTTTATCATCAGAGAAATAATACATACCCTGCATACGGCCATGAACATCGAGTGTTGTTGTATCGTTAGAGAATACTTCTGCTGCTGATGCACCATTCGCTACAATAAGAGAAAGAACTACGAAGGCTGTTTTATTCATTTTCATTTAATTACCACTACTTGTTTGTTAATAAGCGGTGACAATTATGCTCAAATTATTATTTTATATTAGCGACAATTTTACTATTTAAAATGGTTATTTTTGAACGAATAACTTCCCTGTTAAACATTTACAAATAAAATAATTACTATATTCTAATAAACAAACTAGAACATTATAGGTAGTTTTCCCAAATAGCAGGTTTACCAATCACCTCTTGAACCATATCAATAAAGAGCTTACCAAGAGGTTGCTGATCACGATGAGAGTACATCGCATAAACTTCGCCAGAATCGGGTAATTTATAATCTGGTAATAAACGAATTAACCCTTGTTCATCAATGTGCTTTTGCAAATAAAACTGGCCAATTAACGCATAACCTAAACCAGATTTTACAGAATCGATAATTGACGCAGCTTCGTTGACTAAGTATTGCCCTCTCATAGTAAACGTTTTTGTTTCATCCGAATCTAAACTCGTCGGGATGCGTAATTTATCAGCAATAAAGCTTTCGTTTGAATATACGATTGATGGCAATTTAATCAATTCTTCTGGTGTTTCTGGCATACCATACGTATCAATAAAATCTCTTGAAGCGACTAATGCCAACTTATTGGAGGCAAGCTTTCTGACGATCATATTGGAATCACGAATTTGACCAATTCGAAATACAACATCATAACCTTCACTGATCACATCAACCCGATTATCATCTAACACCAGCTCAACACTGATTTCAGGGTATTTCTTGATGAACAATTCAATAGCACGATTGATGTAAGTTCGACCAAAAAACGTTGAGCTAGAAATCTTCAGATGCCCGCGAGGCTCATCGTGAAACGTTTCGGCTATCTTCTTGGTTTCATTGAGAACTTCCCTTACCTTTTTGGCTTGCTTTACCATCTCTGTACCTGCACTTGTCAAAGACAGAGAACGTGTTGAGCGGTTTAACAAGCGCAATCCTAAATCATCTTCCAATCTTTTAATTTGCTTAGACAGCGCGGAGCGATCAATGTGGTTCCTATCCGCTGCCTTGGCAAACGTACCAAACTCCGCAACGTCCAATAACAACTCAAGCTGTGTAGCAAGATCCATCCAACTCCCTCTCCTAGTATTGTGATGAAGAGCCGATTTTACAAAATCCATCAATAATTATTATGGTTATTTTTGCACTAATGAAATGATAAAAATGCATCATTTGGCTATTTAAACTTTGATTTAACTGTGTTTTATCGACGCATTTTCTCTATTACAAATTGATATAAACCATTTCGAACTAATATATATATCAACAACATTCGCAGGGTTTATATTTCTAAGTTTCTAAAAATAAAAAGAATTTAGTTTACATTGATTGATTCGTGCATTTTTTTCAATTCTATATGTTTTATCTATGCACTTATTCTCCACAATTCCTCTCAGTAGAATCGCCTCCTCAAATTTTTGACGAGGATTGATTATGTTAAAAAAAGCAGTGGTTACAGGAATTAGCCTAGCGGTATTGTCCGCTTGCAGCTCTGATGACAAACCAGCAACACAACAAGCTCCTGCGTTTGTCCCTGTAGACGTGGCGACCGTAGCATATGAACCGGTTCAATCGTGGTTTACCTTTACGACGCGACTTGAAGCGCCTCAAGAGGTTTCTCTTATGCCACGAGTATCGGGCGTGATTGAAACCATTGAATTTGAAGATGGAGAAGCAGTACAAAAAGGCGACCTACTCGCAACACTCGATGCAAGAACCTTTGAAGCAGAAGTCGCACGCCTTGAAGCGCAATTACTGAGCGCGAAAGCCTCCCTAGAACAAGCGAAGAGTGACTTGCGCCGTGCATCAAAATTGGTGGAGCGTCGAGCCATATCCGAAGAGCAAGCGGAATCTCGCTCGACATCAGTTAAACAACGAAAATCGGAAGTATTGGCACTTCAGGCTCAGTTGAAATCCGCCAAGCTTGATCTTGAGTTCACACAAATCTACGCACCTATTAGCGGCACCATCTCGAATGCGTTTATCACTGAAGGTAACAACGTAACGGCAAACCAAAGCATCATCAGTAACATTGTTTCCAACGACAAAGTTTACGCTTATTTCAACGTTGATGAGCGTACATGGAACCGCAATTTCTCTGACACCACAGCGGCGAGCAAGACGCCGGCTCGCCTGCAGTTAACAGGCAAAGAGCAGCGCCCTTACTTTGGTTACATCGATTTTATCAACAATACGATCGATCCAAATACAGGCACATTACAGGTTCGCGCTGTGTTCAATGCCAACAATCGACCGCTACGAGTTGGTTCTTTTGGTCGCGTGCAAATCACGACCAGCTTGCCAAAAGAAGAAGTGTTGATCCCAGAACGTGCTATCGGTACTGACCTAGAAAACCGCTTTGTTCTGACCATGAACAAGGACCATGTTCTGCAATATCAGCAAGTAGAAGTCGGTGAGCGTTACGGCAAGTACCGCGCTATTACACAAGGTTTGGATTCAGACGACATCATTGCCGTCAATGGCCCTGCAAAGGTCGGCCCTAGCACTCAAATTCAACCAAGAAACGTCGAGCTCGACCTTACGTCTGTGCCGTTGATCTTGGCGTCCGCCCCTTCAAAAACCACTCAACCTACGACAAATGCACAAAAGTAAGGCGATTCAATGAAGTTTGCGCATTTTTTCATCCAGAGACCGATCTTCGCATCGATGCTCTCTCTACTCATACTGATTGTTGGTAGCATTTCTTTGTTCCAACTCCCAGTGAGTGAATACCCAGAAGTCGTGCCGCCTACGGTTGTCGTAACCGCGAACTACCCAGGTGCGAACCCAAAGATCATCGCAGAGACGGTAGCAACGCCGTTGGAACAAGAGATAAACGGCACGGAAAATATGCTCTACATGTTTTCTCAAGCAACCAGCGATGGTCGAATGACACTAACGGTCACTTTCGCGCTTGGCACTGATCTCGATAAAGCTCAGGTTCAGGTTCAAAACCGCGTGAACAGCGCCCTACCGCGTTTGCCTCAAACCGTACAACGCTTAGGTGTCGTCGCAGAGAAAGCATCACCAGATCTGACCATGGTGGTACATATCTACTCTCCAGATAACAGTCGAGAAGTCAGTTACCTCGCGAACTACTCGAACCTTTACATCAAAGATGATATCGCTCGCCTTGGCGGTGTGGGTGACGTTCAGTTGTTTGGTGGCGGCGAGTACTCAATGCGCTTATGGCTCGATCCAGACGCATTAGCCTCTCGCAACTTAACCGCAATGGACGTGGTTAATGCGGTAAGACAGCAAAACCAACAAGTCGCGGCTGGCTCACTTGGCGCACAACCTTCTACTATTGATAATCAGTTCCAGGTGTTGCTCAACGTGAAAGGTCGTTTGGAGAACATCGACGAGTTTAACGACATCATTGTTCAAGTGGGTGATAACGGTGCTTTGACTCGTTTGAAAGACGTTGCTCGTATTGAACTCGGTCAAAACACCTATGCTCTGCGTGCACTGTTAAACGGCAACTCTGCGGTCGCCATGCCAATCTTCCAACGCCCGGGCGCTAACGCGATTGAGTTATCAAATGAAGTTCGTGACACCATGGCGGAGCTATCGAAGAAGTTCCCTCAAGGCGTTTCTTACGAGATTGCTTATGATCCAACCGTCTTCGTACGCGGTTCAATCAATGCCGTAATCAGCACCTTGCTTGAAGCGATTGTATTGGTGGTTATCGTTGTGACCTTGTTCTTACAAACATGGCGAGCATCCATCATCCCAATCATTGCCGTACCGGTTTCTCTTGTTGGTACTTTCGCTGTGATGCAAATGCTTGGCGTCTCAATCAACACCCTATCCTTATTTGGCTTGGTATTGGCTATCGGTATTGTTGTGGATGACGCGATCGTGGTGGTCGAGAACGTAGAACGGAACATTCACAATGGCTTAAAACCGCTTGAAGCGACCAAAAAAGCCATGGAAGAAGTGACCGGCCCCATCATCGCTATTGCTTTGGTGCTGTGTGCGGTATTCATCCCTACGACGTTTATTACTGGTTTGTCTGGTCAGTTCTACAAACAGTTTGCCTTGACGATCACGATTTCAACCATCATTTCGGCAATCAACTCTCTGACCCTTTCTCCAGCCTTGTCTGCCTTACTATTGAAAGAAAAAGGTGCAAAACCCGATCGTTTAACGCGTATTTTGGACGCCGTGTTTGGCAAGTTCCTGTTCAAGCCGTTTAACAAGCTGTTTGATTATGGTTCAAACCGATATGAAGCTTTGGTGAAGAAACTGGTTCGTTTCAGCGCGATTGTCGTTGCTGCCTACCTCGTTCTGCTTGGTGGTACAGGCTCGCTGTTTAACGCCGTACCTGGTGGTTTTATTCCACAACAAGACAAACAGTATTTGGTTGCCATCGCTCAATTACCTGATGCCGCGAGCTTAGATCGAACGGAAGAAGTGATTCGAGAAATGGAGACGCTTGCTCTGGCGACGCCTGGTGTTTCACAGACCATTTCCTTCCCGGGATTGTCTGTAAATGGCTTCACCAATAGCCCAAACAGCGGCATTGTTTTTGTTACGTTGGACGCATTTGAAAACCGAACAGATCCAAGTTTAGGTGCCAATGCCATTGTCGCAGCATTGAACCAGAAATTTGCCGTAATCGATGAAGCGTTCGTCGCTATTTTCCCACCACCTCCGATCCAAGGTTTAGGCTCGACCGGTGGCTTCAAATTACAAATTGAAGACCGTGGTAATAAAGGCTTCGACCAGTTGTTCCAGCAGTTGAACTTGGTGATTCAAGAAGCAAGCAAACGCCCAGAGCTTATGGGACTTTACTCAACGTTCCGTATTCAGGTGCCTCAAATGGATATCAACGTTGACCGTGAGCAAGCCATGTTACAAGGCATTCCATTGGAAGAAGTCTTCAACGCACTGCAAGTTTACTTAGGTTCATTGTATGTCAACGACTTCAATATGTTTGGTCGTACATACCAAGTAAATGCACAAGCCGATATTGATTACCGTCTCGACCCTGAGCAAATCTTGTCTTACAAAGTAAGAAGTGCATCAGGCAAGATGGTCCCACTTGGCGCAGTGCTTGAGATTACGCCGACCATTGGCCCAGATCGTGTGATGCATTACAACGGCTACCCGAGTGCCGAGCTTAATGGCAGCCCAGCCTTCGGTTACAGTTCAGACGAAGCGCAAAAAGCCATAGAAGATGTGCTAGCAGCGAACTTGTCAGAAGGTATGGTGTATGAATGGACTGACGTTACTTACCAACAAATTTTGGCGGGCAATACCATGGTTTACATTTTCCCATTGGTTGTATTGCTGGTGTTCATGGTACTTGCTGCGCAGTACGAGAGCTTGAAGTTGCCATTGGCGATCATCTTAATTGTCCCGATGACTATCTTCTCTGCCCTTGGCGGTGTATGGCTAGTTGGAGGCGATAACAACATCTTCACCCAGATCGCATTGATTGTATTGGTCGCGCTCGCATGTAAGAACGCCATTCTCATGGTCGAGTTTGCTAACGAGTTGAAAGGCAGTGGTAAAGATCATTTGTCTGCAATTTTGGAAGCATGTCGCTTACGTTTGCGTCCAATCTTGATGACCTCTATCGCCTTCACGGCAGGCGTTGTTCCTCTTGTGCTAGGTAGTGGAGCCGGTGCTGAGATGCGTCAAGCGATGGGTATTGCTGTGTTCTCCGGCATGGTGGGTGTGACCTTCTTCGGTTTGCTACTCACCCCAGTGTTTTACATGCTCGTCAGTAAAGGTCGAAAACAGAGATAACGCTTTTTTGACCACTAAATAGAAAAAGGAACCGACATTGCTCGGTTCCTTTTTACTTATAGCTTTATCGATAAGTTTCATTGCGTTAGCTGTATCAATAAGCCTGACGAAACAAATCGGACTAGACATTCACCTAAGCAAGGCTTTATAACGTGAATCCAACGACTCAAGGAGCACACCATTGGATTTAGCAAACAAACTCGAACTGCTGCTAGAAGTATCCAAAGCGGGATCTTTCGCCAAAGCCGCTGATCGCATGAACATGGACCGCTCTGTTCTGTCCAAACATATCAAGCAGCTTGAAGAATACCTTGGCGTTCGTCTGGTAAACCGCACCACTCGCTCTCTTTCCATGACTCAAATTGGCTTACAAGTGATAGAGAAAGCCGAGCAAATCTCGACACTATTGGACGAGACGAAGCAACTTACCTCTTCATTCCAAACGGATTTGAGTGGCAATCTAAAGATCTCAAGTTCGACAATGTTCGGACGCCAATATTTGCAGCCCGCTATTCAGCGCTTTTTGGAGCAACTTCCGAAAGCATCGATTGAGCTTCTCTTAGATGACCATCATGTTGACGTGGTCGGCAACAACTTCGATATTGCGTTTCGAATTGGTCCGATGCGCGATTCTACCCTCGTCGCGAAAAGACTGGCAGAGAACAAAGTCGCTATTGTGGCGTCCCGATCGTTTATTGAAAAACATGGTGAACCGAAAACCCCTCAAGCGTTGTCTTTGCTGCCTTCCATTGTGTATGCCAATGGAAACTTTAACGCTGACAAATTGAAGTTCATTTCGAAAACAGAGCCAGACCAGTTGGATGTGTATTCAATGACGAGCGCTTACCGCGTCAATGAACCTGAATTGATCATAGAGAGCACAAAAGCTGGGCTCGGCTACGCTCAGATTGGTCAGTTCATGGTGCATGAAGAGTTGGAATCAATGGGCTTAGTTCAGCTATTGGCGGATTACGATATCCCAACACATGGTGATATCTACGCGATGTACACCCATCGACAGCATTCACCTTTGCTCAAAGAGTTTATCGACATCGTCCAAGATGTCATCGGCACGCCAGCGAACTGGGAAGCTTATTTTCGTTAATGGCTTTCACAACAAATGAGCAAATTTAAAAAAAGGAGCTGACGCTCCTTTTTTGTTAGTTATGGATGTGAACATCTCGTTGAGGGAATGGAATCGTGATGTCTTCTGAATCAAAGGCATCTTTCACTCGTTCATAAAGGCCAAAGTAAGCCGGCCAGTAGTTTTCTGAATCGACCCAAGCCCACACTAACATACCGATATGGCTGTCACCGTGTTGGCTCACATGCACAGTAGGTTCGGGGTCATTGATGATCAGTTCGTAGTTCTCCATCACTTGCATGAGAACACGGCGGGCTTTATGGATATCGTCACCGTAGCTAATACCAAACTCAATATCGATACGTCGCTTCTCTTCACAAAACAGATTCTTTACCGTTCCGTTAGACAATGATCCGTTAGGGATGATGATTTTTTGGTTGTCATAAGTCAGCAGCACGGTCACAAAAATCTGGATATCAACGACCTTCCCCATGTGCCCTTGCGCTTCAATCACATCCCCCACTTTAAATGGTTTGAAGAACAGAATTAACACACCACCCGCAAAGTTGGACAAGCTACCCTGAAGCGCCATACCAACAGCAAGGCCCGCAGCACCTAGCATCGCAATAAATGAGGTAGTCTCAACACCAATCATAGAAGCGGCAGAAATGATCAAAAGGATCTTTAAAATGACAGAAGCCAAGGAAGAAAGAAAACCGCGTAAGCCGTGCTCTATCTTCATCTTTTCTAACGCGACTTCAATAGCGCGACTGACTTTGCCTACAATCCACCAGCCCACGAACAGAACAATCAAAGCCAAGATAAACTTTGGCCCAAACGTCAGTAAAAGCTCCAAGCACTTCTCATACAGTGTTTCTAAAGATATGTTTTCCCACATGCGAGTCCCTCTCTAAATATCAAAAAAGAGGTACTTTGGTTCGACCAATCGGCCACTGCAACTGTCTCAAGGCAAGATTAAAAAAGACAATCACACTTTTCGTTTGTATTGGCAGGGTTTATCGAATTCTAGAAGGGATTTGAATACAGCGTGATAGGTTCTAGATACAACAAAGCCCGCTAAAATAGCGGGCTTTGCGTTTAAATTTGGTGGGTCCGACCAGATTCGAACTGGTGACCCCTACCATGTCAAGGTAGTACTCTAACCAACTGAGCTACGGACCCAAATTTTATGTTCGGCATACTTTGGTTTTAGTATGGCTTTAAGGAGTGGTGGGTCCGGGCGAACTCGAATCGCCGACCCCTACCATGTCAAGGTAGTACTCTAACCAACTGAGCTACGGACCCATTCCTTAAGAACGAGAAGGATATTAGCTATATCCTATGAGGGGTGCAAGCATAAATTCATTAACTTTGAATCGTTTGGCGAAAATCTAAACTCAACACCCGTTTTCAGATGATTTTATCGTCAAGCCTCAACTTGAGTGAGGTTAAAAGTGTGATCTACTTAACTTTTGTGTTTTGGGTTAATTGTCGTAAGGCACTTCACTGAGCATCCAAATTTGCAAAACTTGCGATACGTTTGGGCAATCGCCAAACAAAATTTGGTATTTAGGCTCGAACGGTTCACCAATAAACGTAGTACGAATCAGTTTGCCCGTTTTAAGATCCACTTGAGTACTGACTCGCCCTTTAAAGTTTTGGAAAATCGCAAACTGCTCACTGTGGTAAACCATCTGCTCACGATAAAACAAGAAATGGTCCTGAGGTGTATCAGTTAATTGGCATTCTAGTGGTTTGAGTGACTGCTGTGCATGACTACTGAACGTGAGTAGCAGCGCTGAAAGAATCCATCCATATCGCATAACGCTTCCCTATTCTTCTTTCTTCATCAAAGTATAGGAGTTACCAGAACGGATGTTGATAAGTGTTGCGAAATGCTATTTTTAATCTTCATCACACATTTGAACTGTATGTATACACATGTCTTTCAATTATTCTATGATTCGTCGATTTTTTCGTTAAGAGTTAAAAAATGATCCAAAATCTTGAGCCTGGCATTCGAGAGTTAGTAGAAGAATTCCAATCCAATGGTAAGCCTTGCCCTTCAAAACAAACTATTGCTGATCGACGAGCTGGTTATCTCAATAGCACCGTATTAGCGGGTAAAAGCGCTATACCAGAAAGAGAGTTCTTGGATGTAGTGAATGGCATTCAGGTCAAAGTGTATCAGCCAACCAATGAAGATAACTTACCGCTCACGATTTATTTTCATGGTGGTTGCTTCATCAGTGGTGGCTTTGAAACGCATGACGCTCAGTTGAGACAGATTGCCGTTCAATCCAACTCGATCGTCATCTGTATAATGTATCGACTCGCACCAGAATACACATATCCTGCCGCGCACGATGACGTATACCAAGCTGTACTTGGCATTAAGGAGCAAGGACACAAATATGGCGGGAATCCAGAACGAATGGTATTTGTGGGCGATAGTGCCGGAGGCCAGTTAGCTTTAGCGACGACGTTAAGGCTTAAAAAATTGACCACTTGGTTACCAGAACAGCAAATCCTGATTTACCCAATGTTGGATCCAAAAGGCAGCTCTCAGAGCTACAAAGAAAACGGCTCTGACTACATCATTACCGCAAACATGCTTCTGTCTGGTTTTGATTTGTATACCAACAACGATCCTAAAGTGCTTTCTGAGCCGGACCTAAACCTTATGAGCGCAGACTATCGAGGATTACCTCCTACGACAATTATCACCGCAGAATTTGATCCCTTACGTGATGAGGGCGAAGCATTGCACGAATTAATGCTTGCTCATGGCGTAGAGGTAAATTGTGAACGCTACTCAGGCGTTATCCATGGTTTCTTTCAACTCTCCGGAGTAAATGAGTCTGCAAGGCGCTGTATCGCTTCAATTTCAAAACAAATCAAAACTCGCAGAGTTCCAACCGCTTAATTCGGTTTACTTCTCACTCTCAATGAGGCGTAGAGCAACACGAAAAAAGGCTTCAACTAATCCAGTTGAAGCCTTTCTCTATTTCATTCTCTAGGATAAGAAATGTTTATTCGTCTTCCGTATCAAACACCACGTTGTAGTTTTCGGTGTAGGTACAGTTTGGTTGACGGCTACAAGTGAAGAAGCGTCGGCCTTTAAACTCACCTTGGCTTGCGGTTCTGATGATCATCGGACTGCCACACTTTTTACAAAAGCGGACTTCTTTATCCGGTTCAATCAGATCAATGTGCGCTGCCAATAAACGACGTAAACGCCCTACTTGGTAGCTGTGTTTTACCGATGCGCCAATCAAAGGAAGGTTTGCCGATTTACACACGTGCATCAGCAGTTTTTGGCGCTCGACTTTGCCTTTATGCAGCTGCTGACCGTTATCAAGCTCAATAATTACTCGTGGTTCAAGCGTTCTAGGATCGCAGATAACGTAATCGAAGTAGCTTCGTGAAATCCGGTTACTGGCAATGAAGAACTGCTTTTTGTTCTTAATCTCTTTTGGTGCAATCAACGTTGCCATGTTTACTTTGGCAAACACCACAGCATGATCACCAACTGCCGCTCTTAACGCATTAAAAAACGCCCCTTCTTGCCCTTTTAATAAAGGACCTTTCGAACGGTATGGGAAGTCTCGCGTGTCATCGTTTTTGATCACGTACTTTTGAATGATAAAGAAGAAAACAACAAGTAGAACAACAATGATAAAGATGTTGGTCATAGATAAAGTGCGCCCAAAACAACTAGTTGCTCAAAGCCTAAATGGAAATTTTAACCAGAGCAACAAAACCGATAAATTTTGCGGGGTGATGATAACAGTAGCGAACGTTTTGAACACGATTTTTACGTCAAGTTGAGAGAACAAAAACGGACTCCATTAAGAGCCCGTTTGTTAATCATTGAGATGTAGAGAGAGCGCTAGCTGTTCGCGTCAGGTTGATTCTCTGGCATGGCATCAATAAACGCTGGCAGTTGATTACATGCCTCTACAACCGAGCTAATAACCGGATAAGGTGTCATATCCACCCCAAAACGTAACGCATTGTACACTTGAGGCACTAAGCAAATATCAACAACAGAGGGAGAGTCAGTCACACTGTAGATACAGTTTCCATGTTGTTGTCGATGCTGGTTTAGCTTCTCTTCTAATGCTGTAAAGCCTTGATTTACCCAATGATGAATCCACTCGACTTTCGTCTCTTGGTCACACGACAGCTGCCCTTCTAGGTACTGCAATACGCGCAAATTGTTGAGTGGGTGGATCTCCATCGCGATATCCTGAGCCATAGCCAAAGCATGGTAACGAAGTGGCGATGGTTCTGGAACAACTCGAACTTGCGGATACTGCTCATCGAGATACTGAATGATGGCAAGAGATTGGTTGAGTTGAATATCACCATCCACCAGCACTGGCACAAGCTCAGAGGCGTTTAACTCATGGTATTCCGCGCTATGCTGCTCGCCCCCATTACGTCCCAAATGAACCGATTTGGACTCATAGTTCAGCTCTTTTAAGTTCAAACAAATGCGAACTCGATAAGCCGCAGAAGACCGCCAATAGCCATAGAGAGTGATGTTATCGCTCATACTTACCTTGCCCCTCACTCTCAGTGTTTTAGGTATTGGCTGACTTGCTGATCAATCGCACCAAAGATCGAGTTGCCATCTGCGTCAAACATCTCAAGCTTGATAGAGTCACCAAACGACATAAAGCTCGTCGACGGTTTGCCATCACGAATGGTTTCAATCATGCGCACTTCTGCAATGCACGAATAGCCTACGCCCCCCTCCTCGATAGAGGTACCATGCTCCGTGCCCTGCTTATTCGATACTGTGCCCGAGCCAATGATTGCACCCGCAGAAAGTGGACGGGTTTTGCTGGCATGGACAATCAAATCAGCGAAATCAAACGTCATATCTACGCCTGCATTTGGGCAGCCAAATGGTGCATTGTTGTAGGTTGAAACCAAAGGCAAATGAACTTTGTTTTCATACCATGCTTCACCCAGTTCATCTGGCGTTACTGCAACAGGAGAAAACGCCGACGACGGTTTTGATTGGAAGAACCCAAAACCTTTTGCCAGCTCTGCGGGGATCAAACCGCGCAACGACACATCATTGACTAGCATGATAAGGCGAATGGATTCTTGTGCTTCTGCGATGCTTGCTCCCATCGGCACGTCACCGGTGATCACGGCAACTTCACCTTCGAAATCGATGCCCCACTCGTCGCTCGCAAATTCGATGTTGTCGCAAGGACCGATAAATGCGTCAGAACCGCCTTGATACATCAAAGGGTCGGTCCAGAAGCTTTCTGGCATTTCTGCACCACGCGCTTTACGCACTAGTTCTACGTGATTGACGTAAGCACTGCCATCCGCCCATTGATAGGCGCGAGGCAATGGTGACTCTAGATAGTGGGATTCAAACGCTTCACTTCCTGAAACCGAACCATTGTTTAGCGCGTTATAAAGCTCTTCCAATTGTGGAGCGACTTTATCCCAGTTATCCAATGCCACTTGCATGGTTGGTGCTAGATGCATCGCGTGGAAAATTTTGGTTGCCGGAACACATTGTGTCAGGTTTTTGCTCACGACCATCAACAGACCATCGCGAGTACCATTTTTCTTGGTTGCTAATTTCATCCTTGCCCCTTACTTCTCTTGCCAGCTATAGACGTATTCTTTGTTTTCAACCTTATCGAGCTCGTCAGAAAACTCTAACGCGTGACGCGTATCAATCATCACTGCCACTTCATCGGTAAACTTCTTCTTATACTCCTGACCCGCTTTGAACGCTTTCGGGTGAGGACCGTGGGTAAAACCTGCTGGATGGAAAGTCACCATACCTGCTTCTATGTTGTCACGGCTGAAGAAATCCCCTGCGTGGTAAAACAGTACTTCGTCATAATCGTCATTGTTATGATAGAACGGCACCTTCAGTGCACCAGGGTCGCTCTCAATTGGACGAGGTACGAACGTACACACAACGAATCCAGCACCAACGAACGTGGTGTGAGCAGAAGGTGGTAAGTGATAACGGTGCGACATCAAAGGTCGAATATCACGCCAGTTCACTTTCACCACTGCCAAGTCACCGTGCCAACCAATCGCATCAAGCGGGTTGAATGGATAAGTAATCACGCTGACTTTATCATGGCGCTTCACATGAACTTGAGTTTGATCTTCAGAGTACTGCGCACGAAACTCGTCGTTAATTGACGGCGTTTCCAGGACGGCTGGGTCGAATACAGCGTGATTGCCCACCATGCCTTTTTCTGGCAAAGAATAAGCAGCATCGGTGTTTTCAATCATCAGAACAAACATTGGTTCACTTGGTTCTAATCGCCAACTGGTCGAGCGTGGGATCATTACGTAATCGCCTTCGCTCACTTTGAGGTGACCATAGTCGCAGTAAAGATCTGCCGTGCCGTGATGAATGAACAGCAGCTCATCGCCATCGGCGTTACGCACCAAGAAGTCCATCTTCTCATCCATACGCCATACACGGATCTTACAGTTGGCGTTGTGTAGAAGATGCGGCACTGCCCAAGGCGAAATCTGACTCGCCGTTTCGACTAGGTTGAAATCGAACGCGCGCGGACGTAAATCGCCCTCCCACTCAGACCAACCTGTCGGTGCGTGTTGATGATGAAAGTGTGCCGCAGGGCCGAAAAATCCACTTCGACCTGCTTCACGTTCGTAAATTGCCTCTTCCGGGAAATCAGCATGTGCTTGCTTGGAGCTGATTCCTTCACGATGAGGGAATGTGATCCATTTATGCATCGCTTAGTACCCCTCGGCGGATTTGGTCTTCTTCAATCGATTCAAACAAGGCTTTGAAGTTACCCTCGCCAAAGCCTTCGTTACCTTTACGTTGAATGATTTCGAAGAACACCGGACCAATTACGGTCTGGGTAAAGATTTGCAGCAAGATGCCGTCTTTGGTTGGCGCGCCATCAATGAGGACTTGCAGATCACGCAGTTTGCTGACGTCTTCCCCATGTCCTTTTACGCGTTCGTCGACTTTCTCGTAGTACGTATCTGGTGTCGGCATAAAGTCCATGCCACGATCACGCAGTGTTTGAACGGTTTGGTAGATGTCATCGGTGGCCATCGCGATGTGCTGAATACCTTCACCGTTGTATTCACGGATGAACTCTTCAATCTGGGATTTGTCGTCAGAAGACTCATTGATTGGAATGCGGATCTTGCCACACGGTGCGGTCATTGCGCGGCTAACAAGCCCTGTCAGCTTCCCTTCAATGTCAAAATAACGAATCTCGCGGAAATTACCAATGCGCTCGTAGAATCCAGACCACACGTCCATGTTACCTTGCTTCACGTTGTGGGTCAGATGGTCGATTTCGTACATACCAACGTCTGCTTTCGCTAGGCGCTCTTCTGCATCGTCATAGAAACGGAAGTCAACATCGTAAATGCTCTGTTTGCCGTAACGGTCAACGAAGTACAGAAGGCTTTCACCAATGCCGTAAATTGCCGGAATGCTCAGCTCCATCGGACCGATTTCTGTTTTGTACTCTTCACCGCCGTTATCCAGCGCCTGCTTTAGTGCTACGTTCGCGTCTTGCACACGAAAAGCCATGCCACAAACTGAAGGACCATGAACTTTAGCGAAACCTTCTGCCTGACTGTGCGGCTGAGCATTAACGATAAAGCTGATGTCACCTTGTCGGTACAGCCAAGCCTCTTTAGAACGGTGTTTTGCGATCTCTGCAAAACCCAACGAAACAAACAGCGCTTTCAGTTGTTCAATACCTTCGCTGTCCGCCGCTGTGTATTCCACAAATTCGAATCCATCCGTGCCTAATGGGTTGTAGGTGTCCACCATGACTTTCTCCTTATGTCATTGTTGTGTTTGAACATACGTTCTCGTTCGATATTTCTAACTTGGCGCAGGAGGAGAAAAATTGGAATACATGAGTGGAAATCTGGCTTTACGCCGTTTTAAACGGAAGTTGTAAAATTTATGTTACACGCAACTTTGTAATAGCAAACGTTTACGACAATCATACGGAAAGCTAGCTATATCAATGCATTATCATATACCACATCAATTTACACACCGCAGCAAGATGTAAACAACTTGTTACCGCGGCGATTATTTTGGGCAGTAACGCGCATTTATCATTCAAACAAGGTTCCGTTAAGGATATTTATATGGAATGCAAGACGATAAGTGTTAGTATCGTTTTTTTAACCACAACATTGGCAAATAGTTATGGCACGCCGAACTCACGCAGATACCCAAATTACGATCAACACCATTCTCGATGTCGCGACAGAGCAACTGATTACGCTTGGCTACGAGAAAATGTCTTACACAACGTTGAGCGAGCAATCGGGAATATCGAGGACGGGGATAAGCCACCACTTTGCAAAGAAAGCCGATATCCCTCGCGCTCTGCAAGGCAGACTGCTGAAAATGTTGGTGGATAAGCTCGACCTGTCCGGTAGCGAAGAGGCATTTGTCAGTAGTTGGAAGCAACATTTCGAAGATTCTGAATTCATGGCGATCTGGCGCTTGGCATTCTTGATGACCGTTTGCGAGCACCACACTCCTTACCTCAAAGACTTTCAAAATCAGGTAGAGGCAGTGGCTTCTTACAAGTTGCACAAAGATAGCCAACGCACGGTTGAGTGGTTGATTGGATTAACTCTGCTAAGCATTCATCGATACGAATAAAGTCAAATCAATAGTGAAGCCGAGTACCCTACTCGGCTTTTTGCTTTTTTAGGGTGTTGAATACATAAAAACAAAAGGTTAGCAGCATTGAAACTAAAGCGACCGAACCCTTTGCAGAGTTCGGTCTATCCAGAAAGGCAGTGCGAGAGGACATGAATAAACAGAGATTGTATTAATCCACATTCGTGACATTGCTTCAATAAATAGAGGGTAAATTACAATCAGCTCTACACATATACTGCTAACTTTTCATCAATTACAAAAATAGCTCGACTCTGTACATAAATACTGAAGTACTTCAGTTAAAACAGAGACTTTCTCGACATATAGAGATTCGTAAAAAGCTCACATCATTCTTCTACGTCCTATTCCCCCTAACACTGATTTCATACGTACCTCTTACCCTCGTGCTTTCCTAGCTGTTATTTACTTTCGTGACCGCCGCATCAGATCCGGTAATTCACAGGTCAGAATAATGTCAGGCAGAGGTGTTTTTTGATTCAAGACAGTTTTCACATGGATTAGCTGTGTAATAAGAGGTGTTCTGTTCCCTTTCGGGCTCGCACTCTATACCGTTGCGGTCTCGACCAAGAAAGAAAGAGACATCCAAATGACACAAATTAATCAAGAACGTTTAGTTGAACATTTCTGCCAACTGGTTCGCATCGACAGCGAATCTATGAATGAAAAACAAATTGCAGAAACTCTGGCTGAGCAACTGGGCGAACTAGGCTTTACGGTTCACAAACTACCAGTACCAGAACACATTTCTAACGGTTTCAACGTGTACGCACGTCTAGAAGGCAAGAAAGAAGGCTCTATCCTAATGAGCTGCCACATGGATACAGTAACGCCTGGTATCGGTATCGAGCCAATCATCGAAGATGGCATCATTCGCTCTAAAGGCAATACGATCCTTGGTGGTGACGACAAATCAGGCATCGCAGCGATCATGGAAGCGGTTCGCTGCATCCAAGCTGAAAACCTAGAGCACAAAACGTTAGAGCTTGCTTTCACTGTGCATGAAGAAGGCGGCCTGTTCGGCTCTGAGTACTTCGACATGACGCACGTAACGTCTAAAGAAGCGATCGTGCTGGATACAGGCGGTCCTATCGGCACTATCGTGACAGCAGCACCTGGTCAGCAAAAAATCGTTGCGACAATCAAAGGTCGCCCAGCACACGCGGGTCTAGCACCTGAAGAAGGCATCAGCGCAATCATGGTAGCGGCAGATGCAATCAACCAGATGAAGCTGCTTCGTATCGACGAAGAAACCACAGCAAACATCGGTATGGTAAATGGCGGTCAAGCGACAAACATCGTGATGCCAGAACTGAAGATCGTTGCTGAAGCTCGCTCTCTAAACGGTGAGAAGCTAGAAGCGCAAGTGAACCACATGATCTCTACCTTTGAGTCAGTATGTGAAAAACACGGCGCAGAAGTTGAAATCGAATCGAGCCGCGCATACGACGCATTTGTTATCGAAGAAGACAATGCTCACGTGTCAGCAATCAAAGCGGCATTCGCTGACATGGGCATCGATGCATTCACAAAAGGCACTGGTGGCGGTAGCGACGCAAACAACTTCAACAAGAAAGGTCTAACAACGGTAAACCTTTCTACTGGTATGGCGAAAGTACACACCACTGAAGAATTCATCGCCGTTGACGACATGGTGAAAATCACTGAGTTCGTTAAGCACTTCCTAGTGAAATAATCTAGAGAATAGAGCGAAGTTTACGCTGAATTTGAAACGCTAATGCTGATCCCCTTCTTGCTTCGCGCATGAAGGGGATTTTTCGTTTCTATTCGCTTTATTCTCTTCATTCTCTCTTTGACCTGCCTTCTTACCAGATAATCTGACTGTGCCAAGTCGGCATAAATTCACGAATTGAAATTCTACTGGCTCACTTTTTGATACCAAAAAGCTCAGCTTCTAACACCCTGTTACAGGTATGTTAAAACTCGATTGTCTGAACAATTTATACAATATACATTCAACTCACCTTCAAGGATGAATCGAGTGAGGAAAGGATGAAACTACCTAAGCTACTTTTGTTGGCATCTGTGATGAGCCCAATGTTTGCGGCTCCGACTTATGCCGTGCCGTACCCATCGGGCGTGACACTCGCTGAAGCACAAGAGATCACTCTTAATAACGGTGCAGAAGTGACGTCTATCGATCCGGCGAAACAAGCAGCTGAGCCCGCATTTAACCTTGGTCGAGACTTGTTCGAAGGGTTAACCATTCAAGACAAACAAGGAAAAACCATTCCCGGCGTTGCGAAATCTTGGTCGGTGAACGACAACAATACGGTCTACACATTCCAGCTTCGTGATGCGAAATGGTCGAATGGTGACAATGTCACTGCACAAGACTTTGTCTACAGTTGGCAGCGTCTACTCGACCCCAATACGGCTTCCCCTTACGCTTGGTTTGCCGCGATTCCAAACATCCAAAACTCACAAGCCATTGTGAAAGGCGAAGCAACACCGCAAACACTTGGCGTAAAAGCGCTAGACGACAAAACCTTCCAAGTGACGCTTGAAAAGCCAATTCCATTTTTTATCAAGCTGCTTAGCCATCCGGTTCTTGCTCCAGTGCATCAAGCCACGGTTGAAAAATACGGCAGCAACTGGACGCAACCAAAACACATTGTTACTAATGGCGCGTTTACCGTTTCTGAGTGGAAGGTAAACGAAAAAATGGTGATGGTGAAAAATCCATATTATTGGGACGCAAGCAACGTCGTGTTGGATAAAATCACGTGGCTGCCGATTGGTGATGCCAATGTTGTGCTTAATCGCTATTTAGCGGGGGAAATAGACCAAGTGATGTCGATTCCTTCTGCGCAAAAGAAAAAGCTGCTCACCAAGCTGCCACAAGAAGTCGCAGACACCAGTGCGTCACTTGGCTCGACGTTTTATTACCTCAACACCCAGCAGGGTCCAACCAAAGACCTGCGTGTTCGACAAGCCCTATCCTATGCCATTGATCGCAAGATCTTAACCGACGCGATTTTAAGAAACGGTGGTATCCCGATGTTTACCTTAGTGCCGCCACAAACCGATGGCTTTCAATCACACACTCCCGAATACGCGACATGGACAACGAATCAGCGTATCGACAAAGCCAAACGCTTATTAGCAGAAGCTGGTTATAACAAAGCGAATCCACTCAAACTCACTTTTACTGTTCCTACCTTCTCTAAAGACGTGAGAATGGCGACAGCAATGGCCGGCATGTGGAAAAGCCGCTTAGGCGCGCAAATCACCATCAAACAACTCGAGCCTAAAGTGTTCTACGCATTAAAAGAGCCAACTGAAATCACTCGTGGCGGATGGACCGCAGACTACAACGAAGCTTCAACATGGCTCGATATCTTCGTCTCCAATGGCGAGTATAACGATTCACGCTACAACAATCCCAAATATGATGAGTTGATGTCACGTTCTAAAACCATGAATGATCCCTCAAAGCTGTATCTACAAGCAGAAAGCATGCTGATTGAAGATATGGCGATTATCCCGGTTTACCGTCCAGGCAACGATCAATATTTGATCAAGCCTTATGTTGGTGGCTACGAGCGTACTAACCCCGAGTCCTCGTACTACCGCAAGAATGTCTATGTGAAAGTCCACTAATGGCATGCTTTCGGCCTGAGTCGGCTCGGTAACACGCACTGACATTGCGAGTACATGGCATATCGTGTCGAACTTCTCTTCTCTCGGTGATGAGCTCAGGCCAATTTTTTTCTCTTTCTCGACGTGACGACATGTGACGTCGAATGACCAAAGGATGATGGATCATGATTTGGTACATTCTCAGACGATTAGCCATCGCGATTCCGACGTTGTTGTTTATCGCTTTGGTCTCTTTTTGGTTGATGCATATCGCACCCGGCGGACCGTTTGACATGGAGCGTCCTATGCCGGAAGTGGTTCGCGCTAACATCGAAGCCAAATTTCACCTCGACGAACCATTTTTGGTTCAGTTCTGGATTTATATTACCAACTTCGCTCAAGGCGATTTAGGACCAAGCTTTGTCTATCAAGACTTTACGGTGACTCAGTTGGTCGCTCAATCTTGGCCGGTCTCTGCCCTGCTCGGCGTTCTGTCTTTTTGTATCTCCGTACCACTTGGTATGTTGCTCGGCACCATTGCTGCGTTAAAACGCAATAGCCGCTTAGATTACGGGTTGATGACCCTTTCCATGACGGGTGTTGTTGTGCCAGCTTTCGTCCTCGCGCCAGTATTGGTGACGATATTTGCGATTCATTTAGGTTGGCTACCTGCCGGTGGTTGGGAAGGAGGACAACTCGCTTTTCTCGTTCTGCCAGTGCTAAGTCTTGCGATTGGCTCTATCGCCAGTATTGCTCGTGTTATGCGCGGCGCCATGATTGAAACACTGAATCAACCTTATATTCGTACTGCAAAAGCCAAAGGGTTATCGACCGCATACATCTTGTTCCACCATGCACTGCGACCGTCATTGATCCCCGTCGTCGCCATGCTCGGTCCAGCTTTCGTCTCGGTTGTCACAGGTTCGGTCATCATCGATATCTTTTTTGGTACTGGCGGTATGGGGCAACACTTTGTCTCCGGCGCACTGAATCGCGATTACGGCTTAGTCATGGGTATTACTCTCATCGTTGCTTCACTGACGATCTTTTTCAACCTTGTGGTCGACTTGCTCTACACCGTTATCGACCCGCGTATCCGAGTTTAGGAGCCGAGCATGTTATCGATTAAAAAGCTGGATACTCAATCCTTACAAGACCGAGTTGTTAATAATATCGAGGCCGTAGAAGGTCGCAGTCTGTGGCAAGACGCGTGGACTCGCTTTCGCAGAAATCGTGCGGCAATGACCTCCGTTTACGTGCTTGCGTTCATCATCTTGTGTATCACCTTTGGTCCTTCACTTGCTGCCTTTGGACATGATGAGATTGATTGGAACATCCTTGCTGACCCGTACGAGTTAGGGAAACCCTCTTTGAGCAGCGGGCACTATTTTGGTACCGACGACCTAGGACAAGACCTGTTTGCCCGCACGATGCAAGGTGGTCGCCTGTCGATTTTGGTTGGCTTTGTTGGTGCCTTGGTTGCCGTTGTGATTGGCACCATTTGGGGCAGTATTTCCGGCTATCTAGGTGGCGTGGTAGACAGCGTAATGATGCGTATCATCGAAGTGCTCGACTCAGTGCCATTTATGTTCATGGTCATCCTGTTCGTAACCTTATTTGGCAACAACATCTATCTGATCTTTATCGTGATTGGCATGGTCTCATGGTTAGGTATTGCCCGAGTGGTACGGGGCGTAACCTTCGGCATCAAAAAGCGCGAATTTATTGAAGCAGCACACTCCATTGGCGTATCTAAATTCACCATTGTGCGCCGTCATGTGTTGCCAAACGTGCTTGGGATCGTGATGGTCTACTCCTCCTTAATGGTGCCCGGCTTCATCATGTTTGAATCCTTCTTGAGCTTCTTAGGCTTAGGTGTTCAACCGCCAGACACCAGTTGGGGAATCTTGATTTCAGAAGGCGCAAAAACCATCGACGTGGCATTGTGGATGCTACTTTTCCCATCGCTGTTTTTGGTCGCAACCCTGTTTTGTTTTAACTTCATCGGCGATGGCTTACGCGACGCCCTTGACCCGAAAGATCGATAAGGACTTCCCATGCTATCAATTGAAAACATGAACGTGCGCTTCGATACGCCAGACGGACAAGTGCAAGCGGTCAGCAACCTCTCCTACACGATTCAAGCGGGAGAAACGCTAGGTATCGTTGGCGAGTCCGGCTCAGGCAAGAGCCAATCGGTGTTTGCGCTAATGGGGCTAACAGCTGATAACGGGAACGTCTCGGGCGAAGCGCGTTTTCATGGCGAGAACTTACTCGCGATGTCGAAGAAGCAACTAAACCGCATTCGCGCAGAGAAAATCGGCATGATCTTTCAAGATCCGATGACCTCTCTTAACCCATTTATGAAGATTGGCAAACAGCTTAGTGAAGTGCTGATGGTGCACAAAGGAATGAGCCGAAAACAGGCCATAGCAGAATCCATACAGATGTTGGATGCAGTGCGTATCCCTTCTCCGGAAACGCGCATGAACCAATATCCACACGAGCTTTCTGGCGGTATGCGCCAACGTGTGATGATTGCCATGGCATTACTGTGTAAACCGGAACTGCTTATTGCCGATGAGCCCACAACCGCACTCGACGTAACAGTACAAGCGCAAATCCTGACGCTATTGCGCGAGTTACAACAAGAGTTCAACACCGCCATTTTGCTCATCACTCACGATATGGGCGTAGTCGCTGAAATGTGCGACCGAGTTTTAGTCATGTACGGCGGACAGAAAATGGAACAAGCCGATACGGACACCTTGTTCGCCCAGCCAGCTCACCCTTATACACAAGGGCTTCTAAAGGCGATCCCATCGATTACAGAAGATATGCCTCGTTTGCCAACCATTGCCGGTAACCCGCCGAGCGCTCTGATCAATCACAAGGGCTGCCCGTTTAGAGAGCGCTGTGACTATCGTGAACCACGTTGCCAAACAGAAACGCTTCGGTTCGCTCCCGTTACCGGGCGCCAATCCATCGCCTGTCATGTCAAAGCGCAAGGCAGTATTTCTCTTATTCATCAATCGGCTTAAGGAAACGTTATGACCCAGCAAGAAGTGTTACTGTCTGCCCGCGACCTGAAAGTCCACTTTCCAGTATCGCGCCATATCATTCCTAGTCGAAGAAAGATCGTCAAAGCGGTGAACGGCATTGACTTAGATGTGTACCGAGGCGAAACCCTCGGCATTGTCGGCGAATCCGGTTGCGGAAAGTCCACATTGGCGCGCGCCCTACTTCGTTTGGTTGAGCCGACACATGGCACCCTGACGTGGAAAGGTGAAGATATGCGTGGTTTTGGCAAAAACGCACTCGCCCTTCGTCGTCGCGAATTCCAGATGATATTTCAGGATCCATCAGCCAGCTTAAACCCGCGCTTAACCATTTCAGAATGTGTTGCCGAACCACTACTAACGCACGAACCAAGGCTCAAACGTGCCGAAGTTGAAAAGCGAGTCATCGCCATGATGGACAAAGTAGGACTGCTCGCAAGCCAGCGTAACCGCTACCCGCATGAGTTTTCTGGCGGGCAGTGTCAACGTGTCGGCATCGCACGAGCTTTGATTCTTAATCCTGACTTGGTGGTGTGTGATGAACCCGTGAGCGCACTTGATGTGTCCATTCAGGCGCAAATGATCAATCTACTCGATGACCTCAAACAAGAAATGGGACTAACACTGGTAATGATTGCCCACGACCTCAGCGTGGTACGTCATATTAGTGATCGCGTAATGGTGATGTATCTGGGTAAGCCGATGGAGGTCGGACGTTACGACCAAGTATTTGATGATGCGCAGCACCCTTATACCAAAGCGCTGCTCTCTGCTGTGCCAATCGCCAACCCTCAATTAGCACGCAACCGCGAGATCCAATTGCTGCCCGGCGATCTCCCTTCCCCGCTCAGCCCTCCGAGCGGTTGCGTCTTTCGAACCCGATGCCCAGAAGCAACCCAACTCTGCGGGCAGCAACGCCCTGCAAAAATTGGCTCTGAGCAACATCATATCTATTGTTCAAACATGATTTCAGGAAGTCTTTCATGAATACAACAAACTCGGTAAATCAACGCCTTTCATCGCTGCGAGATGCGATGGCAACTTATAATGTTGCAGCTTATATCGTAACGAATAACGATCCTCACAATAGTGAATACTCTGCGGATCATTGGGCTGGTCGAACATGGATTTCTGGTTTTACCGGCTCGGCAGGCAACGTTGTAATTACCACTCAAGGCGGTGGATTATGGACCGATGGTCGTTACTACATTCAAGCCGAAGAACAGCTTCATGGTACTGGACTCAACCTATTTAAAGCTCGTCAACCAGAGACGCCAAGCATTCCAAAATGGTTAGCCAGCACGTTAGAAGCCGGCAGTACCATCGCGGTAGATGGGCGCTCTATCAGCTATGCATTTTACCAAGAACTCAAACAAGCGCTTGAGCCTAAAAACATCCAGATTATCCTCGACCTCGACTTACTGACACCGATCTGGCATGACCGCCCTAGCAGACCAGCTGAGAAAATCTTTGAGCACCCTGTCGCCTTTGCCGGCATAGAGACCAAGCAAAAGCTGGCAGACCTTCGCGCTTGGCTTGGCGACAACCGCGTTGACAGTTTGTTAGTGTCCACGTTAGACGATGTAATGTGGACGCTAAACATTCGCGGTGCAGATACTCCTTACTGCCCGGTATCTGAAGCGTATCTTGTTGTGGAAAAATCGCGCGCTACCGCATGTATCGACAAAGCGAAGTTACCAGCTGAGATAGAAAAACAACTCAACGAGCAAGGTGTCAGCGTTCGTCATTACGACTACGTGAGCCAATATTTGAATCAGCAATGTGAAGGGCTATCTCTCGCGTTTAACCCAAGCTACACCGACAGTTTATTAGTCAGTGCAATTGAGCAAAACGTTTCACTAAAGCCAATGGCTTGCCCGGTCACCGACATGAAAGCCAGCAAAAACCCGACCGAGCTAGCCAATCTCGAGCAGTCATTGAAGGACGATGGTGTGGCAGTAGTGCGGTTCATGAGTTGGCTAGAAGACCAAGTCCCAAGTGGGCTTGTTACTGAATTGTCTGCTGAGGCGCAGTTAAAAAGTTATCGCCGTCAAACTCGCCATTATGTGAGCGACAGTTTTCGCACCATCGCAGGCTTTGCTGCCCATGGTGCCAAAATGCACTACGCTGCCGATGAAGAAAGCAATACCGTCATCAACGAGACCAACTTCTTTCTTGTCGACTCTGGCGGTCAGTACCTTGGCGGCACTACAGATATCACCCGTACTTTCCATTTCGGGTCACCGACCATTAAACAGCGCAAAGACTACACCTTAGTGCTCAAAGCGGTCATCCGACTGACTCAGACTCGATTTATGAAAGGCTCTACGGGTGCCAATCTCGACATCATGGCTCGCGGTGTGTTGTGGCAGCATGGCATCGATTATAAATGCGGCACGGGACATGGCGTTGGCATTTGCTTAAATGTTCATGAGGGTCCACAAAACTTTTCGCAAAGCCATCGCGAAGTGGAACTGAAACCAGGCATGGTGATCACCAACGAGCCGGGCGTATATCGCGAAGGTGAATACGGCGTTCGTATCGAGAACATCATGAAAGTCGTGGAGGTCGAGCAAAACGAATTTGGCACATTTTACGGTTTTGAGACCATTACCCTCGCCCCGATTGCCACCAGCATGCTCGATGTCACCTTACTTAGCCAAGACGAGGTGGATTGGTTAAATCACTATCACACGCAGGTTTACAAAGCGCTCAGCCCATCAATAGATGCGCATGACAAAACTTGGCTACAAGGTGCAACCCAGATGGTTGAAAAATAGCGTTTTCTTCATCTCCAATTTCATTTTCATTTCAAACTCTTGTTAATTTCAAATAACTTAGTTTGATTGCCAGTCCTCGGGCTGGCTTTTTTCTTCTCGCTGATTCAATCCTCGCTACAAATCCCTTTTTTCTTAGAACAACATGCCATTCGCATACATAGGAAACATCATTTTTTATAGAACGCTATTTTCATTGATACCGATGAAAACAGTGCGCGCCGTTACTTTATGCAAAAACGTCCGGGAGTGAACAGCGCGTTGCCAGCTCAAAACACCTCTGACGCTGATTGGCAGTACTTGGAGCACTTCTAAGCCTTAACCGATATTCAATATGAATAAAAACGCCCAGCACAATGTAGACTCGTGCTGGGCGTTTCATTTTCTGTTGTTACTAGGACCAGTTGATCTTAATTAACAGAAACAATGTTTACTGACGACAACCTGAGGTATCAAAGTCCACTACAATCGCGGCATTTTCAAACTCACCAGAGACTTTAACGTACCCCCAGTAATTGCGCTGATTGGACAAGGTAATACACTCAGCATTACCCGCATTGTCTGACCACGCATGGTGATTGGAACCGTTTGGCCAACCATCATTGCTGTACTCAATTTTTAGGTCGCCTACCCCATTTGCCGTGGTGATTGCCATGCTGGTGTGCTCATTGACCGCTGGGATACTCAACCAAATGGTTTGTTGCGTCGCCAAACACGCCGCTTGTCCCGCAGTTAAGCGTCCACCACTGATTTTACTTTGCACTGCACAATCTTGTGGTAGCGCATCAGAACCACCCTGCGCCGTAATAGTAAGACTGTGTGTCGTACTTGACGTTAGCCCATCATTATCAGTCACGGTTAAGCTGATCGTGTACTGCCCTTCACTGCCATATTGGTGCGACGGCAGGGTTTGTGTGCTGGTCGTGCCATCACCGAAATCCCACAAGACGCTGACGATCTTCCCGTTTGCATCCGTGCTGTTTTCACTGCTAAATGTAATGCTTTCACCGAGTTTACCCTCACTGTTTGCGGTTATGACTGCATTAGGAGCATCACCAGAAACAAGAGCTTGTTGCCACTGTTCAAACTCGCTCTGGTATAAGATTGCCCACTGATTAATGGTTGCTTTGTAATTTGCCCAATTACCCTGACGAGTTTCTATCAGCATTTGATTTACGTCATCTTTATGTCGCTCAAACATGAATCGAACCGCCAAGTAACCCCAGCGATAAATTCTATCGACATCAAAGCCATCATAACTGGTCTCAAAGATCTCGCTGAGCGTAAACGTTGACCCATCTTTGATGGTATCTATCGCAACTTGGTTATCGTTTTCCTTCGACACATATTCGGCAATACCCTCACTCCACCACACGATTCTTTCAGTTGGATGACCGAAGCCGCCATAAAGGTCAAATCGTCCATCAAGGTAATGAACATACTCGTGCTCTAGATTCCACACAAAGTGATCCGGATTGGCGTAAGGCGCTTCATAAGCAACAAAATTAGGGATGTTCCCCGGCGTTGATGGATCGCCCTCAAGGTACATTCCCCCATTGTTGGTACTGATGTTAAAAATCGGTCCTGCGTATTTGCCGTAATCATCGCTTGAATCAAAGATGTTGACCTGCAATTGCGTGTTGTAGTCATCCGCAACAGGTTGTCTTCCTGTCTCAAGTGAAGTGTGGAAATACCCTTCTTCGTACCCCATCTTCGAACAAGCCGCGACGTGTTGCTCTTGCGTCATGTTCTGCGACAAAATACGAATGGTAGGACTACATGTGTACGATTGAGAAAGCACCAAACCTTTCAACTGGGACTCAAAGTTACAAATTCCATAGTCACTACAATCCGCGTAATAAGAGACCGTATCGGCAGCGCCAAGCCAAATGGCATCACCTCTACCGTACATCTCGTATTGAGCAAAGATCTCGGTCAGTTTGCTTTTCACTGTACTGGAAGCACTACCGGAATATTTGGTTAATCGTCCTAGCTCACGACCAGCATTCGCTGCCATAAACTCATCACTGGCACCGATAGCTGACGAGCGTAGCGCAAAGTCCCCTAGTGCTTTAACAAGCTCCGTCTGATTGCCAATGGTTTGCACAAATTGCTCATTCCACTGACCACCAAACAAAATGGTAAATACGCCATTCACTGCATTACGCATGTACCAGTTCTGAGCGTATTGACTGTCCCAGCGAGTGAGCCACTGCGTAATCTGTGGTAGGTAGGCATGCTGGAGCCCTGCACTGTCCATAGTGATAATGACTTCACTGAGCACCTTGCCATGTGGGTCACTGTTCTCATAGAAGTTCGCATTGTTAACGAAGGCATCGACGGCTTCTTTTACTGCAGGGGTCACCCAAGAAAGAAACGAGACCTTGCTGTTGTAAAACTCAGCGTAATAACCTGCTCGTAAATACAGGAACAAAGCTTCAAGCTCATCACTGCCGCCCCCAGCGTAGGCTTTCGCTAAATTGGTCGTGTGCTTTGCAATGTTGTAAATGTGCCCAGATTCGAACGCCGCTTCTTGTATTCGACTCTCGGCTGAGAAAAGCGCATTAACACAACTTGCTCCTTGGGTTTTGATTGCGTTGAGCACATCATTGCTACTGTTCGAAGTGAAAGCTTCTACATCACACACGTTTGCTGCCTGCTCCGCAGACCGAGTAGAAAGGGTACGAAGGGTCGGTCTCGGTTGCTGGGGAAGCAGCTTAGTTGGTGCATAATCTGGCAACGCTCTATCATTACCGTTTTGATGAGCGTGATGTTGATATATTTCTGTGACTTGCTGCGATGGCTCACTTAAAGCAAGCGCATTCGTACTAGCAAAGAAGGTCGCCATTGCGGCGGTGAGATTTTTTAGTTCCATCTTTATTCTTCTATATGATGAGTTCCTTAAATGCCATTACCACTTAGGCATCACCATTTACTCTTCTCACGACAAAGAGCACTCTCATATAAAGCGCCTGGAGCTTTAAAAGAAACAATTCATTAACATTCAAGAGCTTTGGTCTCAGTTTCTAGTACTCAATCTGCCAGAAGACGAACTTTATAAAATCCATTTGCTTGATTGATGTTTGTCGACTAGCTATTGGTAATGCATCTAAGCGAGCATTGGTGTTCATTTAAAAGCAAGTTACACTACGCCCTCTTTTCCTTTTCTGACGCATTCCCATGACTGACGCTGATATCGAGCTGCAACACCTTTGGTTAGAAGTCCAAGCTGAGCGCTGGCAGAACCTGTCACGCTTTTTGTTTAGCTATTACTGCTACAAACACAACCTCGTGAGTAAAACCAATAAAGTGTGTTGGGAAACTGCCCGTGCTTCACTACCTTGTTCTAAGACAATTACCGAGCTCAAACATGCGGTTATCGAACCATTGATACCAGAAGATACGGTCGTTGGACTATTAAAAACCATCAGTAAAGATGGCGACATGAGCTTTGAAATAATGACGAGCACACTCGACACATTTTTGCGCTATGTTGTGATCAGCAAACAAGAAAAAGCCCAGCTTAAAACCAACATGCCAGCAAGTTGGTATCAGCAAGAGATCAAGCCATTAATGGCACGTTTTGAGCTCGCGGGAATTGTCATTTAAGGTACGTCGATGCAATTACAAACCCTAGGTAAAGGACGCTTCGAGGCGCAATGGAGTGAAGATAAGCATCTCATCGAAAAAACGATCCGAGATTGCATCTGTACGCGCCGAATTTTTGATGAAAACGAAAAGCTCCTCACCCAAGGTGAACACGTCGAAAACTTATATCTGGTCGATTCCGGCCGTATCTCCATGGGCGTCACGGCAAGAAACGGCAAAACCTTTCTGCTTGGCACGCTTGAATGTGAACAACAAGTCTTTGGTGAGATGGAGTTCTTTACTGGCTACCGCTGCCAAATGGACATCGTTCCGGTAGAACCGGTTGAAGTTGCGATTATTGACGCGCAAAAGCTGCAAAAATGCTTGTTAGAACAGCCTCGACTGTCGCTTTACTTTGCCAGCGCCATCGCGATTGATTATCAAGATACGGTGGAGATTCTTTCTCGCCGATTACTCTACCCAATCACCTATAACGTGGCGTACGACATTTATCATCAGTATTTAAATGATCTGCCAGTGGATGGGTTCCAAAAGAACTATCTGGAAGCGGAGCGATTTGCCACCTCAGATCGTGTTTATCGTCGCGCAGTGAAAGAACTAGAGAACAAGGGCTTTATCGCTAAAGAAAAGAAAGGATTACGTATTCTCGACTTGGACGGACTGCGTAATTTTGTCGAAGAATAGCTGAGTTCTTCACTTGTCAATGAGAAAAGGTCTGCACAATGCAGACCTTTTTAATTCGCTCGCTTTAATTAAGCGGTTTGCGTTTGCTCTACTGTCTTAAACTTCATTGAAACCACCAGCATTGCGACGACTACCGCGTAGATAACTGGGATGGCGTACATCACGGTTTGCAGACCAACCACGCTTTCCATTACTGAACTGATAGCTGGGCTGAACATCGCACCTGCACTGCCGCTGATTAAGATGTAAGACACGTTCTTGCTGGTTGCATTGCGCACAAACGAAACACCGTAAGCGATGAAAGCATTGTAAAGCGCAGCACAAGCAAAGCCGTAACCGTAAGTCAGGTATGACAACCATTCTAGTTTGTCCGTGGTGACGATAACGCTGGTGATCACCATAGCAACAGAGATGATAGTCAGTAGGAAAGTTTGAATCTTCATGCGCGAAACAATCACGGTAGAAACCAATGCACCAACCAGAGCTGCAGACCAGTATTGAGTGATGATGTTGCCAGCTTGCTCAAATGGAATATCAAACTTCTCTTTCACGAACATTGGCGCCCAAGTTAAGAAGGTGTACAGCGCTAGCATACCTAGGAACAAACCTACGCCACCGCTAATGATGCCGAAGTTCCATTCAGATTTTGCTTCTTGTTCAGAGCCGCTTTCGCCACCACATTGGTTAAAGTTAGTCAGCAAAGCAACAAACATGGTTGCCAACGCCACAACGCCCACGCTTAGGTAACTGATGCTCCAGTTCATTGCGTTCGTCAGCGCGTAAGTGGTGATCAATGGGAAAACGACGCCTGCAATGTTAAAGGTCGCGTCTTGAACCACCAGCATGGTGCTTTGAATTTTGTCTTTCCATACCGATACCACGATAGTACCCGCGATACAAAGACCGACACCGCCACAGAAGCCAATCACAGTCATGCCGAGCATCACGATAAACAGAGAAGGCGCAACGTATAGACTCAGTGCCGCAGCGGCAATCGCGCCGTAACACAGTACCGTCATGCGTTTGATGCCGACTTTTTCAATCAAAAAGAAAGCAGCGATAGTACCGGCAAGTGCGCCGCCGTTTAACAGTGAGAAAATCGATGCGACTTCGTTAACGTTCGCATCAAAGGTGTTGGCTAGCGGTTCAACCAACATACCAAATTGGGTCGCAAAACCCGCCATAATGAAGTTAGCGAGAAAGCTAATTGCGGTGAGTGTTATTTTATTTTTCATAATTCACTCCAAGGGCTCATAGATAGATGTTCTTAGTATTAGAGAGAGCCAGCGAGCCAGCTCTCAAAGAAAACTTAATTGTAGGGTTAAGCTTTAATCGCAGTTTCTAGCGCAATTTCAATCATATTGTTGAAAGAAAGCTGACGCTCTTCTGCTGTGGTTTCTCCGCCAGTAATGCAGTGATCAGACACGGTCAAAACCGCCAGCGATTCAATGCCGAATTGGTGTGCCAAGCCGTACAAGCCCGCCACTTCCATATCCACACCAAGTACGCCAAAGCGCTCTAGGGCTGGAATCATGTCTTCATCCGGATCGTAGTAAAGATCGCCTGTGAAGATGTTACCCACTTTGACATCAATGCCCTTCTCTTTCGCTGACATGTAAGCGTTATGCAGAAGTTCAAACGTTGCAGACGTTGCCATATGGTAGCCACTGCTGCGCTTAGCATTCGTCGGTGAATCTGTGCCTGCCGCTTGGGCTAGGATAACATCACGCATGTGAACGTCTTTTTGCGTCGCGCCGATGCTGCCGATTCGGATGATGCGTTTCACACCAAAGTCATTAATCAGTTCGTGACCGTAAAGCACCATTGATGGAATGCCCATGCCGTGCCCCATCACTGAAATGCGCTGACCTTTGTAATAACCGGTGTAGCCCAGCATGTTACGAATGTCCGTAACCAGTTTGGCGTCATCTAGGTAGGTTTCCGCGATGTATTTCGCGCGTAGCGGATCACCCGGCATGATAACAGTTGAAGCAAAATCTTCTGCAGAACCTGCGATATGAGCAGTCATAATGTTTTCCTCGTTCGTTCTGATGGCGCAATCATAATGAGGAAGCAGGACAAAGTTTCAGGACAAAAGTCCGGTTTGAAAGTACGAGCTCTCATAACTGAGCAAAGCGTCAGTATTCAACGAAAAAAGCGCCCACAAGGAGGCGCATTCGGTCAAAAAAGTGAGTAATTCTTTGCAGAGAAAGCTCAGGGTAACCGCAAAATGGCTTGTTGCTTTAACCAGATTTATTCTTGAATGCCGCGGATACGCACGTTTCGTCTGCGTAGTATTTCTAGCGTAACGAGCAGACACACCGACATAAAAATCAACAGTGTCGCGACGGCAAGTATGGTCGGACTGATTTGCTCGCGAATGCCAGACCACATTTGCCTTGGTACGGTTTTTTGCTCCGCCCCCGTTAAGAACAACGCGACCACCACTTCATCAAACGAAGTGCCGAAAGCAAACAAGCCTCCGGAGATCATACCCGGACGTATTAGAGGAAACGTCACATGCCTGAAGGTATACACCGGATTCGCTCCAAGGCTAGCAGCGGCTTTAACTAAGCAGTGGTCAAAACCACTCAGTGTTGCCGTTACCGTGATCACCACAAACGGTGTACCAAGTGCAGCGTGAGCCAAAATGATGCCGATGTAAGTCTGGGACAGTCCTAAGCGTGTATAGAAGAAATACATAGCTGCCGCCGAGATGATCACCGGAACAATCATTGGCGAGATCAGTAGCGCCATAATGGCATTGCGAAACGGCAAATTACTGCTGGCTAATCCTAGTGCCGCTAATGTGCCAAGCGCTGTAGCAATCAAAGTCGCCATCAAAGCGATGAAGGTACTGTTTTTGAGTGCTAACAACCACTGCTCGTTGGTGAACATCTCTTGATACCATCGCACTGAATACGCCTCAGGGTCAAGATTCAGCATGCCCTCAGTAAAGGTAAAATAAGGTGTAGCATTAAACGACAGAGGAATGATGGTTAAAATCGGTGCGATAAGGAAAAACAGCACCAAACCACAAAAAACCAAATACCCAGCGTAGGCAACTTTCTCACCTTTGGATGCATAATTCGGCAGACCCATGATTACCCTCCTACCTTGATATTGTTAATGCCCACGACGCGGTTGAACACATAAAACAGCGCTAAAACCACAAACAGTAATAGACCGCCTAAAGCCCCCGCCATGCCCCAGTTCAACGAGGTTTGCATGTGATAAGCAATCATGTTGGAAATCATCTGTCCACTTCGTCCACCCACCAATGCTGGCGTGATGTAAAAACCGATGGAAAGGATGAAGGTCAAAAGCGCGCCTGCACCAATACCGGGTAGCGTCAGCGGCATATAAACTTTGGTAAACGCGACTAAAGGCGTGGCACCGAGTGAACGAGCCGCGCGGAAATAAGTCGGACTAATGCCCTTCATCACGCTGTAGAGCGGTAAAATCATAAACGGCAAAAGGATGTGAACCATCGATACCACGGTGCCAAACGTATTATGGATCATTTGAATCCGTTCCGACGTTAAGCCAGACCAAATCAGTAAGTCATTAATGACACCTTGGTTTTGCAACAACACAATCCAAGACGTAGTTCGAACAAGTAGCGAAGTCCAAAATGGTAGAAGAACGACGATCAACAATAGGTTTGCGCGCTTGTCTGGTAAGTTTGCTAACAAGTACGCTACGGGGTATGCCATCACCAAACAAATGAGCGTGATTAAGACCGACATCCAAAAGGTTTTATAGAAAAGGTCGACGTAGATCTGGCGTTTTTCTGGTTGCGCTTCAATTTCACCAAACTCATTCACTTGCATGTCTAATGCCGCTAAATAGTGGCTCAATGTAATGGCACCACTGAGATTCTTAAACGCCGCCCAATACTTGGTTTCTGCCCAGCGCTTATCTAGCTTAGATAACTCAGTCATCGATGCTGGCAATGACTCAAGACGAGATAGCTTTCTTCCGGTTTTCATCATTAAGCTGCGCATTCCGGAAACTTCAATATTCATGCGATTGGCGATTTTTGGCAACGTTTTGCTTTGATACAAACCCAATAGCTCAAGAGAAAACGCAGTGATCACTTCTGGGTGCGGCTGACCGCGATAGTCCCAGCTTTCCAGCGCTTGAATTGTTTCTGGCAATGCTTGTGGTATGGCTCGATTGTCGACACTGCGATACAGCATTTCTAAGATGGGAAATGCAAAGGTGAGCAAAATGAAACACACCAAGGGCACAGTAAGCATGATCGAGCGAATGGTTTTTCTCCGTTCTGCTTTTTGCAGCTGAGCTTTGAGATCGTGTTCTTGCTCATGAACTTGGCGCTCAATTTCCAATACCGAGTCCAACGAGGTTAGCTCTCGACTCATGCTGCCTCCTCATTACATTCCGTTTGCGGTTGAGGTTGTGAGCAATCAAGGGCGTGGCAATCTTCACTTTGCCAGCCGATGCGGCATTGTGCGCCGGGAGTAAGTGAGAGATGGGTGCGGTTGTCATTTGGTACTTTGACGACGAGTTTGCCGACTGTCTCAACGTCAACCACTAAACGATAGTGATCACCATGGTAAATCAGCTCACGCAGGATACCGGAAACTTGGTTATCACACTGATCGCCATCAGACTGAAGGATGATTTTTTCCGGTCGAATCGAAAGCATGGTGCGCTGCCCTCGCTCTGTGACTCTTACCGGTTTCGCATTGAATGCCGCTTTCCCTACCTGCACTTGGCAGCGAGCATCATCTAACGTGTTTACAATACCGGTAAGTTGATTGTTCTCACCAATAAACTGCGCCACAAACGCATTGCTTGGCGATTCGTACAACTCAGTTGGCGGCGCTAATTGCTGCACTTCGCCATGGTTAAATACCGCAATGCGATCAGACATCGTCAGCGCTTCATCTTGATCGTGCGTCACGTACAAAATGGTGATGCCGAGCTTTTCGTGAAGATGCTTTATTTCCATCTGCATTTGCTCGCGAAGCTGCTTATCCAACGCACCCAACGGCTCATCCATCAACACAAGTTTTGGCTCGAACACCAAGGCTCTGGCGAGGGCGACGCGCTGTTGCTGACCGCCAGATAACTGCTTGGGATAACGACTGGCAACGTGCCCTAGTTCCACCATGTCTAATGCGCTTTGCACTTTACTCTCAATGGTTTCACTATCGAGCTTGCGAACCTTCAGCGGGAAGGCAAGGTTTTCAGCAATGGTCATATGGGGAAAGAGCGCATAGTTTTGAAATACAATGCCGATGTCTCGCTTATGCGGAGCAAGGTTGTTCACCGGCACGCCATCAATATAAATTTCGCCGCCAGTGGCAGTTTCAAACCCTGCCAGCATCATTAAGCACGTGGTTTTGCCAGAGCCGGAAGGTCCAAGCATGGTGACAAACTCACCAGGGGCAATATCTAAGTTGAAATCTTTTACAACCAAGTTGGTGCCATCGTAGGTTTTCTTAACGTGTTGAAAGCTGACATAGTCCTTGTTCGCCGAATTCATGGCTTCCCTCCTCTCACTTTTTTGAACATCAAGAATAAGCAGAGCGTCAGTTAACGCCCTGCTAAGCAGCTTGGTTATAAATTGTATTTAGTTAGGTCTAAACGAGTAGCAAGCGCATGCTCGACCAATTGAATCACCTGTTCACGCTCTGCGCCTTGCAAGATTTGACGAGGGGCACGAACTTGCTCAGAGCCGCGTCCACACACTTGCTCCGCCAGCTTGATGCACTGAACCAAAGTTGGGATGGTGTCTAAACGCAGCAATGGTAGGAACCAACGGTAAATCTCTAACGCTTCTGCGTAACGACCTTGACTTGCCAACTTGTAAATCGCTACTGACTCTTCAGGGAATGCGTTGGTTAAGCCGGAGATCCAGCCTGTTGCACCTAGCATCAGTGATTCAAGCGCAATGTCATCAACGCCGCTGAACACGGTAAAGCGATCGTCAAATTGGTTGTAGAGCTCTGTAATGCGGCGCGTATCCGTGGTGGACTCTTTCACCGCCACAATGCTTTCAAATTCAGCCAGTTTCGCCATGATGTCGAGATTGACATCCACACCGTAAGAAACTGGGTTGTTGTAAATCATGATTGGCATTTCTGGCGTTGCTTGCGCCAAAGTGCGGTAGTAATCAAAGGTCTCGCTTTCTGACGTGCGGTACACCATTGCAGGCATCACCATACAGCCATCAATACCGATTTTTTGAGCGTCTTGCATATAGTCAATCGCTGCAGTGGTAATGGACTCTGCCGTACCAGCAATCAAAGGTACACGACCATTGACCACTTCTTGTGCTGCCTGCAATACCTGTCGTTTTTCTTCTGGATACAAGGCGCAGTTTTCTCCTACTGTACCCAAACAGATGATGCCGTTGACGCCATCCTTAATTTGGTTATCGATAACGGTTTGTGTTGCATCTAAATCAATTGACTGATCGTGACGAAACTGAGTACTGACCGCTGGATAGACACCTTTCCATTCTACTTTCATTAACTTTCTTCCCTATATGTATATTGTATGCAATTTTAGAAGGCGAGCGAAAATGCTCAAACTAGGCTGATGCCGCTTTCTTTCAATACCGCTTGTACTGCGGCTAAATCGGCTAAGGCACTGCCCACCGATTTGTATAAGGTGATCGCCTCATCACTCTGACGCCCTCTCACTTCTTTGGCGCAAAGCTGTGGCAACTCTCCTTTAATCTGCTCGGCGTTAAACACGCCCTCTTGGATTGGGATCAGTAAATCCCCTGCTTCCGCTAACACATTAATGCGGCTATCGACATACACCTGTGCGCGCTGCACAACTGTCGAGTCACACTCTCGTTTATCCGAATCGTGATTGCCCACTAAGTCGATATGCGTACCGGGTAGAACCTTTGCACCATCAAACAGTGGTGTAGCGGAAGCGGTCACACAACTAATAATATCAACGTGTTCAAGAGTCTCATCAACGCTCTCAACCACCGACACCGCAAACTGACGTTCGATTGGCAAGGATTGATACTCTGGCGAAGAGACAATGCGATCGACGGTAGCCTTCGCTTTGTCCAAGCTTCGTCCCCAAATATAAACCTGTTTAAGCGGTCGGACTGCGGCATACGCCCACGCAAAATATGGTGCCAAATTACCAGTTCCGCATATCAGCAACCGAGAAGCGTTTTTACGCGCTAGGTAATCCGCAGCTAACGCAGACACCGCCGCTGTACGCCAGAAGGTCAGCACTTTTCCATCGACCAATGCGACAGGTTGACCGTCTTCTCTTTTGAACACCAAGATTTTGGAAGCCAGCGTATCTTTGCCATCTGCTGGGTTTTGCGGAAAATAGGTAAAAGCTTTGACCGCGATTAAGTCTTGGTTCCATGCAGGCAGCAAAGCAAATGCTTCATACTTACCTTCTTCCAAAGGCATCACTCTTCGCTGGGGAATAGCAGCAGGCTGGGCATAAGTTTCTCGCATCGTTTCAATCAATGACTTCATGCTCAAACACTTGGCAACTTGCTGCGCATCGATAACGTTCATGGTTTCTCCAAAGCAAATAAGGGGAACGTCAGAGGCGGAACTTTTGGTTATCAAGCCCACCCCTTCAGAGGTTACACTCAACTGAGTTAACGCCTAATTAAGCAGCCAAGTATTGAACTCTTCATTGAGTTCATCGGCATAATCCGACCACCACTCGTCATTAATCAAAAAGGCTGTTTTAAAGTTCTGCGGTGCGGTAGGCAGGTTTGCCAAAATCTCAGGACTTACTTGCGCCGATGACGACTTGCGTGTTGGACCATAGGCAACGTATTTTGCTTGGTCAGCTAAAGGCTTGGTACCCGACGAAAAAGCAATGAAATCAAGCGCTAGCTTGGTGTGCGCACTGCCTTTTGGAATCGCCCAGCCGTTCATGTATCCCATTTGGTGATCCCAAATAATGCGAAATGGCTGACCTTCATCTTGTCTGGCATTATGGATACGACCGTTAAATGCCGAGGCTATTACCACTTCTTTGTCGGCAAGCATTTGTGGTGGCTGAGCACCTGTGGTCCACCACAACACTTGTGATTTGATGGTATCGAGCTTGGCAAATGCTCGCTCGCGCCCTTGTTCGGTCTCTAGCAAGGCATAAACCTCTTCAGGCTTCACGCCATCCGCCAACAGCGCCCACTCTAAGTTACCTTGGGGCTGCTTTTGTAGCGCACGTCGACCAGGAAAGTTCTGCAAATCAAAAAGGTCGGTCAACTTGCTTGGTGCGGCTTTACCTTTGAATGCCTCTTCATTGACGGCAAGTACGGTCGAAACCACAATCGAGTTGATTGCGCATTCGTGAATCGCCCCTTCAATGAAATCTTGTTCTGCTGGTGTGCCATCTGCACCCGGCGGCAAAATACTCGGATTAACAGGCTCTAACAACCCTTCTGCACAGCCGCGTACGATGTCTGGCTTGTCTAGTGATACCAGATCCCAGCGCACATTATTGGCTTCTACTTGCGCTTTGATTTCGGCTAAACCACCACTGAAGTCTTCTGAGACAATCTCAACGCCCGTCTTTTTGACAAAAGGTTTGTGGTACGCCTCAACTTGGCTCTTGGTAAACGCACCGCCCCAAGACACAATCGTTAATTTCTCTTCTGCGTATGCAGAGGTCCCCAACAGCATTCCTGAAATCAACATCGCCAGTGGTGCTTTCGTCATTCGTGACATGTTTTACTCCTTTGGTCGTTTTCTGGAGGTATCCGGATACGGCTGCTGGACACCTTATTGTTAAATTTTCGTTAACATTAGCATTAAATATATTTTATACAATATTTAATCTTAAAATTTTTTAAGCGAATCGTTTGAGCGTAAATGGTGAAAGATCAACCGATGGGCTTTTGCCTTCAACAAGCTCAAAAATGAGATCGGCGGTAATTGCAGCTTGGGTTAATCCAAGGTGCTGATGCCCAAATGCCAGCAGCACTTTTCCTTCACAAATCTGGTCAATCACAGGTAACGAATCCACTGTTGAAGGTCGATTTCCCATCCACTTTTCTTGTTGCTTGAGCCGGTTTAGTCCACCTTCGAACATCGCATCGCCTTGCTGATACAGCATCTCTGCACGCTTCATATTCGGAGGAGATTCTACGTGTGCATACTCCACGGTTCCCGCTAAACGCAGCCCACTCGCCATCGGCGTCATGATGAATTTTCGGTCGGCAGAGCTGATCGGAAACGGCAACGCTTGCCGTTTATCATCCATCATTAAGTGGTACCCTCGCTCGGCTTGAATGGGCACTGCGATACCAGTTAATTGCTTCACTAAAAGCTTGGAATGTACACCGGCAGCAACGATGATACGGTCGAATGAATATTGACTTGATTCCACCGACACTTGCCCCGATTTACTTAGAGCATCAATCGTTTTATTAACAATGGTTCCACCCTGCTTCTCAAATGCATCATAGAGCTCAATGCAGATGGAATAAGGGTCTAACGTGTGTCCCGTTTCAGGAAAAAACACACCATGGCGAATCTGGCGACTGATTTCTGGAAGCTTTTCACGAATGGTTTTCTGCGTCCAAACTTGATACTTCACGCCGTGTTTTTCTAACTCTTTCAGCGTACTTTGATAACGTTTGAACAGCCGTTCACTTTCAAAGGTCAATAACGAGCCATCCATTTTGATCAGGTCTTTTTTCTCAATGGAATCGAGCAGCTGTTGCCAGCTTTTCACTGCTCTTGAATTGAGACTTTTGATGGCGTTGGTCGAAGGCTCTGTCGAAGAAGGTTTGGCTTTTGATAAGAATCGAAGCATCCAACCCATGGTGGAAGGGAGATCTTGCCATCGGATAGAAACAGGACTTTTTGGGTTCAATAACATCTTAGGTAACTGAGGAATAAGACCCGGAGTTGCGAGTGGAAAAACTTGCTCAGTTGCAATGTGCCCAGCGTTCCCTTTCGAGCAACCATTTCCCACGCCATTCGGGTCGTATAGCGTCACCTGATATCCTTGTTGTTGCAATTTTAAGCCAATTGCCAAGCCGATGATCCCCGCGCCTACTATCGCTATATTTTGATTTTCAGTTTCTTCCTTGACCAACATGAATATGCTCCAAGTCACATTTGAAAAAGCAGATTGTATACAATATATTTTACATCACGATAACATTAAGCCCGTTCGATTCAACCCATTTTTTCAGCAAGGAGCGAAAAATGAGACAAGGAACCTTTTTCTGTATCGATGCTCACACCTGTGGCAACCCTGTCCGATTAGTGGCAGGCGGTGTTCCTCCGCTTAAGGGCAATACCATGAGTGAGAAGCGCCAATATTTCTTGGAACACTATGATTGGATTCGTCAGGCATTGATGTTTGAACCTCGTGGTCACTCCATGATGTCAGGTTCTGTTGTTTTACCGCCTTGTAATGACAATGCTGATGCCTCGATTTTGTTTATCGAAACCAGCGGCTGCTTACCTATGTGTGGGCACGGCACGATAGGCACGGTCACCACGGCAATTGAAAATCGGCTGATCACCCCAAAGGAAGAAGGTCGTTTGATCCTTGACGTCCCTGCTGGACAAATCGAAGTACATTACCAAACAAAAGGTGACAAGGTCACGTCAGTTAAGATCTTTAACGTTCCTGCTTACCTTGCTCATCAAGATGTCACCGTTGAAGTAGAAGGACTGGGAGAAATCACTGTCGATGTTTCTTATGGAGGCAACTACTACGTGATTGTAGACCCACAAACCAACTATGCCGGTCTTGAGCACTATTCGCCTGATGAGATTTTGATGCTCTCCCCCCGAGTTCGTGAAGCGGTTTCAAAAGCGGTGGAATGTGTGCATCCAGACGATCCAACCGTGTGTGGTGTCTCTCACGTGCTTTGGACGGGTAGCCCTACTAATGAAAACGCAACCGCTCGCAACGCGGTGTTTTATGGCGACAAAGCCCTTGACCGCTCCCCTTGCGGCACAGGCACCAGTGCCCGTATGGCGCAGTGGCATGCCAAAGGCAAACTCAAACAAGGTGAGGACTTTGTCCACGAAAGTATTATCGGCAGCCTGTTTAACGGACGTATTGAAGGCGTCACTGAAGTGAACGGGCGAGCAGCCATTTTGCCTAGCATCGAAGGTTGGGCGCAAGTGTATGGACACAACACCATTTGGGTGGATGACGAAGACCCATACGCGTATGGATTTGAAGTGAAATAAGGACAGTAAGGAATCACAATGAACCCGCAAACCGACAACGTTTTTTACGCGACCAACGCCTTTACCGGTGAGGCGCTCCCTTTAGCTTTTCCTGTTCATACGGAAGTTGAGGTCAATCAAGCCGCTACTGCAGCGGCAAAAGTCTCGCGTGATTTTCGTCGCTTAAGTAACAGCAAGCGCGCTAGCCTGCTTCGCACGATTGCCAGTGAATTAGAAGCAAGAAGTGATGACATTATCGCCCGTTCCCATTTAGAAACGGCGCTTCCCGAAGCACGTCTGACAGGAGAAATCGATCGCACAGCGAATCAACTTCGCTTATTCGCTGACGTAGTTAGTTCTGGCAGTTATCACCAAGTCATTCTTGATACGCCAGACCCAACTCGTGCCCCGTTACCTAAGCCAGATATTCGTCGCCAACAAATTGCACTTGGTCCTGTCGCGGTATTTGGTGCATCCAACTTCCCTTTGGCTTTCTCTGCTGCTGGTGGAGATACTGCTTCTGCCCTGGCGGCAGGTTGCCCGGTGATTGTAAAAGGTCATACTGCGCACCCAGGTACAAGCCAAATCGTTGCAGAGTGTATCGAGCAAGCGCTGAAACAAGAGCAGCTACCACAAGCGACTTTCACCTTGCTGCAAGGAAATCAGCGTGCTTTAGGACAAGCTCTGGTCAGCCATCCTGAAATTAAAGCGGTGGGCTTTACTGGATCGGTTGGTGGTGGACGCGCCCTGTTCAACCTAGCGCAGCAGCGACCTGAGCCAATCCCGTTCTATGGTGAACTTGGTGCGATTAACCCGACGTTTATTTTCCCTTCTGCGATGAGAACCAAAGCAGATTTAGCGGAGCAATTTGTTGCCTCAATGACCATGGGATGTGGGCAATTTTGTACGAAACCTGGCGTAGTGTTTGCGCTGAACACACCGGAAACACAAGCGTTTATTGAAACCGCGCAAGCCCTTATTCGACAGCAATCTCCTTCTACTCTACTTACTCCTGGAATCCGTGATAGTTACCAATCACAGGTCATCAGCCGAGGCTCTGACGACGGAATTGACGTCACTTTTTCTCAAGCGGAGTCCCCTTGTGTTGCCTCGGCTCTCTTTGTTACAAGCAGTAAAAACTGGCGCAAACATCCTGCGTGGGAAGAAGAGATTTTTGGTCCACAATCGTTGATCGTCGTTTGTGAAGATGTGGCAGATATGCTTTCGCTCAGTGAAACGCTGGCAGGATCGCTAACCGCGACAATTCATGCAACGGAAGAAGATTACCCACAAGTATCGCAGCTCATCCCTCGTTTGGAAGAGATTGCCGGACGACTGGTATTTAATGGCTGGCCGACAGGCGTAGAAGTCGGTTATGCCATGGTGCATGGCGGTCCATATCCTGCATCGACAAATTCAGCTTCTACTTCTGTTGGTGCAGAAGCCATTCACCGCTGGCTACGTCCGGTGGCTTATCAAGCGTTACCAGAAAGCTTACTGCCCGATTCGTTAAAAGCAGAAAATCCATTGGAGATCGCGCGCGCAGTAGATGGCAAAGTAGCTCACAGTTAAGTTATTGGCTCAAAAAGGCACCAGTTGGTGCCTTTTATTTCACGCCACATCTCAAAACCTTCGCTTGCAGTTGGCTTAATCCAGAAAAACAATAAACTAAAGAAATTGGATACAATATTTATTTTTGACGGGAGACTTCAATGTCACAGAAACCTGTTTTTAAGACCCGCACTCAACTGGTTGAGGAAGCGATTCGAACTCAGATCCTTAAGGGCGAGTTAAAAACTGGTCAACCTTTACGTCAGGACGCGTTGGCAAAAGAGTTTAATGTTAGCCGCATTCCCGTTCGTGAAGCGTTAGTGCAATTGGAAGCACAAGGATTAGTGAGCTTTGAGCCTCATAAAGGGGCAACGGTAACCGAGCTCTCTCCAGATAAAATCGACGAGTTGTTCGAACTTCGCGCCGTAGTGGAGTGCCACATTTTAGAGCGTGCGATTCAGAACATGACTGACGAAGATCTCGAACGTGCACGTGAAGTCCGCGAGCGTTTTGAAGCGGTAGTCAACAGCGGCGATGAGGTAGAAGAATGGAGCAACTACAACTACGAATTCCATAAAGCTTTGTATGCACCCGCAAATATGCCAGAAACCATGGATGTGATTTACAGCCTCAACACTAAGTGCGACCGCTACATTCGCATGCAACTGCTGTTCACGACGGGCATTCAAAAGGCAGAGCAAGAGCATTTGACCTTGTTCGAAATGTGTCAAAATCGCGATGTGGACGGCGCTAAGTATTTGCTGAAAAAACACATTTTGGAAGCTGGCACCGCTATTCGTAACTTGTTGTTGGAACAACAGAACACATCAAAATAAGCTCAGCAGTTAAGGTGGTGTTAAGAAATGAATGTCGGACCTAGATTTCTATTAGCGGCGCTGCGACAAAAGATCAAAGATGAGGGGCTGTGCTACAGCTCTTTGTCAGAGAAAAGCGGTATTCCGTTGTCGAGCATCAAGCGCCACCTGCATAATCCTTCTTTGGGCTTGGATAAAATCCTTGTCTATCTCAACTATTTAAACACCGATCTTATTGAGCTAGCCAACCTCGCCAATCAGCTTCAGCATGAGAACGAACAAATGCTGACAGAAGAGCAAAGCGCGTTATTTCTTGAACACCCCTACCTTCTCGACTTTATCTATATGGTGACGTCTCGTAACCTTGCTCCGAAGGATATTGCAAAAACCTATCAGCTATCAGAAACCAGTCTGCGTTTTTATCTGCGCATCGCGGAAATGCTAGGTTATGTTGAAGATTTTGGTGATGGGTTGTTCTACCGTTCTGGGCGACGCTTTTTGATGGAAGAAGGCTCTGAACTCGACTCATTATTTCGTGAACGCTTCCAAAAAGAATCCTTGTCTCACGAGGTAAATCCGGGGATTTGTGTCGGTCGTATTCGTTTGACCAACGCACAGCGCCAACAACTAGAAGAAGAAGTTTACAACAAGCTGGTTAAGCTAAATGCGATCAATACTTCTAATGATGATGGTGAACTCACCAACGTATTAATGCGTTGTACTCCAGGAGCACAAATTTTCTTCTCTGACGGACTGCCTGACATTGACGGCGACCTATTAAAATATGTCGCGCAACTCACCAATAAAAAAAACTAATATGATTATTATTGAAGTTCAATCAATTTTATATTGATTTTCAATTTAATATTAATTATCGAATTTAAAACCGACAACTAGCTACTTTTAATTCACCGCAACTAATATCGTTTATATCTCGTCTGCGATGACAATATTTCGACCATTGAGTTTTGCTTTATATAAGCACTGGTCTGCTTTATCTAAGTAATAACGAATATCCAAATTCGGTTCTGGACACTGAGTGAACACACCAATTGAACTGGTTAATATGTGACTTTGAGCACTGGTTTCACAAATAATAGAAAGCTCGGCTGTGGCTTTTCTAAACGCCTCTGCGCGGTTGATTGAGGTTTTATGTTCAGACCCTACAATCACAACTAGAAACTCTTCTCCACCAATTCTAAACACGATGTCATCGAGGTCATTAAAGTGAGCAGACAACAATGCGCCTACTTTGGTGATCGCTTCATCCCCTTTTAGATGACCAAACTGATCATTTAGTTGTTTAAAGTAATCTAAATCAATGGATACAAAGCTGACGAGTTGGTTAGTGTCTTGTGCTTTATTAAGAATATCTGGCGTCATGATATTGAAGTATCGGCGATTGTACAGACCCGATAATTCATCAGTAATAGCGAGTTCTTGCAGCTTTTTATTGAGACATCTCAATTCTTTCTCAGCAACAAAGCGACGATGCTTTTCTCTCACTAATTCAATAGATTGACTTGATACCTCAAAATACATTTTAAGTACAGTATCGGCGACCAAGCCATTGATACCTTGCAAAGTGTCGATAGCATTCACTTTCGCCGTCTCTAAAGAGTCACTCGACTCTAACTCTCTTACTGCCACGCTCATTTTTTTATCGTCGCCAATAATATGGAACACGAGCCAACGCACTAAGAACTGTAGGATGTGCTCAATAGATTCTTGCCAGTTGAGATCTTTCGACTCCGCTTGGATTTTTATGACTTCATCAACAAAAGAGGCATGGCTCTTCTTATGCTCATCATTCCAAATATCATCAGAAAAGTATTCATTCCATACACTTTCTTCATATGAAAAGTGATATTGAGCATAGTCTTTTAACTCACTAAATACGCCGTCTACTTCAATCTGGTCATCATAAATCAACGTATTAGCTAATTTATTCACCAATAAAAATAGATGGTAATGTTGTTCATCAATCTTTTTCATCCCTGTCTCAAAATTGTGATTCCAAGGGAAGATGATCAGTTCGTTATCGGACATCGCTGGGCATATATAAATATTATTTCTTTACTGGATAGTACCCCATGTTATTTTAACTTGATAGCCCTACCATATAATTTGACATAAAGAGAAAATAAACTTGTTATAATTATTAAATTAATGAATTTCTTGTTAAAAAATAGCACCAACAAAGTGGTGCTATTTTTTAATTATTTGAACAGCTTTGCTGGATAGCTACTTTAATTCAATCCACGCTTTACGCTGCGATTTGTCCATGTAGGACCAAGCGATAAAACGGCTGACTTTTTGTCCTTGGCTCATTTCCACGATTCGGATCGCTTTTACACCCAACTTTTCAAGTTGTTTGCGCATCGGACGAACATTGTCTTTCTTTGAGATTAACGTGGTAAACCAGAGCACTTGTGCACTGAATGCTTGGCTTTCGTTCGCCATCTTACGGATGAAAGCAGCTTCACCACCTTCACACCATAGCTCAGCATTTTGCCCACCAAAGTTAAGCGCGGGTTTATTGGCTTTTACTTGAGGCGTTTTCGCTTGATTGGCTTGAACCTTCACACCCTTCTTACGCTGATTCGCTTTTAAATTATCTAGCTTACGCTGACTGCCCATCGCGGCTTCTTCAGCTGAACGGTGGAATGGTGGGTTACAAGTCGTAATATCGTAGCGATCGTTTGGTTGGATAATACCACGGTAAATATTGGACTCGCTGGTTTGTTGTACCAGTTCGATCTTACCGTTTAACGAGGCATTACGCTCTGTGATTGCTCGTGCTGATTCAATCGATGTTGCGTCAACATCGCTACCAGTGTAATGCCATCCATATTGAGTCACACCTACGATTGGGTAAATACAGTTTGCCCCTACACCCACATCAAGTGCTCGCACCTTATGGTGTGCATATTTGCCTTTTACTTCACTATCAAGCAACTCTGCTACGCGATGAACGTAATCCGCACGCCCAGGAATGGGCGGACATAAGTAAGTATCAGGAATATCCCAGTATTCAATATCATAATGCGCCGCCAGCAATGCTTTATTGAGCACCTTGACGGCTTTTGGATCAGAGAAGTTGATTGAGTCTTCCCCTTTCGGATTCTTTATCACAAATGATTTGAGCTGAGGCTCTGCTGTGATTAGCTTTTTGAAATCGTAGCGACCTCGATGTGCATTACGTTCATGCAATCCATTTTTGGCAGTTTTGATCACTTCCACATCGCTGCTTTTGTTCGCGGCGTTAGTTTTCAGACCAGTGCTTTTTGCCGCACTCGCAGCTTTTGCTGTTGGTTTATTTTTCACACGCTTTGGTTTGATCTTGGTGACTTCTCTGCTCGGCTTAGACTTCGCCGTTTTTGGCTGAGCTTGTTTCGCGTTGTGATTATTGGTCTTCATTCGAATTCGCTTTTAAATCGAGGTAAATCATAAACAGACGAGCATCAAATTCGAGTTGATGATACTCAGGTTCCATATAACAGCACAGTTGGTAAAAGGCTTTGTCGTGGTTTTTCTCACGCGTGTGTGCCAGCTCATGTACCACCAGCATGCGTAGTAACGCTTCAGGTGCATCTTTAAACACGTTCGCAATGCGAATCTCATTTTTCGATTTCAGCTTGCCACCATGGTTACGACTTATCACGCTATGCAAACCAAGCGCATTGTTTACAGCGTGAATTTTCTTATCGTAGACCACTTTGCTAATTGGCGCGGCTTTCTTCATGTAGCGATTTTTGATCGCTATTGCGTATTCGTAGAGTGCCTTTTCGCTTTTGATTTGGTGTCTATCTGGGTAGCGTTTTTCGAACCAAGGTACCAGTTTACCACTGTCGACGAGTGAACTGACTTGCTCGACAATGTTCTGCGGATAACCTTGAATATATCGAAGTGACGGATGCATGCGTATTAAGTCTGCTATGACAAAAGAAAGGCGCTAAATATACCTGAGATGAGCAAGAGTTTCATCTTAGGTTATAACCAATCTGATTGTTCACAGTACCTACGCAGCTTTTGCAGTCATATTGAGGAGAGTTTAAAAAGGAGTTATTTGCTGGATAGGAGCACCTCAAGCCCCTACCCAACCTAGAAGGTCGCTATTAGCTATCTACGCGGACATCCCCTGTACCGGATTTATATGTCACAGCGCCGTGTTGTAAATCTGCATAAGAGCAAGTGGCTTCATTACGATCAAAAGTCGTCTTCAATTCACCTTTTTTGGCATCAGCCCCTTTCGCTCTAATGCCATTAACCGCAGTGTTCCAGATATCCATACATTGCTCGACATCTGTCGCTGTTGGGTATTCAAACGACTGAGTGTTGCCATCTTCTGTGGTAAAGAATGACAGTTCTGTACCGTCAACAATCAAGGTATCGGGTTCACCCTCAATTTTATGTTTGCCTGCAATAATCCCAATACTAGCAAGCAACGCACCTGCGTAACCTTCCAGAGTTGCATCTCGCGCATCATCTTGAAGATTTAAAAATCTCGGAGCTGCGGTAACCGCCAAAATACCGAGTAGTACAATAACCACAACCATCTCAATTAAAGTGAAGCCTTTATTTCTCATGTTTTTCTCCGTCGTTATATCGGCTTCCTGCCTGTCTAACTTTCCTTTTTATTGGTTTGTAAATGAATAGCGTTCTGTAATTATTTTAGTGTACTTTATACCATTAAATTATACCAGCGTGCGTACCTTATTTTTTAAAATCAATTCGATGTTGTGGCTACTCTTACTTTGATAGATAGCAGGCATTTGTAATGCGGTGTAGTTCCACAAGCTTTCCTTTGTTGCGAAACCTCGCTAAACTTCGCCTCCCGACGATAATGGAGAGAAATTGAATGAAACGTGTCGTTCTTTACGTCAAAGACAAATGCCCGCACTGCAAAGATGCTCAACGTTATCTTGATTCGAAAAATATTAACTACCGCTTGTGCAATGCAAAAATGCAACGCGGACGCAAAGAGCTCGATGCACTGGGGGCTCGTTCTGTACCTGTACTGAAGATTGGCGATCGAGTCATGATTGGCTGGAATCCAAAGAACTTTGAAAAAATGTACAGCAACTAAGTGACATATTAATCAATTTGTTTGATCACTTAGTCACGTTATCTCTACCCTAAAGAGCTTCTCCAAAGAGAGGCTCTTTTTCTATCTGCCCGCCCTATTTCTTTGTCTGTCGCTCTTATTCAAACCACTACTCTGCAAAATTTCCGAATGTCGCATAATGGCAATTTTTACTTCCTTACACATTGTATTTTAACGCTCAAACGAACTGGTCTCAGTTTAATTCGCGCCTAGCTTGCGTCGATGGAGAACTCTGACCATCTTTCTTCATCATTAGTGAGTGTTTATATGTCAGAGACAGCAGCAGAAAACCAAGTAAGCCAGACGCAGCAACCGGTTAATAAGGTCAAGCGCACAACCAATGCATTATTGGCACTCACTATGGTGTCCATTGGTACAGCGATAGTGGCAGATCGCATCATTCCGACAACCGATAATGTCCGTGTTGAAGGCAATGTCGTCTCATTGATCCCTCAAGTCTCTGGTCAAGTTGACAGCATCAGCATTAAACCAAATACCGAAGTCAAAAAAGGCGATGTGCTACTGCAAATCAATACCACCGATCACCAGATTGCGGTCAAGCAAGCAGAAGCAAAGCTCAAGATCGCAGGACAGAATGTTGGCTCGCAAATGGCAGGTGTGATGTCAGCACAAGCTCAATTGACCACCGCGCTTGTGGCACAAGAAAATGCTAAACGCCAAGGTCAACGAGTTTTAGCCATGGCAGAAAAAGGCGTGGTTTCAAAATCAGATGCAGACACTACTCGCGCAGCCATTGATAAAGCGAATGCCGATGTCGTTAACGCCAAAGCGAACCTAGAAAAAGCAAAAGCTCACGTGGGAGCGGCAGGTGAAGAGAACGCTCAGATCCAATCGGCTTTACTAGAACTGCAACAAGCGCAACTGAATTTATCACGCACGACAATGCGAGCACCTTCTGATGGCGCTGTGACCAATTTTAATTTGTCTCAAGGGGCTTATGCCACAGCAGGTTCTCCTTTGATGACGTTTGTCGAAAGCGACGGCTTATGGCTTGAAGCCTTCTTCCGCGAAAACAGCATGGGCAATATTAACGCCGGAGATAAAGTTGAAATTGCACTCGATTATGCTCCCGGACAAACCTTCTCTGGCACAGTATCTTCAGTAGATTTAGGGGTTGCATGGGGCGCGAATAATCAGCCAGGCACCTTAGCCACCGTGAAAAATCAAAATAGTTGGCTGCGCGATACACAACGTATGCCGGTGACCATTAAGCTCGATGATAAACATGCCGCTGACTTCATGCGCATCGGTGGACAAGCAGATGTGGTGATCTACACAGAGAGCAACGCTCTATTTAACTTTCTGGGTAAGGTTTGGATCAATCTAGTGAGCGTGTTCTCTTATGTTAGATAGTCTGACTCAAGCACAAGAACGTCGAATCCTGCGCTATGTTGTCACTGTAGGTTTGGCTACTTTTATCGCGTTATGGTTTACCTGGCCTTTGGCATTTTGTACGCCTCTTTTGACGGCAAAATTCATCGTCGATAAACCGCAATTTCATATTCTGCATGTCAAACAACTTGGCTATGCGTTGATCTCCACCGCGGTCATTGGCTTTTTGGTATCGAGTGGCTTGCCAGAGTACAAAATAGCTTTTCTGGCTGTACTGTCGTTGGGCATGCTGTGGAGCTATTACCTATTTACCGACCCGAAATGGGTAATGTTTGCCACTTTCTTAATGATTGCCCTGATTTTGATTCCATCGGTTACCATCATCGACAAGCAAGCAGCGTTAGACGTAGGCATCGGTTTTGCGTTTTCTGGTATCGTCGCTGTAGCGCTTTACGGGGTGTCGCATGTTTACTTCCCAGAAGAGGATGCGACTGAATTTGCTGGCTTCCCTCCCTCCCCTTTAACTCAAGGAGTTCGTTGGAATGCTGCGATTCGAGCTTGGATGATGTCGTTTCCCTTGGTTTGTTTTTATTTCTATTTCCAACTGTCACAAATATTACTCACCGTTGCGTTTGTCATGCTGCTTTCTCTGATGGCAACCAGCGACAAAGCGGGCAAAACATCATTGTTTTTTGTTATCAGTAATGTGTTAGGAGGACTACTCGCTTTCGCCGCTTTCGTTACCATTTCTCTGGTGCCAAATATGTACATCTACATGCTAGTGATGTTGGTGGTTATTACGTTACTTGGGACCAAGATTTACACCGAGCCCGCCAAAGCCCCAGTCTACGCCACTGCATTTACGGGCTTTATGGTGTTAATGGGTACCTCCATGAGCAGCGGTGCGCTAGACGATAAGTTTTACGTTCGGATATGGCAGTTAGTGTTGGTCGTTGCCTACATGGTATTTGTGACCTATTTCTTCGAATCTCGCGACAAGAAGACCGCGTAGTCGCATTAAGCTTGGGCACTTTATGCTGCTCAAGCTTTCATCACTATTGTCGCAAACTGGCAATGAATATTTCATCAAATTAGTAATCTCATACCTTCCATATTGTTATTCACTGAAGGATGGGAAATACGCCATGCTCGATTCACTCGCTCAAAAATTCATCCCGCCAAAGCCTTACCTTGTGCTAGGCAACCGCATGTTTTTGCTTTCTATCGTGCTGCTTATCATCAGTGCGTATTTTTATGATGTCGGAGAAGCTTTTGTGGCGGTGGAAGTGGGGATCATCCACTACCTATACAATCTCAAATTCAGTACGACCAAAGACACCCTACTAGGTGGCCTTCATCCTTTGGTCATGACATTAGTTGCGGTACCACTTTCCACGGTGCCTATCACTTATGCACCTTTTACTAGCGCGCTGTTTGCCTTCTTACTCGTCATAACAGAGCGCGATAAACACCACCAAGGAGTACCAAAGTACATTCTGCCGCTGACGTTTATGTTGTTATCGATGATGATGCCGGTAGATATCCCAGCCACAGAACTCATGCTACAACGCTCAGTATCGGTTGTGCTTGGCATCACTGTGGCGATCATTGCTAGTACGTTGGTTTGGAGAAACACCAACGCCCAGAGCGGCTCGACGAACACTACACATAAAATAGGTCGCGTTGATCTCAAGTACTCCAGCCGCAAAGCGCTAGGGATTGGCTTGGTGCTGTCGCTAGGTATATGGGGTGGCACAGGAGCCGTTTTAGGTGCTTACCTATTTATGATGATCCACAGCCCGTTCAGCAAAGATTTAGCACCGAAAGCTTGGCAACGTTTGAACGGAACCTTGCTTGGCGCATTAGTTTATTTGCCTGTGGGATTGCTATTGGGCTCGTTCAACTCCGACATGGCAATGACAATAACCATGTGGGTTTTGGTCATCGCTTCGCTTTATGGCATCCTTGTGTATCTCGAACACAACTACACCATTGCCACGGCTTGTATCATGCTGCTTATTCTTACTGTATCGGTAGGTCCTTTTAATCCGGAAATGGCAGAATTGATCTTTTCGCAGCGGGTATTGTTCACCGTAATCGGTGGCGCTGCCATGGTGGCTCTTGGGGTATTGATACCACTTAATGAGAAAGAGATAACTGCATAAAAAAGAAAAGCCTCCCAATTAAAGGGAGGCTTTCCATTGAACAGTTTGGTTTTAATTGGATGCAAATCAAACATACCGCTTCACAAAGTCAATAAAAGTACGGTCGGCAATGGATAGATAGCCTTGTTTTCGCCACGCGAGTGCAAGGTCGAGCTTAACGCTCGGTTCAAATGGAATACCCACCACACCCTGTTCATGTTGTGTCACCAGTTCTAGGAGAGCGGTAATAGCAAATTCTTGTTTAACGATACTCAGAATGAGCGGCAGCAAGTTGGTTTCGAATGAGGACTTCATCGTAAAGCCATGCTCTTCACTCACGTGGTCTAAGAATTCTCGGTGGAAGTAGCCATGTTGGAACATCACCAAATCATGCTCGAAAAACTGATCAAATGTGATGGCATTACGCTGAGCTAAATCATGTTCCGGAGCCACGACGGCAACCATTTGGCTAGTAAACAAGTGGTCAGTTTCTAAGTCGTCTGGTACATCGTCACAGCTGATCACGCCAATATCGAGCTGACCATTAAGTAACATTCGACGAATAGACTGAGTTCCCGCCTCCACCAGCGTCAGCTTTAAATCTGGATACTGGCTCTTAAACGCCATAACAATTCGAGGGAAAAAATAGCTGCCCATCATTGAAGGCGTGCCAAGGCGCACTTCCCCTTTGGCTAAACCCTTGAGTTCATCAATCGCTAACTGCGCATCGTGTAACTGCTGAATTACTCGCTTAGCATGAACCAACAGGGTTTCCCCTTCTTTGGTTAAGCTGATTTTCTTTTCTTCTCGGCGAAACAGCGTCACACCAAGAGACTGTTCGAACTTCTTAATTGAAATACTTAACGCTGGCTGAGCAATGTGCAAAGCCTTAGCTGCATGAGTAATGTTGCCGTGTTCCGCGACCGCCAAAAAGTGTTTGAGTTGTTTCGATTCCATTAGATCAAAAATATATACCAACCATATTTTTAATATATTTTTTCAATCCACAACTAACTGATAGATTGATCACAGTTTCTTTATGTTTGCTCGCTCGCATTAGGCAGGACTCATGGTCAGTTTCGGCACTCCGGAATACAAACGCATTACGCTATCTCTGGCGCTCGGCTCGTTTTTGGTTTTCTCGAACCTTTATCTCCTTCAGCCGATGCTGCCAAGCTTTGCGGTGCACTTTCAGATCTCGGAAACGCAGGTCAACTGGCTATTCGCCGCCACCACATTGGCTATCTCCTTTAGCTTGGTTCCGATGGCTGTGCTCTCTGAATCGATTGGGCGCAAACCCGTAATGATGTTTGGTCTGTTCTCGATCCCTGCTATCTCCGCATTAATGCTGCTTGGCGATTCGTTTTTGTTCTTAGTGGTTTGTCGCGCTTTGATCGGTATTGCGCTTGCCGCTTTTGCTGCTGTTACTGTTGCTTATATGGCGGAAGAGTTAGATAAACACGCATTTTCAATGGCGATCGGTACTTATATCGCAGCCAATTCATTGGGAGGAATCGCAGGACGTATCAGCGGAGGATTGTTGGCAGACAACTTCAGCATCGACGTCGCCATCGAAGTCATGATGCTATTCACCCTTATCGGTGTGGTCAGCGTGCATTACTTGCTGCCAAAACAGAAAAACTTCACCCCTTCTTCGAGCAGTTTAAGGCATCACAATCGAGCTATTATCGGACACTTCAAAAATCAACGTGTGTGGTTCGCTATGCTAATTGGCGGTTTGAACTTTGCCTTGTTCGTTAATCTTTATTCGGTAATGGGATTCCGCTTGGTTAGTGCACCACATAATGTGCCTGTCGGGTTAGCTTCTCTCATCTTTGTTTGCTATTTGGGTGGTACGTTTTCTTCCCGTTGTGCCGGACATTGGAGTAAACGCTTTTCACCGATACTTGGCATGTTTTTAGGCTCTATCGTCAGTATGGCTGGCATGTGGATCGCAGTAATTGAAAGCATACCTGCAATGTTGGCAGGTTTGTTATTGATCAGCTTCGGTGCGTTCTTCACTCACACGCTAGCCTACGGTTGGGTTGGACAAAACGCAACACAAGCAAAAGCGACGGCGACCGCATTGTATCTCGTGCATTACTATATTGGCGGCAGTTTAGGTGGATTCCTATTGCTCTATTGCTGGCAAAACGGCGGTTGGTCGAGTGTACTAATTGGCGGTAGCACACTGTACATTGCCATGTTCGCTGCTATCGCATTCTTAAAACACATTACAGAGCGAATTAACGCTGGCGATAACGCAGACATAACGGCTTAACAAAGCGTTAAGCCCTATAGATTTTATGTTGTGGCGTTGGTCTGCTATGCTTGCGCCACATTCATAAAAGCAAGAAAGTCGTATGCCAACGCGCTCAACACAAGAATCACCAAACACCGATATCAATGCGATCACAGAGCAAGTCGATCAATGGCTCAATGATGTCGTGATCGGGTTAAATCTTTGCCCTTTCGCCGCTAAGCCTCAGCGCAATAAACAAATCAAAATCTTCGTAAGTGAAGCCTCGCAAGAAGAAGCTCTACTTGAAGACATTTTGCTGCAACTGATCGAACTCAGTAGTACCGAGCCAGAAAAACTGGAGACAACCTTGGTTGTGGTTCCAAACATGCTGCAAGATTTCTGGGATTACAACTTCTTCATTGATTGGGTTGAAGGCTTGATCAAACAGCAAGATTGGGAAGGTATTTTCCAAGTTGCCACCTTCCATCCTGATTACTGTTTTGGCGGTGCAGAACCAGAAGATGATGAAAACCTGACGAATCGCTCTCCATACCCAGTGTTTCATTTGATCCGCGAAGAGAGCATGGAAAAGGTACTTAAGCACTACCCTGATCCAGAGTCCATTCCAGATACCAATATTGCACGTGTCTCAGCGCTTTCAGAGGAAGAACGTCAGAAGCTCTTCCCTTACCTATTCCGCTAAAACTAACTCCCCAAGAGACAGATTTCTAACCAGTTAGAATGGGAGCGCTTGGGGATTAAAGTTCGGTTTGATATGATTGCGACTTCAATCGATTCAATGGACATTAGAATGCAACTGTCAAAGCTAACCCAAGAGATTTTTGATCACCTATACCGTGACATCACCGAGTTCCGTAGCACTTTCGACCTACCAGTGGCGGATGTTGCAAGCCTAGACGCACAAGCAGATACGCTACACACTTCTCTTGCGATCGAAGAGCTTACTGAACTAGCGGAAGCGGATTGCAAAACAGAGCAAGCAGACGCAATCATTGACAGCGTTTACGTTCTAATGGGCCGTCTAGTGCACACTGGTGATAGCAAAGTTGAAGATAACCTAGCGATCAGCTACTTGATCGATCTACTGCTTAACGTAGCAGTGAACCGTGGTATCGACTTTATTCCTTGCTGGGACGAAGTGCACTCAAGCAACATGAGCAAAGTGTGTCGCAACGAGCAAGAATACGCAGAAACAGAAGCGTTCTACGCTGAACAAGGCATCAAGCTGATGGCGGTTCAAAAAGGCGAATACATCATTGCGAAATGCGCAGAAGATTTTGTATCTGAAGGCAAAACGGTACGTAAAGGCAAGGTTCTAAAGTCGGTTTACTACCGCCCTGCAGACCTTAAGCCACTTACACAGTAAGTCGTCGATTAGGCACTACAGATAAAATTCAGCGCCCACAATACTCGATATTGTGGGCGCTTTTTTATGTCCGCTCAGAGCCTCATTGCTTAAAAGTTAAGCTTCATTGAATCTCTGGTCAATGAAGCTAAATCCATGCTTTTAACGCCACTAAACATCTGTTCAGTATTTATTGATATTTCTGAGGTCTATCTCTCTGATAACCTTATCTCAGTTACCATATCGTGGATTACTTATGATTCATATATCTCAGGTGTTGCCGATAGTCGAAAAACAGCTCAAAGAATTGCAGCCTAAAGAGGCGGTAGAGTTTAAGACTTACAAAAGAGATCGCGGCTTTCTGATTTACTGTCTAGCAGATAGCGAGTTCCAAGTTGTTGAAACGGGGTATCACAATCAGACGATGATAGGAGATTTGGTCAGTACGCGTAAACACATTAAGAAAGCCCTCCGACGAGAGTTTCCGAGAAGTAATAAAGTTTGGGTGGAGTACTTTCAGGGAGTCGATAACCCATTAGATATCAAGAAGTCCCATTCACATCAGATGCCTCTGTTTTAGTCTCGCAACAAATAAACGCTTGGCATCTGGATGCTCTGTATTTCTTTAGGATACTAATCAAAAATCAGATACGGCCTTTCTTCTACCAAGACCTTCTTAACTTGAGTTTGGAACACCTCGGCTAATCCTTCTTCTGATAGCACTTCATCGGCGTTTCCGGAAGAATGCAATACGCCGTTATTGAGCAGCAGTACCTTGTCAGCATGCTTAAGCGTTCGGTTTAGGTCGTGGTTTGCGACCAACACCCCGATGCCTTGCGCAGCGACGGCATTAATGAGCTGATATAGCAGTCCTTCTTGGGCAATATCGAGCGGCGCTGCGGGTTCATCCAAAATCAATAGCTGAGAGTAAGGGTTAATTGTGCGCCACACTTGCAAACACACTCCGGCTAAACGGACACGCTGCCATTCACCGCCGGATAATGTCTGAATACTTCGATGAAGCTTGTCTTGCAGTTGTACTAGCTCAATAACAATATTAACGGCATCTCGTACTTTCGCGTCGCTGATATTGGCACCAGTTGGCAATGAAAGTGCTAAGTATTGAAAGACATCAACATTGAATGCAGGTCTTGATTGCTGACACAAATACCCACGGATATGCGCTTGTTCTGAAAGTGGCATTGTGAGCAGGTCGTTATTATCGACAAGTACTTCCCCACTCACGCCTTCACGCTGAGTTAAAGTGCCAGATATCGCGCCAAGTAATGTACTCTTTCCTGAGCCGTTTGGACCCACGACATGGACAACCTCACCCGGCTTACATTCAAAGGAGAGCGGTAGCAGTCGACTTCCCACTGCGATGTGCTTAACGTGCATCATGACTTTTCACCAGCATCCAAATGAAGATAGGTGCGCCGATAGAAGTGGTCATCACTCCAAGCGGCAGCTCAGCAGAATCGAGCAACAAACGCGCGCCGATATCAGCAAACACCAATAAGGCTGCGCCAGATATTGCAGAAAGAGGCAACAGGTAACGGTTTTCGGTACCAAACGCTAATCGAAGCAAATGCGGTACGACTAAGCCCACAAAGCTAATGATTCCCCCCAATGCAACGGAACCACCAACGAGAATGGAAATTGCCAAAATGAGCTTCCAACGCATCTGATGAACATCAATACCCAGTTGAGTGGCATGGATTTCCCCGAGCATCAACTTATCAAGCGGTTTGCCCTTGCAGCAGAGCCAAATCAGCACAGGTAGCATGACCAAAGTAACGGTATGCTGATACCAACTTGCCCCACCAATGCTGCCCATTAGCCAATACATTAACTGACGCAGGCTCAAGTCATCGCTAAAATAGAATGCCCACGTCACAATCGCACTCGACAAAATCCCCAGAGCTACACCGACGAGCAGTAACCTTGCGGTAGTGAGATGCATCGCACGCGCAATGCCAACCAATATGACGGTAAACAACATCGAACCGGCAATGGCAGCCAACATAAAAATCATTGGAGAAGGCAAAACCGGCAAGGCAAACATGGCTAGCACCATTGCCAAGCTCGCGCCACCGGAGATCCCGAGAACGCCGGGTTCGGCTAATACGTTGCCAAGCAGAACTTGTAAGGTAGCACCAGAGACCGCCAATGCAGCCCCGATAATGGCGGCAGAAACCAAACGTGGCAGACGTAGATCCAACAAGAGTTTTTGTTCAAATGCAGAGAGAGACTGAAAAGGAGAAAGGAATACCTCTCCGACCATCAAGTGGATAGCAGAGAGCAGCACGAGAATCACTGACATAATCAAAAGATTGCGTTGCCAGCGTCGTTCCTTGTTCAGGATAAGTTGTTGAAAATCCATAGTAGCCGATAAATACAAACGAGGCTTAACCTTACAGTTAAGCCTCGGTAAATTGCAAATGTGTTCTTACGCTTTATTCGCCGAAATTAAAGCGATATGGCATTAATCGTAGACTAACTCGCCATCTTCGTAGCGCGTTTTCACTTCACACACCATTAATGCTGCGCGTTGACCAATCGCGACGTGGCGGTTTGGGAAAACAACGGCTTCGTTATCGTTCTTCGCCATCAATGGTTTGTCACCATCGTGACCAAACACTTCGCCGTGAACGAATGAGGTAAAGTTCTCGACGTTGTCATCAAACATAAAGTCGAAATCTTCGTGCAAACGCACAATCGTACGACTGACACGGTACTTGATACATGGTTTAGACAAGTGCTCCGCTTTCGCCTCTGCAATTAGGTTACGCAGTGACAAATCGAATGCTGTCAGTTTGTCTAAGTCGTTTTCACCAATGCGAGCCACTCGACCCAGTTCCATCGTCAAAGCTTGAGCGCCGTAGTTCTCTGCACTGAACCAGCTAAATGTACTGGTTGGCGAGTTAGAAAGCAGCACCGCTTCAATATGCGCGCTGTCGAGAAAATCAATCAAAGCTTTGCTACGAACAGGATGACGCGTTTTCGGACTCACCGCAAAGGTGTAGTGCTTTGAATCACGGATCGCACAGTGCAAATCTAAGTGCCAGCGTGTTTCCGCTGCCGTATCTTGATAGAAATCTCTTACTAACAATTTGAGAGTATCAGCAATCGCGAGCTCTTTGGTCGGCTCGTGCTCTTTCTCATCAAACAGTCGGTTAAGGTTTTCTTCTAAAAATCGCGTGTGCGCCAGAGTCGATTCTGGGTGAGCGATAATGAATAAGCATCGAGCCTCGACTTTCTGGAAGCCAGATTCGATGTCTTTGATAATTGAATCCACCAGCTCCATCGGTGCGGTTTCATCCCCGTGGACACCACAAGAGATGATGACGTTCTTTGTTTCCTGAGTGTATTCGTCAGGAATCACTTCTAGCACACCACGCTGATAGAGTTTAAGTTTTACACCATTAGACAGCACCTGCTCCGCTGGCGCGACATCAATATGAACATCTAACGTGTCAGTTAAAAACGATTGGCGAAAGAGAGACTTCGTCATGCGTTACTCCTTAATAGCACGGCGGGTATGTTAATAAATTGTACAAAGGATTTTTGTTGTTGCGATCCCACTTATGAGTAGAAGCCACCAAATTTATTTAAAATCCCATACCTTTTCGCGCCATGCACTCAAATCAAGCATTGAGGCGTTTATTTTTTGAACAATTACAAAGTGTTAGGGCTGTGAACTTTACCACAGCCCTAAAGAAGATCATTATGATTTGATCAACTTTTAGCGTTTATTCACCACGTTGTGCGAGTAAACGTTCAAATTCGTCTACTTTGTCACGAACTAGCTCCACACTCTGCTGCCAAAATTCTGGTTCCGTCAGATCCATTGAAAGATGCTTGTCTACAACTTCTTCAGCCATCATGTTGCCAGTGTCACGTAATAGTTCTACGTAATCGTCGTAGAAACGCTCCCCTTTAGCATCACGTTGAGCGTAGATACCTTTACTGAACAAGAAGCCGAATAGATATGGGTAGTTGTAGAAGCTCACCCCAGAGATGGAGAAGTGCAGCTTGCTCGCCCAGAAATAAGGATCAGCTTCGCTCATCACATCGCCATACCAATCTTTCCACGTTTCTGACATCAGCTCACAGAAATCATCAGCTGTCAGTTCGCCCTCTTGGCGACGCTCGTAGAAAGCTTTTTCGAATTCGTAACGAACTGGAATATTGATCATCAGCGCTAACGCCGAAGAGAGCTCTTCCCACAGCATTTCGAGCTTATCATCCACAGTTTCTGCTTTTGAAATCAGATGATCGCGAACGATGTTTTCAGCGAAAATCGAGGCGGTTTCTGCCAACGTCATCGGGTAGTATGTTTGGCAAAGCGGCAAATCACGAATCACCCAGTTGTGGAAGGCATGACCAAGCTCATGAGCAAGCGTCATCAGGTCTGAGCGGCTACCACTCCACGTCATAAATACGAGCGGCGTGCGCGTCGCCGGCAGCTTAGTACAGTATGCGCCAAGGCGTTTGTTGGCATTAGGCGCGGCATCAATCCAGCCGTTTTGTACCATCATGCGGACAAACTCGGACATGTCTGGATTCACGGTTTCGAACGCTTCACAAATGACGTCGATTGCTTCATCAAATGGATAAACTTTCGCTTCGCCACTCAAAGCAGGCATCGCAGCAAGATGATTCCACGGTTTCATCTCATCCAAACCGTGGACCTTCGCCATTAGCAAACCGGCTTTTTGACCAATCTCACGGCTGTCTTTAGCGACTTTCATCATGGCATCCAATGTTTCGGCTTTGATTCGGCTGCCATGTAAGCTTGGATCAAGGAAATGAACATCACGTTTGGTAGAACGCTTTTTGTTCTCTGTTAAACGCCAACCTGAAAGCGCGTTAAGGATAGAAGCAAAAGACTCTTGGTGTGTCGCCATCGCCTTCTGAACACCACGCCACGCAGCTTCTTGGCGATCAAATTCAGAGCCATAAAGAATGCTTGCGGCTTGCGAGAAGCCGAGCTCTTCACTTTCACCATCAGCGTAGTCGAGCTTCACTTTCAAAGAGCCCGTGAGATTGTTGTATAACTTACCCCATGCAGATTTTCCATCCACGCTCATTGCCGCTAATAGCTTTTCTTCTTCGGTGCTTAAACGTGTGTCAGCCAGTTTGCGAGAGTTTAGGATTGAAAATGCCTGACCACTGATGTCTGGATTTTCATGATCCAAAACGCGAGTAATGAACTCTTCATCAGCGTGAGTCAATTTAAGCTCAAAGGCACTGTAAGCTTGAGAAAGCTCAGAGAAAATACGCGTCATACGACCCAACAGTGCTTTCGCCTCTGCATTTGTCGCATCCACTGACGCATAACAGTTAGCGAAGTTCGCAATAGTGCCAGCCAAACGGCTTGCCGCCTCGCTGGTTAAGATTGCGTTTTGCATCACTTCAACAGAGTTACAATCGGCAGACTGTTTATTGAGTAGGTCAATGCATTGCTCTACAAGGGCAATGTCATCTTGAATTCGTGGGTCAGCGAGATCGTTATAAACGATGGATAAATCCCAGCTAGGAGCGGTCATTTATGGTTCCTTTTGATGTAATCGAGCCAGCTCTTTTCTCTCTTAAACTCGGTAGAGATCCAAGCGTTGGCTACTTCCGTGACTAATTTTCAAATAGTGGTACGCCTATCGAACGAATTGAGGCGTAAATCTGATCATCGATGGTAATTGTTATATGTGTTACTGACGCATTTCCTATCGCTAATGTCGAATACCATCGCGGATTGCGCCAATCTACACCCAATACATGGGCAAGAATCATTCTAATTACGCCACCATGCGTGACAATTAGCAAGTTGTCATTGATATCATTAATGATTTGAGACCAAGCACAAGTTACACGATGAGAGAAATCATCCAAGCTCTCAGCATTCGGTAAGGTGTATTGTGCTGGTGCTTTCCAAAACGCATCGAGCTTATTCCAGTGCTCGGAAAGCATGTCAAATGGGATGCCGTCGAAATCACCAAAATCCAATTCTTGAAGTTGCGGCTCCACACTTAAAGGTAAAAGTTGCTGCTCAGCAAGTATCTCAGCAAGGTCGTGACAACGTGACAAAGGAGAGCTGATGATCCCTTCCACTTCTCGACCCGTTTGTTGCCAGGCTTGAGCAATTTTGCGCTGCTCAGCTTCATCGACTTTTAAATCGGCTTGTCCGTGTAAACCTGGGGCTGCGTTCACTCTTCCGTGTCGCAGTAAGTAGATATTCAACATTTTCATCTCTTCCCTTCCTGTGGTTTGAGCTCAAGTGGCAAGCCCGCAGCGACAAACGTGACTCGCTCACATACGGTCGCCAGTTTTTGATTCATCCGTCCCGCATTATCAACAAAGTAACGACTGACGGCGCCGAGCGGCACAATGCCCATCCCGACTTCATTAGAGACAAAAATCAGCGTCGCTTCAGCTTGTGCTGCCGCATTCACCAACAACTCAATTTGTTCCTCTAACCGCTCATTACAGCAGTCATCACCGAGTTCAAAGATCCAGTTGTTGAGCCAAAGCGTAAGGCAGTCAACTAACACAACATCTTGAGACGAAAACTCACAAATGAGCTCTGGCAAGTTACGCGGACATTCATGTTCAATCCACCCAGCCCCTCGCTGCTGTTTATGGTGAGCAATGCGCTGCCTCATCTCGTCATCAAAAGGCAATGCCGTCGCTACATAGTGAAGCGTTCCGTTTTTATTTTGTGCCCATTGTTGCGCCCTGTTCTCTGCTAAGCTCGACTTTCCTGAGCGCGCACCACCTAGAATAAGTTGCTTCATAATGAATGACTAAATGCGATAAGAGTGAGATAAACAAGCAACTCTGCAAGCTGCTGCGCAGCACCAAGGCAGTCGCCAGTAAATCCGCCGATACGTTTGGTCAGCCAGCGTTTAAAGCCGACACGAAACAGTGCCAATACCAATACAATCACTGCAGCCTGAGTCACACCCAGTAACAACGCGACAACCCCACCTGTTAAGAGCAGTATCGCGACTTCTAAGCTCGATTGTTTATTCGCTAACGGCTTACTTTTCGAGGTGTCTGCATCACTAACATAAGGCATGTCATATATAAGAGTGGCTGCCAACGCTCGACTCACGGTATACGCCACGACGACCATCAGCCAAAACTGAGGTTCATTGGCTAACTCGCTCCAAAATACAAACTTCGCTAGCAGCGCCATCATTAACGTTGCCGCTCCGTAAGTCCCGATGCGGCTGTCTTTCATGATGGTTAAGCGGCGCTCTAACGTCATTCCACCGCCAATGCCATCCGCCATATCCGTTAATCCGTCTTCATGAAAAGCGCCGGTAAGCAACAGGCTAAATGCCATGGTTAACACGATGGAAACTGAGTTTGGGAACAATAAACTTGCCAGTGAAAACACAGCTGCGCAAAGTAGCCCAAGCAACACACCGACCAAAGCAAAGTATCGCCCCGCTTGGTTCATGCGCGTTTCACTGTAAGGTAAATCAGAAGGCACTGGTATGCGGCTAAAAAAGCTTACTGCGAGCAAGAAAAGCTCACTTTGATAGCGCAAAGAACGAGTCTCTGAATGGATTGTATTATCAGAAGCAGACACTAAACCGTCACTCCCGCACTCTCAAAGCTCGCCATGTTGTTGTAAAACTGAGCCGCCGCTTTTACCAGTGGCAAAGCAAGCGCCGCTCCGGTTCCTTCACCTAAACGCAAACCAAGATCCAAGAGAGGCTCCGCTTGCAAACATTCCAGCACAAACTTGTGCCCATTCTCTTCTGAGTTATGGGCGAACAGCATGTAATCTCGCGTCTCTTCATCCAATAAAGTCGCGACATAAGCGGCTACAGAGACGATAAACCCATCAACCAAGACTGGCGTTTTATGGCGTTTCGCTTCTAAGAATGCGCCAACCATTTGCACGATTTCGAACCCACCGACTTGAGCCAACGCGCCTTTGGTATCAAGGTCACGACAGCGATTCACACCTTGCGCGACTAGCTTGATCTTACGGTTTAGCTGCTCTTGAGTAATGCCCGTGCCATAGCCAACGCAATGGTCGACTTCCAATGGACTAAGCGCAGTTAACAATGCCGATGCCGAACTGGTATTGCCAATCCCCATCTCACCAAACATCAATAAGTTCGAGCCATTAAGAATCGCCTGTTGCGCGACTTGGGCACCATATTCCAAACCCAATGCAACTTGCTCTAACGACATCGCCGTTTGTTTAGCAAAGTTTGCCGTGCCATTTCCCAGACGTTTCTCAATCAAGTTGGGATGATTTTTAAAGTCAGGAACTAAGGTATCGATCGGTGACAACATGCCACAATCAATAACCTTAAAGTCAATTTGGTTGAGATCGCAGAAACAATTAATAGCGGCGCCACCAGCGAGGAAATTCGCCACCATTTGTTGAGTTACAGCGCTGGGTGCAATGCTTACCCCTTCTTCAGCGATGCCGTGATCACCAGCGAATACCAACATGGTTGGTTTGCGAATTTCTATTGTTTCAACCGCTTGAGGCTTATCTTGGCTTTGAATTAACGCCAGTTCTAGCGCCACTTTTTCGAGCAAGCCAAGAGCGCCTAATGGTTTGGTTTTGTTATCAATGCGAGCTTGAATTTCTGAGGCAAAAGAGCGATCCATGATGATGATTCCTTATTCTTTATTTTGGACGAGCGACAGAAAAAGTTTTTTCTAACGTGGCGTATTCATTACCGCCCAACCGAGCTAATGGGTCTACAGCTAAGGCATCAACTTTTAAACGGTCACCCTCCATGGATATGACCCGCTCATCGACATAAATGTGTTCAATCTCTGCAAAGATTAAACTTTGCGGTGTCTCCCCCATCTCTATCACTTCATGCAACTTACAGCCGAATGCAATTGGCGCGCCCTCTAAGCGTGGTAATTCGAAACCTTGGAAATCAACCGTCTCAAGTTGAGTCGTCTCCAGTTCAGATTCCCCGTGTTCTAATGTGGCAGAAGATAAAGTGACTTTATCAGCGAGAGCACTGGGTGCAATATGGATAACCAACTTACCAGTTTCTAAGGCATTTCGCGTGGTGTCCTTGATGTCCCCATTGGGCTTTTTTCCCACAGAAATCATCAATAAAGGTGGACGGCTAGAAACCGCAGTAAAGTAGGAAAATGGCGCTAAGTTGAAGTTTTGCTCACCTGAGTCTGTGAGCACCCAAGCGATTGGGCGAGGAATGACAGTTTGAGTCATCAAATGGTACACCTGCGTTGGAGCAAGCGTACTGAGATCTATGTTCATACGACGTCCTTGGTCTTAGAAAACCGCGAGAGAAATGAGACTCCCGACAAATTGAGAGAACAAGTGTACCCCTCTCCCGTGCAATTTCATCTGATTTTCTCTTTTTGACAGCGCTTTTTGTCAATTCGACAGTCATATTGATAAAAATGCCACTTAAACAAGCTTGCTCCACTAAAGAAAGCATTCAACTTAAACCAACTCAGTCTCAGTCATTTATTTTTCAGCGCTCTAATTGATAACGTCTGATGGTCAACATTAGTCTAACCAAACAACTTAAAGCATTGATAAATAAAACTATCCAATAGCACGTCTAACAAAGATTGGGCGTAAATGAAACGAGAGCTAATTTCCTCATCGCCTGTATTTTGAAAGTTGGCACGTGTGATGCTTTAAATAAATCGTCCCTAACACAAAAAGCGAGAAATTATGTTTGCCAATCAAAGTCGTCGCCCCGCTAAGAGAGGCAAGCCAAACCCACCACGCCAATCTCGGCGATCCATACCCTTATCATTCTCCTAAGAAAAAAGACCCGTTTGTCCCGCGGGTCTTTTTATTTGCCTCGTTTGAAGAGCAATCAAATGGGTCGTGCGTCAAACATTGATAGCATGCCTAATGCTTGGCTGAACAATTAAGCTACAATAGCCTAAGCAACTGTTCTCTATGAGGAAGAATACAATGAGTAACGATTCAAATGCATGTGTCATTATCGCTGGCGCAACAGGACTGGTTGGTAGAGAAGTCCTCCTTCAACTGATCTCACAGCCTAGCATCGAAACTCTGTATTCCCTTTCTCGACGAGCACTCACTGACATTGCAGACCCTGATAATAAAATCATCCCACTTCTCGATGCTGAACTCGCCATTCATGACTGGGACGAACAACAGCCTACCCCTCGTGTTGGTTTCATTTGTCTTGGTACTACATTGAAGCAAGCCGGCAGCAAAGACGGTTTAAGGAAAATCGATGTCGAGTTAGTGTGTAAAGTGGCTCAGCAAATGAAGTTGATTGGCGTAAAACGCCTTGCAGTCGTATCGAGTTTGGGTGCAAAAGCCTCTTCATCATCCCACTATCTTGCTTGCAAAGGCCACATGGAAAAAAATATTGAAAAGATGGGCTTTGAAGAAGTGGTGTTCGCAAGACCAGGGCCTCTGGTCGGGCAACGAGAAAATCCTCGTACAGATGAGAAGGTTGTTCAGACTCTTTCTAAAGTAATTCGTCCGCTTATGCTGGGAAAACTGGCTAATTTTGTGCCTATTCAAGCTCAAGACGTAGCCAAAGCGATGATTTACCAAGTTTTCAGCTATCAACAAGACCCAATCGTCTATTTGCATAGAAGAGAAATGATGGACCTCATCAAGCATTATGACTAAGTAAAATCGGATAAATCTCGTGCTAAAACGTTATTGCACGAGATGTGCGTCTCACTTTTATATTCATTTTCGATCTATCTAATACCTGTTTTTCATTTTTAAAGTTATATCCCGATCGGTATCTTACGTTACCAGTATATAGCCCCGTATAAAAAACAGTCAGCATTTGGCGCTGATTAATAAGGTCAGATTATGAATTTCGCAGTGATTGCCTCTCTGGCGGTGTTTATCGTCATATTATTCTTTCTTTTTAACCAACAACAAAAAAAGAACACGTTATCTCGTCTTGTGTTAATTGGTCTTGTGACTGGTTCACTTTTCGGTCTTGCTTTACAGCTGATTCATGGTGAAGGCAGCGATGTGATTGCTCAAACGCTTGAGTGGGTTGGCATCGTCGGCAGTGGTTACGTTGGCCTTTTGAAGATGGTCATTATGCCATTGGTACTAGTCTCTATGATTTCTGCGGTTGTTAAGTTGGAAAAAGGCGGCTCTCTGGGTAAGATTTCTGGCCTAACGATTTCTGTTCTTCTCGTTACGACCGCTATCGCTGCCATGATTGGTATTCTGGTTACCACAACGTTTGGTCTTTCTGCAGAAGGCCTCACAGAAGGTGCGCGTGAAACAGCTCGTATTGCGGTACTAGAAAGCCGTGTAGGCTCAGTAAGCGACTTAACGATTCCCCAGATGCTAGTTAGCTTTATTCCAACTAACCCATTTGCTGACCTAACAGGTGCTCGCTCTACATCGATCATTGCTGTGGTTATCTTTGGTGTGTTAGTGGGTATCGCTGCACGTAAAGTGATGACAGAAAAAGAAGAGCTAGAATCTCCTATTCGCACTTTCGTTGAGGCTGCTCAATCGATCGTGATGCGTTTAGTTAAAATGATCATGGCATTGACGCCTTACGGTATCGCTGCGCTGATGGCAAAAGTCGTTGCAACTTCAAGTGCTGGTGACATCCTTAACCTGTTAGGTTTCATCGTGGCATCGTACGTTGCTATTTTACTTATGTTCCTTGTACACGGACTGCTAGTGTCTTTCGTTGGTGTGAGCCCAGCAGAGTACTTTAAGAAGATCTGGCCTGTACTGACATTTGCATTTACGTCACGCAGCTCAGCGGCAACGATTCCACTTAACGTTGAAGCACAAATCACCAAACTAAACGTGCCACCAGCGATTGCGAACTTGTCCGCATCTTTCGGTGCTACTATCGGTCAGAACGGCTGTGCAGGTATTTACCCAGCAATGCTTGCGGTAATGGTAGCGCCAACAATGGGTATTGATCCTCTAGACATCAACTTCATTTTGTCATTGATTGCTATTATCACGATTAGCTCATTCGGTATTGCCGGTGTAGGCGGCGGCGCAACTTTTGCGGCATTGATAGTACTACCTGCAATGGGCTTGCCTGTGACAATTGCTGCGTTGCTTATCTCTATCGAACCACTGATCGATATGGCGCGAACTGCACTTAATGTGTCTGGTGCGATGACAGCCGGAACGATTACTAGCCGAGTGCTAAAGTCGACCAATAGCGAAACTGCGTTGGAAGAACAGAAAGCGTAATCGCTACCCAATAAACATTTCTTACACGAGCCGATGGTTTTCCCATCGGCTTTTTTGCTTTTCAGACTCGCTAATATAAAAGCATGACGAATCTCCCCCAACCTCTTTCAAAGACTCACCGGAGTCTAAACAACATTTGCGGCAAATGGTTTTGTTAGCAACAATTGTTATGATATAACATTTCAATAAACTAAAGCCGCATACGAATAACATCGGAGGTTATATCATGACTTCAACTTTAACCGAGTCCATTACAACTGAAGCCTTGGGAAACACGCACAAAACAGCATGTTTCAGTGCACGGAAAGAACCGACGGTGTTGGCAGACATTTATCAGGAAGACATCAATATCGCGATTTGGCAGCGTCAATTTGATCAACAACTTATTGATGCAAGCAAAGCGTTTGTTACATCAAACCCCAACTTTGGTAAGTCGTTGAGCGTCTCCCCGGAAAACGCCTTAGAAACGTTGCAATTCGCAACTGACGGAAAAGCGCCAGAAGTGCTACTAAGAAATATTGCTGAGTTGGTTGATATGTTCTGCTATTTGTTTGAACTAAAAGATGCAGGATTACGCCTTGCAACGCTTAATAGCGCAATGTGCCCCCGCTTTCACGTTGACCAAGTACCTTGCCGATTGGTAACCACATATCATGGTACTGCGACACAGTGGCTAGCCAACGATGCCGTCAATCGCGCCAAACTGGGGTACGGTAGCAATGGACTCCCAGACTCGGAATCAGGTTTGTACATGAAAGAGAATGACATTCAACATTTGTCTGTGGGTGATGTTGCACTTCTGAAAGGTGAACGTTGGAGCGGCAATGAAAACAGAGGTTTGGTACACCGGTCTCCGAACATTGAATCGAGTGAGCCTCGCTTGCTATTAACCTTAGATTTTGGGTGATACAACACCTCAATAGTCTAAGCATTAGTCAATTCCGAAATATTAAGCCGACGGTTCGCCATCGGCTTTTCCATTTTCACAACATCACCTTGCATCTTTCGTTGCGAGTCAAGGCGTTGAATGGTCTAATACCCTCAATCGGTTCCGTAAACGGTAAGCAGAATGCACCAAGATAATCAGCCCACTTTTTTCTTTTTTGATTACGAGACTTGGGGAACAAGTCCAGCCAAAGATCGTCCAAGCCAGTTCGCAGGCGTTCGCACTGATGAAAACTTCAATATCATTGGTGAACCTTTGGTCATGTACTGTCGCCCACCTGCTGATTATCTCCCTTCGCCAGAAGCTGCTTTGATCACTGGTATTACGCCACAAAAAGCCATGCAAGAAGGCCTACCTGAACCTGAGTTTATAGCCAAGATCCACGCTGAGCTTTCTAAACCAAACACAACGAGCCTTGGTTACAACAGCATCCGTTTCGATGATGAAGTCACTCGTTACACTTGTTACCGCAACTTTATCGACCCGTATGCGTGGAGCTGGCAAAACGGTAACTCGCGCTGGGATTTGCTCGATGTGATGCGAGCGTGTCATGCCCTTCGTCCTGAGGGCGTGGAATGGCCGGAGAATGATGAAGGCTTTACGAGTTTCAAGCTTGAGCATTTATCCGTCGCCAACGGCATTGAACACAGCAATGCTCACGATGCGATGGCAGATGTAATTGCTACTATTGAGATGGCGAAGAAAGTCAAAGCCGCGCAACCAAAGCTGTTTGATTACTTTTACTCGATGCGTAACAAGCGCAAGCTGAACGAGTTAGTCGATATTGTAAACATGACGCCATTGATGCACGTGTCAGGCATGATGGGACGTGAGTGCCAATACACAAGCTGGATTGTGCCAGTGGCTTGGCATCCAACCAACAATAACGCCGTCATCACGATTGATTTAGCCAAAGATCCTCAGCCGATCCTTGAGCTTTCAGCAGAAGAGTTAAAAGAGCGTTTGTACACCAAACGTGAAGAACTGGGTGACTTACTGCCTGTACCCGTAAAGCTCGTGCATCTGAACAAGTGCCCTATTCTTGCTCCAGCTAAAACGTTAACGGCAGAGAACGCAGAAGTAATCGGAATCGACCGTCAGAAATGTTTGAGTAATCTAGCGCTGCTGCGTCAACACCCAGAAATCCGTGAGAAGCTAATTAGTCTATTCTCTATTGAGCGTGAGTTCGAAAAGAGCGATGATGTGGATACGCAACTGTACGATGGCTTCTTTTCACCAGCAGATCGCGCGGCGATGGACATCATTCGTGAAACAGATCCATATAACCTTGCTGCGCTGGACATTGAGTTTGATGACAAACGCATCAAGCCGTTGCTATTCCGTTACCGTGCCCGTCACTACGCAGGCACACTGGATGAACAAGAACAAAGACGTTGGGCACAACACTGTCGTGAAGTTTTCGAAAGCCAAATTGAAGAGTACATGCTGAATTTAGAAAACTTAGTTCACGAACATGAAAGTGACGAAAAGAAGATAGCGATACTAAAATCCGTCTATCGTTATGTAGAGAGCTTAGCCTCCTAATTTCTTACCTTGTTCAAGCGCACCTTCGGGTGTGCTTGTTGTTTTATATGCTGTCAAAATGATTAAAGATCGATTACTACAGCTGGTCCATTTGCTCATTTCCCTCGCACTCATCATGGGAGCACTTGGCATCGGCAACACTATTCAAAAATTCACTGGCGTTTCTGTTCCTGGAAGTGTCATCGGCATGCTAGTGCTGTTTTTCTCTATGACCCTTGGCTTTGTCAAAGTCGAATGGGTTAAGCCTGGTGCGGCGCTTTTCATTCGCTACATGATCTTATTGTTCGTCCCAATCAGTGTTGGTTTGATGCAGCACTTTGATATGTTGTTGGCGAATGCACTGCCAATTATTGCGAGTGCAGTAGGCGGCTCACTGATCGTATTGGTCAGCTTGGCGTGGTTCTTAGATTACTTACTGAAGGAGAAACACTAATATGTGGTTACTTGTCACTATTGTGGTTTTCCTTGCCGCTCGTCAAATCGCGATCAAGGTGAACAACCCAATCGCGAACCCGCTTTTAATCAGCATTGCAGTATTGATCCCTCTACTCACCTTTTTGAAAGTGCCGTTTGAAACCTACTACGCCGACAACGAGTATATTAGCTTCTTGCTTCAACCCGCTGTTGTTGCGCTAGCGTATCCGCTCTATGAGCAACTGCCTCAAATCAAAGCCAATTGGCGCATTATCGCGCTGGCTTGCTCTTTGGGCAGCGTGATGTCTATGCTAACAGCGACACTGATTGCCGTTGCATTCAAAGCAGACATCAGCCTCATCGCAAGCTTAGTGGGCAAATCGGTAACCACCCCTATCGCGATGGAAATCTCTAGTCACTTAGGTGGTGAAGCTGCTGTTGCCGCTATTTTAGTGCTTATCGTTGGCTTATTCGGGGCGATTTTGGCTTACCCAATCTTCAACCTTATCGGCATTAAGCACCCTATCGCTCGCGGCCTGACAATGGGTACTGTCTCTCACGCACTTGGGACAGCAACATGTGCTGAAAAACAGCCTGGTGATGCGGCTTTCTCATCTCTAGCTTTGGTGCTGTGTGGCATCATCACTTCTATTCTTGCGCCAAGCTTCTTTGCTTTGGCTGTTTGGTTATACCAATAAAGACCTCAATGACCTGCTCTACTTTGCTTCCCAATAAAATGAGCAGGTCATAATCTCATCCAGAAAATTCGCAGTATGAATATACGTTGATATAGTTATTAGTGGGACAGAGATAACGTTAAATCGTCGTGAAATCGAATACATGTGTGAGCTCACTCTAATTATGTAACGTAAATTATCATTACACACATTAACGTGATCTAAAGCACAGAACATTTTCATCTTTCACATAGAATAACTGTCCATGCAATAACAAGGATTCAACATGAAAAGTCGCATTGAACAGGCGCTAGCAAGCGCTCCTGAAGCACTTTCAACACATCTTGCTCCTATCGTTCTCGCTGACGATTTTGATGCCACTATTTCTGAGCAACAGTTTGATGAGCTGCTGAACGCTACCAACCTTTCAGACAAAGAGCTTCGTGTTGCTCTACTTCCTTTTGCCGCAGCGTTTTCTTACGCTCCAATTTCTGAATTCTATGTCGGTGCGATTGTTCGCGGTCTATCTGGTCGCCTTTACTTTGGTGCGAACATGGAGTTTTTCGGCGTTCAACTGGGTCAAACCGTTCATGCTGAGCAGTGTGCGATCAGCCACGCTTGGATGAAAGGCGAACATGGTGTGAAAGACATCACCATCAACTACAGCCCTTGTGGTCACTGTCGTCAGTTCATGAATGAGCTAACTACTGCAAAAGAACTCAAGATCCAATTGCCAGAACGCGAAGAAAAGTCACTACACCACTACCTTCCAGAAGCTTTTGGTCCTGCAGACTTAGGCATCGAATCTGGTCTAATGGCAGATGTAAAACACGAGTTTGTGTGTGATGAAGATGACGCTCTGATCCAAAAAGCGGTCAGCGCAATGAACATCAGCCACGCGCCTTACACTAACAACTTGAGCGGTATTGCTCTTGAAATGAACAGTGGTCGCGTATTCCAAGGCGCTTACGCAGAAAACGCTGCGTTCAACCCAAGCCTTCCACCACTTCAGGTTGCACTGATTCAAATCCTGATGGCTGGTGAGCTGTTTGAAGACATCAAAGCTGCTGCGCTGGTTGAGAACTCACAAGGCAAGATCAGCCACCTAGCCGATACTCAATCAACGCTAGAAGCGCTAAACCCTGATATTCCAGTGAGCTTTGTGAACGTTTAATTTATCCAGACGCTAAGCGAGAAGCTCTACCCAGTGTAGGGCTTTTTTATTATCAAAAAACCCTGCGCAAACGTTTGCTTCGCGCGTAAAAATCAGTATGATCCCCTGCAAATTCGGTTTCATCACTTTATTTTGTAAGGGAACACTATGTTCGGTACTGCTACTAGCACTCATGCTACCCGTGTATTACTTTTGGGCTCTGGCGAGCTTGGTAAAGAAGTGGCAATTGAATGCCAACGTCTTGGTTTGGAAGTGATCGCTTGCGACCGTTATGCCGATGCGCCAGCGATGCAAGTAGCGCATCGTAGCTACGTCATCGACATGCTTGATGGACAGGCGCTGGAAGAGATCATCAATAAAGAGCAACCTGCTTACGTGGTTCCTGAAATTGAAGCTATCGCGACCGATAAACTGGTTGAGCTAGAAGAGAAAGGCTTGAACGTTGTTCCGACAGCGAAGGCCACTAAGCTGACAATGAACCGTGAAGGCATTCGCCGCCTTGCTGCTGAAGAGTTGGCCCTAAACACTTCCCCTTATCAATTTGCTGACAGTTTTGAGGACTTTAAAGCAGCAGTAAAACACGTTGGTATCCCATGTGTTGTTAAGCCAGTGATGAGCTCTTCTGGTAAAGGCCAAAGCGTTATCAAATCAGAAGAAGATGTTCAAACGGCTTGGGATTACGCACAAGAAGGTGGTCGTACAGGTGCTGGGCGTGTGATTGTTGAAGGCTTTATTGACTTTGATTACGAAATCACACTGCTAACCGTGCGCGCAGCTGATGGAGTGCACTTCTGTGCTCCGATTGGGCATCGTCAAGAAGATGGTGACTACCGTGAATCATGGCAGCCACAAGCAATGTCAGACAACGCCATCAAAGCGGCTGAATACACGGCAGAGAAAGTCGTTAATGCACTGGGTGGCTACGGTATCTTTGGTGTAGAGCTGTTCGTTAAAGGCGATAAGGTTATTTTTAACGAAGTGTCCCCTCGCCCACACGATACTGGCATGGTAACCATGATCTCTCAAGAAATGTCTGAGTTCGCACTGCATGTTCGAGCGTTCACCGGAATGCCGATCAACAACATAGTTCAGTATGGACCATCAGCATCAGCGGTTATTTTAGGCCAAGGTACATCAACTGATATCCGCTTTGACAATGTTGCCAAGGCATTGGCTCAGCCACAAACTCAAGTACGTTTGTTTGGCAAACCTGAAATCGACGGTCGCCGTCGCTTAGGCGTTGTTTTAACGCGTCGTAAGACTATTGAAGATTCGATTGAAGATGCAGTAAATAACGCATCTAAAGTGCAGATCGTTTATTGATTTCATTAATCAGCTAAAGATAGACAAAAGCGCAGCTCAATTGGCTGCGCTTTTTCTTTCTGTGGGTTCGAAGAGTCCTTTATTCGCTCTCTATTAAGTAGACTTCTTCAGAGAAGCGGCTTAGACCTTTCTTCGCAATTTTGGGATGGTTTTCGTCGGCTTGGTCGACATTCAAACAAGTCACCTTATAACCCGCAAACAGATGTTCAATCTCTTCGACTGGCACGCTAAATGGAGGGCCTGACATCTCATCCTGTGGGTAGTTAAGAGTCACAAGTAAAATACGTCCGCCAGGGTTCAACAGTTGCTTAAGACGAGCTACGTATTCTTCTCGCATTTCTTGCGGCAAAGCCACAAGCGCAGCACGGTCGTAAATGATATCGGCTTTAGAAACAGGCGCAGTAAAGAAGTCGCCAGTGTAAATCGACAACTCATCGAACTGATACAACTCATGCATGCCGTTTAGTGATGTGACAGTCGGCGTGTAGAAGTGTTCAGCAAAAAACGCACGCACGGCGATAAGGCTGAGTTCGATACCCTGCACGTCATCATGCTTCGTCGCAAGCCATACCAAATCTTCTGACTTTCCGCACAGAGGAACTAACACGGTGTCTTCACGTTTAGGATTGGTATGCTGCCAGAATGCAGGTAACAGTGGATTCACGTCATCTAGGTGGAAACCAATTTGGTTACTCGCCCATTTACTATGCCAAAATTCTTGATCTCTCATTTTACTTCTACTTGTCGGCTGATTGTGGATTCGAGCTTTGCGCTTCGCTTTTGTGGGGTAAGACTAATGATTTTTTCAAATTTGTCTATGCCGTTCATCTTTGGTTAATACTGCAATGGTAGTATGGCTATCGTTCAAGAATGAACCCTTCCTTTATCTGGTTGTCAGAATAAAGGAAAGCAAAATGGTGATCTAGAACACGATTCCACCATAAGGCTAAAAAACGGCCTTGGAATCTATCGTAGAGCCCCCATTAACTAGGTAGTACCTGATTTGCGAATCTTAGTGACCTTTTCGTTACCCATTTTCTAAGTGCAAGCAAGTTAAGGAGAGTGAATGAGCTTATTTTTACGTACTACAGCATTGATGCTTTTAGTACTAAGCCGTGCGCCGGCGTTCGCCGCACTTCCAAATGTCCCGAGTAACGAGCAACAAAACCGTTCTGCTAGCCAAAACGAAGTTTGCTCAAAATTGTTTAAGCATAGCCTTAGTGGTTTGTATGGCATTCAGTCAATCGACTCCAAACCAACTCAACCTTATTCAGATTTCGACGTACTTTACAGCAAAGCTCACCAAGCGCAGTTCGAGTTAGAAACCATCTGTAAAAGTACTGCCCTTCTTACTGACGCCCAACCTTACTTCGCAGGCGTTAAATCTCAACATCGTGCCGAAGAAAAAATTGCTCACGAATTGGATGGTCAAGTAGAGCGAATTACAGACTTAGCACGAGCAACTATCGTCGCGGATGACGTAGCAAGCCTTGTATCTGTGTACGAAGCGTTAGAGCGTGAAACTACCATAGTTAAAGTGAAAAACCGCTTTAAGAAACCAACGGCTTCTGGCTACCGCGACTTGAACCTGTTGGTTCGTCTTCCTAAAACGAATTTGATTGCTGAAGTTCAACTGCACCTTAAAGCCATTGCTGATGTTAAGAATGGCCCGGAGCATGATTTGTACGAACAAATTCAGAAGCTGGAGCGTCAAGCTCTGGTAGAAGGCCGAAACTTAAATGATATAGAGACAGCGTCGATTCGCAATATGCGCACTCAATCGAAAAACTTGTATCAAGAAGCTTGGCATCCGTACCTGACGACACACCTAGAAGCGGCGTAAACAAGCCGTCTTTTAGAAACTGATTTCCTCAATACTGAAAAACCACCGCAATTGCGGTGGTTTTTTATTTGTTCTTTAGTAAGTAACGAAGCGTACAGACAAAAAGACCACGACAAAGCGTGGTCTCATTCCATGTTACATGGCTTACTGGTCTGCCTTTAGGTTCTCTACGCGAGCTTTCAACTTCTGACCCGGGCGGAACGTAACGACACGTCGAGCAGTAATAGGAATATCTTCACCAGTTTTCGGGTTACGACCAGGTCGTTCGTTTTTGTCACGAAGGTCAAAGTTACCAAAACCTGACAGTTTTACCTGTTCGCCACTTTCTAGTGCCTTACGAATTTCTTCAAAGAACACTTCCACCGTTTCCTTGGCGTCCCGTTTACTAAATCCCAATTTATCAAACAGGTTTTCTGCAAGTTCGGCTTTTGTGAGCGCCATAAAACTTTCCTCAAAGCTATGTTAAACAATGCTACCTAGTGTAGCGCCAGAGCAGTTTTACCCTACCAATTCAACAACATATCGGGGTTACATCAGGAAGTGTATGCCAAGCTTATGATTTTCGCCAACTTTTTTCTTTGCTAATATACCGAATGTTTTACCACTGCGGTACTTTACCTACCATCATTTCCAGATTTTACTTTAATTCCCTCTCTATCGAGAAAAATATCCAGTTTAAATTACTAGTTTAAAACCTTAAAACAACATTAATCACTATTTAATAAAAATGTCAGATACTGGCTATTTTACAAACAATTGACACAAAACTTCTCTGTTTTTCAGTAGTTTGAGTCACTTCAAAAATAGATCTGACCAGTCACATTCAGCATACTTTTTTTACCTATTCTGCTAGGTAAATTGAAAAACGAAAGCTTGAACGAAGACAAAATTCTGCGTGTTACTCCATGACGGCAAATGGAAACATTGATACTGTTTTCACATACCGCCCTCTTACTAGCGAGCCAACATGTTTCACCAAGTCGTCAGCATTCTCTTCCCTGTATTCGCTTTGGTTTTTGTTGGCTATCTCGTTGGCCGCTACATCAGACCAGATTTTCGCCCCATCAATCGCATTAATATGGATGTGTTCACGCCAGCACTCGTCTTTTCATCACTGGTAAGCATGCCCCTCGACATGGACCAAGCCCCTCTATTAGTTTCTGCTGTTATTGCTGTCGTCGTTCCCGGCATTGTGATGCTACCAATTACGAGACTGACCGGTCTTTCATTTAAAGCATGGGCACCACCACACATGTTCCGAAATAGCGGCAACTTAGCGATCCCGCTGTTCACGTATACGTTCGGTGAACTCGCTCTACCCTCGGCAGTGCTGTTGTTCGTTGTCTCTGCCTGTTTACACATCAGTTTGGGTGTAATGCTGCTCAGTAGCGGTAATCCATTCAAACAGATCATTAAGATGCCGATTTTCCTATCTGCTTCACTCGCGTTGTTCATTAATCTTTCTGGAATCGGTATTTGGAGCCCGTTGTATGAGGCGACCGCATTACTCGGACAAGCGGCGGGACCAGTGATGTTACTTTCATTGGGGGCCCAGATGTTGAACCTGAGATTAGGAGGTTTAAAAGTAGGTCTTATGTGTACAGTGCAATCGCTTGGGACTGGTGCGATCGCATTTGCATTAATCTATTGGTTGATCCCACTGCCGACGATGCAACTGCAAATGATGGTGTTGTTCACTATGCTGCCACCAGCCGTCATGAACTATTTGTTTGCAGAGCGACTGAACATTGAGCCAATGACAGTCGCTTCAATGGTGTTGTTTGGTAATTTCTTCAGCATAATCACGTTGCCGCTACTGCTGTTGTTTACCCTTTCACTCTCTTGAGCAAATCAGCCCTAGCGATAGTGGATCTTCGCAGGAAGCACCACTTGCTGTGGGGTGTGTTTTGGATCGGTTAGCAGCGCTTTGCCGGCTTCATATAAGCTTTGCGCAATCAAATCACAATCCTGTTCAATCGAATCTATCTTAATTGGTAAGCAATCCAAAATAGCGTAGTTATCGAACGTCGCAATTTTCATCTCTTCATTTAACAGTTGCTGCTCTGAAAGGAAACGCAAAACCCCTTCAAGGATAGAGTAAGAAGCAACAAACAAACGTTCTGGAAGGCGACCTAGCTCTTGATAGGTTTCCTGCATCATTTGATAGCCTGACTCGGGTTGGTAGTCCTTATGTTTGACCAATGCCGCTTCAAATTTCACACCGGCTTGTTCCAATCCTGCTTGGTAACCAGCAAAACGGTCTTTACTTGGAGAAAGCTCTAACTGACCACCAAAGTAAGCGCATTCTTTTGCTTCCTTACCCAACTTCTCCACCACTTGCTTAGCGGCGTTGTGAGCGTCGGTTTTGATTGTCGTCATCTGTTGCTGTTCAATAACACGGTCAAACAAGATCACAGGCGTAGACTGTCTGACTTCTTGATAAAAGCTATCGTCAGACATAGACGTTGCGACCATCAGTAAATCAACTTGTCTTTCTAATAGGCTCTTTACTGCTTCTTGCTCCTGCTCAGGTTCATCCTCAGAAGAGGCGATCAACAGCTGATAACCACTGCTTCGAGCGAGCTTCTCGAGTTGCTTAGCGGTTGTTGCAAAACCCATGTTGGCCAAATCAGGAATAACCAAGCCCAAGGTATACGTTTTTTTCGCTTTTAAAGCGCGGGCATAAAGGCTTGGTGCGTAATTGTGTTCCGCGACGACAGCTTGGACACGTTTTACGGTGTCTTCATTGATTCGGTGTTTCTTGGCGTGTCCATTTAAGACAAAGCTGACTGTGGATTTAGACACTCCGGCCAGTTCTGCAATGTCCGCTAGCTTTAATTTTTTGTTCTTCACCTGGTCATTCCGTGGTTATTTTAAGCTTGGGCTTTTTTATTATCCCGCCAATGATACTCAGGTTAATTATGAAAGCCATCACAATCCCCCACTTTGCGCTTGGGCAAACACTCTAGATCATGGTTAAGATCACAATTAACGTCATTTTGACCTTTTTGGTTCAAATAAACATTGATTGGCTAAAACGATTTAGCAAAAATGTAGTTAGTGATTAGATTCTATTTTAGGTAGTAGTTATGAGTAAGATTTGGGTGACTGGCGATGCCGTTGTTGATTTGATTCCAGATACAGACAGCACGTATTTGAAATGCCCTGGTGGCGCGCCAGCCAACGTTGCAGTCGCAATCTCTCGATTAGGCGGTAACAGTGCTTTCTTTGGCCGTGTTGGTCAAGATCCTTTGGGTCGTTTTATGAAAGCAACACTGGCACAAGAACAAGTCAACACAGATTACATGTTGTTGGATGAAGCACAGCGCACATCAACCGTGATTGTAGATCTAGATGACTCAGGTGAACGCAGTTTTACTTTTATAGTGAAACCAAGTGCGGACCAATTCCTAATCCCTGCTGACATCCCTGCATTTGTTCAAGGCGAATGGCTACATGTGTGTTCAATCGCACTTGCAAACGAACCGAGTCGCAGCAGCACACTAAAAGCGATGCAAGATATTAAAGCAGCCGGTGGCTTCGTCAGCTTTGATCCAAACCTGCGTGAAGAAGTTTGGGCTAACCCAGAAGAGTTAAAGCCTGTAGTTCGCCAAGCAATTGAGCTGGCTGACGTGGTGAAGTTCTCTGACGATGAGCTGCTGTTCTTGACCGACACGGACTCACTCGAAGCGGGTCTTGAAGCCATCAAAGCATTCGATAATACGCTTGTCCTTATCACTCAAGGTGCAAAAGGCGCGTTGGTTGTATTCGAAGGTGAACAAGAGCTGATTGCAGGCCAAGCAGTCAAACCAATAGATACAACAGGCGCTGGTGACGCATTTGTGGGTGGTTTGCTGGCTCGTTTAGCTCAACACAATGAGTGGGCGCACAAAGAAGCGATCCATTCAGCAGTTAACTGGGCAAATGGTTGTGGTGCTCTAGCGACAACGCAAAAAGGCGCGATGACAGCATTGCCAACTCAAGATGCTTTGTTGGCTTACATCTAAAACAACATTGCCATAGCTTGAAGCTTAGGTAATAAAATAGAAATCCCCGCAATCGCGGGGATTTTTTAATTGGTCGTTTTTAAATTAAACGTTTTGGAAAGGCGCTGTTGCCGCTTTCAAATAATGCAGAGTTGCTTCTCGCTCTCCGCCTTGTAAAGACAAACGTGTCGCATCGACATCAGTAAACACACGCGACGTCATCACCGCTTCACCACCGTTAACAAACACTTCAACAGAAGAAATATCCGCTAAGATACGCAGTTCAATCTTGCCAGACTCTAGCGGTAACTCGCGAACCGTATCTTGTGCTCGATTCAATGTTTTAGAACGATCTAAGATCAATCGACGCTCAACGTCATCCGCTTTTATTGTCAGTTTTTGCACTGTATTTTCGAAGAGGCATAACTCGTCTCCCCACTCCAACGTGATAGTTAAATCGAAAGACTTCGCTCCGATATCCATACCATCGGAGTTCAACACAAATTGGTTTGTGGATTCAATTAGCGATTCAAGCTCATGAATTGGATATTGATACAGCTTACCATCACGGAAGCTCATTTCACGCATTGTCGTCAGTTGATGTACCCAGCCATTGTCTGAACTCGGTTGATCGATTTCATCTGGTAATCCCATCCAACCACACATAACACGGCGACCATCTGGTGTAAGCATGGTCTGTGGCGCGTAAAAATCAAAACCAAAATCGAGATGCTGGAATTCGCTCAGTTGAAGGCCATCTTTATCATTCCAATTTGCCTTCACGATGCCATTATGGTGAGGAATTGAGTTGTGTTCAGAAAACGAAGGAATGCCCTGCGGGCCAATCACAACAAAGCTCTGCTCAGATAAACTGAACATGTCCGGACATTCCCACATATATCCGAAATCACCAAACTCATCGCCATACAAACCGTCAAACGTCCATTGATACAAGTCGTCTGATTTGTAAATCGCTAGGCGCCCTTTTAACTCTTCCGTCTGCGCACCCAATAGCATTAACCACTGGTTATTGTGACGAATCACCTTAGGATCACGGATGTGTGGTGTTACACCAGGAGGTAGTTCACCAATCACCGGACCATGCTTAAAGAAGTTCACACCGTCAGTTGAAGTCGCTAAGCACTGGGTTGTATGACGATCTCGTTGCGGCCCAATTCGTGTATTGCCTGTGTAGAACAACATCAATTCGTTTTCTTGGCTAAGCGCATGACCAGAAAATACACCATGACTATCGAACCAATCTGAAGGTGTGAGCGCAACGGGTTGCCATTCCCAGTTGATCAAGTCAGTACTGGTTAAATGTGCCCAATGCTTATCTTTGTGTTCGCACCCATACGGATACCATTGGTAAAACATGTGGTATTGGCCATTGTGGAACACAAAACCATTTGGGTCGTTAAGCAAACCTTGTGGTGGTGTTATATGCCATAAGGGACGGTGCTCACATTCAACAGGCTCTTGAAGTGATTCAAAACGTTTCGCTTGTTCTTTGGCGATCTCCTCTCCCAGCAGTAGTAATGCTTCCGTACTGACAGAATCTGAGCGCACAAATCTCACTTGCATTTTTCCCTGAACTTCTTGTAGTTGCTCAATCAACTCAGAGTCTTGAATTAGCGTGTGTTCACGCACTTCAAAAATAAGGTCTGAATCAGGAATCAAAACGCGAGAGATGTTTTCAACTCCCCCACAAACGGCAATGTATGGTGCTAACGACATTTACTTTAACCTAAAACTCAAATTGGGAACGTTTGCAAAATAACATATCAAATAACGAATTCATAGATAACAGCGGATCATAGACAACAAAAACCGTGATCAACCTAACGCTCTAACACATCTTTTAATTTATGGCTTAGTACTTAAGTTCTCGTTAGCTGCTACGCTGATCTTCACACTTGAGAACGTTCCCTAAAAAAATCCTATTAACCAGTGGAAGATTTAGATCTACCTTTCTTACAAAGCGGTAATAAGCAACGTAGAGGTTTACTATTAAAACCAAGAGGTTAAGTGTTACACTGAAACCATTCAACCAAACGTTACATTGCGAAATTCCATGAAGTCGATTTTCCAGATCAGCGATTGTCACTTAAGCGATCCATCTAGCTTTGAAAACCTGCGCAAAGCGCTGTTGTGTGCTCAAAATGATTCATCTTGCGATACTCTTTTTCTCACTGGTGATCTGTGTTGCAACCCTCAATCTGGCGACTACCTCAGTCTAGTCAACTTCATAGAGCAACACACCCGAGACAAGCGTATCTTCGCCATCGCTGGTAATCATGATGACCATGAACTGATGAAACAAGAACTGCGTGGAAGTTGCATCGCCGTTGTCGATAAAGCCAAGCTCCATGGACGAGAGGTTATATTTTTGGACTCAAGTGCAAAGCCATTGGATAAGCGACACCCTTTAGGCTCTGGCCGAGTTGATAACCGTGGTTTAGCAGTCCTAACTAAACAGCTTCGCCATGTCGCCAACCCGATCGTCGTTGTCCACCATCCCATTATTCCTGTTGGCTCAGACTGGATGAAAGCGATTTGCTTGGAGAACGATGCAAGCTTACTTGCGCTTTTGGCAAAGCATCGAGTTCGAGATGTAATTTGCGGGCATGGACATGATGCACTGACTGTAACGCGTCAAAGTGTGACTCAACATATGGCACCCGCAACTGCTTATGGCTTTGACCACAGTATTGACGAATACAACCGAAGTGAAAGGATTGGTGTGAATAAGATTTGCTTTGAAGGTGAGAGGATAAAAGTGGAGACAATTTGGCTATAGCTATTCCCTATTCCCTATTCCCAAAATACAAAAAACCCTGCCGAGCTGGCAGGGTTTTCATTTCTTAAGAAGATACGTTACGCGAGATTAGTCACGTAGAGACGCACCAAACTTCTCAGAAACGTGAGCAACGATAGCGTCAACCGCACCAGCGATATCTGCATCTTCAAGCGTACGCTCAAGTGACTGTAGAGTCAGAGCGATTGCTAGGCTCTTCTTACCTTCTTCAACGCCTTTACCTACGTAAACGTCGAACAGTTTTGCATCTTTAAGGAACTCGCCACCTTGCTCTAGACAAGCGTTAACGATGTCACCAGATGCAACAGCTTCATCCACTACTACCGCGATATCACGACGGTTTGAAGGGAACTTAGAAAGCGCGACCGCTTCTGGGATCACTTTGCTGTTGATTGCAGACCATTCGATTTCGAATACGATAGTACGACCGTTTAGACCGAACTTACGCTCAAGCTCAGGGTGAACGGTACCGATCACGCCCACTTCTTTGCCGTCTACGATGATTGCCGCAGATTGACCAGGGTGAAGTGCTGGGTTAGCTTTTTTGCTTTCAGGTGATAGTGCAGCGAAAGAGTACGCTTTTTCGTTCGCAGATAGCTCTAGAATTGCTTCTAGATCGCCCTTAAGGTCGAAGAAATCAACAGTGTTAGTTTCGATATCCCAGTGCTCTTCACCGCGAGTACCAGCAATAACACCTGCAAGCATAGGCTCTTGGCGCATGCCGTTTTCTGCAGATTCACATGGGATGAAACGTAGGCCATATTCGAATAGACGAACGCGTGGCTGTTGACGCTTCTGGTTGTGAACAACTGTGTTCAGCAGACCTTGGATAAGACCAAGACGCATTGCTGACATGTCCGCAGAAATTGGGTTTGGAAGCACTAGAGGCTCAACACCAGGTACAACTAGCTTTTGTTGCTCAGGCTCAACGAAGCTGTATGTAATTGCTTCGTGGTAACCACGGTCAACAAGAAGATCACGAACGCGTTTCAGTGGAAGATCCGCTTCAACGTGGTTGTGCATCTTAAGTGCTGCTGCTGGGTGTTGGTTAGGAATGTTGTCGTAACCGTAGATACGGCCAACTTCTTCAATCAGGTCTTGCTCGATAGCGATATCGAAACGCCATGTTGGCGCTACAGCCATCCAACCTTCTTCTGAAGCTTCAACAGTCAAACCTAGGCGCTCTAGGATTTCTACTACGTCAGCATCAGCGATGTGGTGACCTAGTAGGTTGTCTAGCTTAGTACGACGTAGAGCAACTTTGTTTGGCTTAGGTAGGTCTGCTTCAGACTCTACTGCAACAACAGGTGCTACTTCACCACCACAGATTTCAACTAGAAGCTGAGTTGCACGCTCCATAGCGCTCACTTGTAGTGCGTAATCCACACCACGCTCGAAACGCATTGAAGAATCAGTGTGCAGACCGTAGCTACGAGCGCGACCACGAATGTGGTCAGGTGCAAAGAATGCACACTCTAGTAGAACGTCTTTAGTCTCAGTTGTTACACCAGACTCTTCACCACCAAAGATACCTGCGATTGCAAGTGCTTTGTTGTGGTCAGCTACTACTAGTGTATCTGCGTTTAGCTCTGCTTCGCTGCCGTCAAGAAGTGTTAGCTTCTCACCTTGCTCAGCCATACGAACTACGATGCCACCTTCGATCTTCGCTAGATCGAATGCGTGCATTGGTTGGCCTTGCTCTAGAAGAACGTAGTTAGTGATGTCTACTACAGGGTCGATCGAGCGAATACCACAACGACGCAGTTTCTCTTGCATCCATAGTGGTGTTTCAGCTTGAACGTTTACGTTCTTAACTACACGACCTAGGTAACGTGGACACGCAGCTGGCGCTTTCACTTCGATAGACACTTTGTCTTCGATTGAAGCTGCTACTGCTTCTACTGATGGTTCAGTCACGTCAGCGCGGTTTAGTACACCAACTTCACGAGCTAGACCACGAATGCTGAAACAGTCAGCGCGGTTTGCTGTTAGGTCTACGTCTACTGTTACGTCGTCTAGACCTAGGAATTCACGGAAGTCGGTACCGATTACTGCGTCTTCTGCTAGTTCCATGATGCCGTCTGACTCAACGTCGATACCTAGTTCAGTGAATGAACAAAGCATGCCGTGAGATGGTTGGCCACGTAGTTTCGCTTTTTTGATTTTGAAATCGCCTGGAAGAACAGCACCAACTGTTGCTACTGCTACTTTCAGACCTTGGCGACAGTTGTGTGCGCCACAAACGATGTCTAGAAGCTCTTCTTCACCCACGTCAACTTTAGTTACGCGCAGTTTGTCTGCATCTGGGTGTTGACCACATTCAACAACGTGACCAACTTTAACGCCGTTGAACGAACCTGCTACAGGTAGCACGTCATCAACTTCTAGACCCGCCATTGTAATTTGGTGAGTTAGTTCGTCAGTGGTAATCGAAGGACTAACCCACTCACGAAGCCATGATTCGCTGAATTTCATAGTGATTTATCCCCTGGATTACTTGAACTGTTTTAGGAAACGAAGATCGTTCTCGAAGAACGCACGTAGGTCGTTTACGCCGTAACGAAGCATTGTTAGACGCTCAACACCCATACCGAATGCGAAACCAGAGTATTTTTCAGGGTCGATGCCTACGCTACGTAGTACGTTCGGGTGAACCATACCGCAGCCTAGTACTTCTAGCCATTTACCGTTTTTGCCTTTCACGTCAACTTCTGCTGAAGGCTCAGTGAATGGGAAGTAAGATGGACGGAAACGTACTTCCACTTCTTCTTCGAAGAAGTTACATAGGAAATCGTGCAGGATGCCTTTTAGCTGTGCGAAGTTCACGTTCTCATCAACCAACATGCCTTCCACTTGGTGGAACATTGGCGTGTGCGTTTGGTCGTAGTCGTTACGGTATACACGGCCTGGTGCGATGAAACGGAATGGTGGTTTACCATTTTCCATCGTACGGATCTGTACGCCTGACGTGTGAGTACGAAGCATCAAATCTGGGTTGAAGAAGAAAGTATCGTGGTCAGTACGCGCTGGGTGATCAGCTGCGATGTTTAGTGCATCAAAGTTGTGGAATGCATCTTCGATTTCTGGACCAGACTCTGTGTTAAAGCCAAGTTCGCCAAAGAACTTCTCAATACGCTCAACAGTACGAGTAACTGGGTGTAGACCACCGTTCTCGATACGACGACCTGGTAGTGTCACGTCGATCGTTTCTGCTGCTAGCTTCGCTTCTAGCTCTGCACGTTGTAGTGCATCTTTACGAGCTGCGATAGCTTGCTGAACTACGCCTTTCGCTTTGTTGATCTCTTGACCAGCTTCACGGCGCTCTTCTGGTGGTAGTTTACCTAGGCTTTGAAGTTGAGCAGTTAGCTCACCTTTTTTACCTAGATACTGAACACGCACTTCATCAAGTACGACTAGCGATTCTGCAGCTTCAATTGCTGCGCTCGCGTTAGCAATGATCTCTTCTAGATGTTGCATCGTTTCCTCATCTACCTATTGGTAGTATCCATAAGGGAGTGATTGGTTTTTTGATAGCTGTACATAGTAGCCAAACGCGCCACCAAAGCCAAATTGAATTATGAAAAGAAGAGGTTATTGAATAAAAAGAATGCAAAAACGTAAAAAAAGCAGCGTTGTCTAGGAATAACGCCCATTTTATCGAGGTTGTTTTTGCATAAGAGGCCAAAGAAAGTCACTGGTATTGTTCTTATCAAGCGAGAAAAGAAGCCGGTTTTCCTTGGCGATTGAATATGAGAAGTAATCTAGTTTAAAGGCGTGAGTTTTTGTACGGTTTGAACTCGGTTTTTACCGTTTTGTTTTGCCAAGTAAACGCCCTCATCAGCAACTCGAATTAAATCCGTGTAGGTTTCCATTTTGTCTCGACGTTCTGCGACACCAACACTGATGCTCCCTCGCCAAGGTTCGAATGAAGTAGCAACAAGCATATGGGAGACCTGCTTTCTCACCGCCTCTGCCACATGCAAACCACCCTCTAATCCGGTATCTGGACAAATTACGAAAAACTCATCGCCGCCTAAACGACACACAATGTCATCGCTGCGGAAGTAGTGCTTCAATGCTTGCGCGAGTTCGGTTAGGACTAAGTCCCCGGCTTCATGGCCACAGGTATCATTCACTTGTTTGAAGTAATCGGCGTCGATCATGATACAAACCAAAGGCAGGTCTTTGGCGTCCTCATCCTTCCACAATTTCTTAAGCGTTTTTATCGCGCTTCTACGATTTGGTAACTGGGTTAATGAGTCAGTTAAGGACAAGGCTTCTAGCTGTTTATTTGCATTCGATAACTGCTTCGTCCTTTCGTCCACCTTTTCCTCTAGAACTAGGATCAGTTTGAGTAGCTCTCGATTTCGCTCCGAGACTTGCGAAAATAGCGCATTTAACGCCTCAAGCAGCGGCTCTGTTGAGGCATTGGCCTGTTTCTCTTGCTCTTCATACGCTGCTTTTGGAGACATGCCGGATTGAATCGCCGCCACTTGTTTGGACATATTCTGATCGATGCCAAGAATATGGTACGCCAGCCAATGAATAAGGAAATCCAGCAACTGTTCGGCCGCACGCTTGTTTTCTTCATTGATGAAGCTTTGCATGCTGATGATATCGCTCATGAACGCGCGATGGACTTGGATATGTTTCTGTAGATGCTCAGGATAGATCCCCACTTCGCGCATCAAGTTCTCTTCTTCTTTGAAGTGGAACTCTGCATAACGAGAAAGATCAAACAATGCGACTTGAATATCGGTCAAGGAGATGCTGTTTTGCGCCAAAAGTTCGCCGTACTTATTGATGAAGCCGACTAAATACTGGTGTTGCTCATCAACTTGTTCGATTCCAGTTTCGAAATATGTGTCCCAACGAAATGAATTCAACGCTACTACTCCTGAGTAAAACCAGTGAGTATTGATAGTTGCTTATATACAACTATCAATACCACAATAAACATAAGGAATAGTATCGACAAATCTTCCTTAACGCTTTAGCAGTCAGTCAAAATAATGACGTGGATCTACTTGCCTCCAACTTTTCGATTAGTTTATCTACCAATTTAAAAATAATACTGGATAGAGAGTTCGATAAAGTCGTCGTCCCGTGCGAAATAAAGCAGGTCCGTTGGCGTGTCATTTTTAAACAACCAAGCATCGATTTGCCACTTGAAATGATTTGAAATGCGGCTGGAAGCCTCAAGTTTTGCGTTGTACACATCGGAGTTGTCGAGATCTTGCGTTATACCCGTAAGAATTTCTGTGCCGTCTTCGTCATTGAGTGCTAAACGAATGCCTGCAAAGACATCATTTTGACCGATGTTTTGCGCGTTGTTACCGCGGCTATCATAGAGATACTCACCAATAATGCCTACGTCCCATACCGTATCAAAAGCACCTACTATTGTGTATTCAAAACCAGTCACGACGCCGACATGATTGTCGAAGCTATCACGGTAGACACTCTCTAGCTTCCATAACCAATCGCCCACGATGCCTTGAACATCCAGCCCAACATGGCTCATTAGGGCGTAGTAAGGTTTTAACTCTCCTTGATCAAACCGAAAATACGGGTCACGGTTTGTGCCATAAACATAGCTTAAACCTACATCCCAATCGCCGAACATTTGTGCATACCGAAACGCGACATCCACATGCTTTTCTTCTCGGCTAGATTCATACAACGCATCATCAGAGACAACGGGATCAATCCTCAAACGTCCATCTTTACCTGCAAATGTTCGCTCACGAAAATAAGGCAATAACATCGCATCCACCGTCCCCCACTCTTTGATAGAAGTAAAATGAACCATAGGTTGGCCGAGCTTATCTTCTCCATCAACCGCTTCTATCGCATCAACTTGGTTTACAACATCAACTAAGTGCGCAGACTCTGTGACGCCCCAAAACACCTTACTGATGCCGACTCGGAGTTCGTAATCATCCCAATAGGTTAAATATAAAGCTTCTCGAATATCACCATGAGCGCGTTCATCATCCATGCTATCCCAGCGATAAAAAGGCGTGAAAGTGAAACTCGCATCACCGTCTTGCAGATCCCAATAAAGCTCGGGTTGCAATACAAGTGATGTTTGCCCTTTGTCTTGCCCCTGAGCACCGTCAGAGAAAAACTGGCGATGCTCGATATTGACCTGCCCCGCTAGTTCAACGCCAAGCAAAGGCGAAGAACACAGCATTGCCGTAATGCCAGCCAAGGTTCGGCTTGCAGCGATTGCCCTAGTCATTCAACCTCCCTACTTAACGCGCTTAAGGACGTTTTTGTTGAAATCGTTGTCTTTCAAACCAGTCTGGAACGTCAATTCGCTGGTCGTCAGCTCCGTACTTTTGCCCGTTTGGTGATTCGTCATCGCCATGGTGTGAGCGCGCCAGTATTGATTCAGATATTGTTTGTAGTCGGAGAATAAAAGTGTTTTTAACAACGCACCTTTACGGTCATAAAACTCTACTTTCAGAGGACGATAGTGCGCCTTGTCCAACCAAACCACCTGCTTGGTGTAACCGGAGTTTTTATCTGTCGGGATTTGCTCTAACACAAACGTCTCTTGGTCATTCACCGTTTCATCTTTTAGGTAATTGAAACGGTATTTTTCGATCTCGAATGAGCTCAGGTCTTCATAAGCAAACTCACTGCCCATAAACGGACCGGATTTATTGCGTGAAGCAATACGTTTTACACGCTTAAGAGCAGGCAGGTAGAGCCATTGGTCATCAGCACCAACTGTATGAGAATGGTTGAGGAAGGCAGTACCTTTTACATCACGAGGCTCATCAAAAATGGTCAACCCTTTGTCACCATCATCGGCAACCTCAAGTGATTTCAAGCGCATCAAACGCGTACTGCTCTCGCCTTGTGCGTTGCGAAGGATCATTTGCATGGTTGCCACCGAATCCCCCCAACCTTCATCACGAGCTTTACGCTCCTGTGCAATCTCTAATCCTTTTACCTCATCTGCCCACGCAAATGACGAAAGCAAAAGTGAAACCGATAACGCGGCGACTTTGAATGGTGTTTTAACTAGTTTCATCATGTATTCCTTGTCTTAATTCCTGAAGTTCGTTTCTCGATTACAACGGTGTCGCCGTAACGTTTTTCTCAGATTCTGAAGGTGTTTTTTTCGTCCCTGTGTTTTGTGAGTAAGCGGCCTTATCAAACAGCATCAGCAAAGTCGGTAAGAATAAGAAATCCACAACTAAAGCGATAAAGATGACAATGGCGCTGAGCTGGCCCATATCAGCGTTCAAACGGAAGCTCGACATGGCCAACACCGAAAAGCCTGCCACCAAGACAACAGTGGTAATCCAGAGCGCGCGTCCAACAGTATGGAAAGCGTAACGCACTGCCTGTTCGGCGGTTTGGCCTTCTTTTCGGGCACGCTGGTATTTAGAAAGGAAGTGAACAGCATCATCGACCACAATCCCGAGCGTCAATGTGACAACAACAGATAGCCCGAGGTTGATTTCACCAGAGATAAGCGCCCAGAGACCAAAGCCAATCACGGCCGGTGCGATGTTTGGCACCAAGCTGATCAAGCCCAGTTTAAGAGAGCGAAGCGCAAAGATAAGCAGCGCGGAAATGAGCACTAATGTAATAGGTAAAGTAGAGAGCATACTCGCCATGTTGGTCTCACCAATGTGAGCGAACATCAAAGAAGGGCTCGAAGCAACTACTTCATATTGAGGGGCATTGTCAGCAAACCACGCATAGATACGATTCTCAAGATCAACCAATTCAACACTGCCTAAGTTATCGACGGTGAGAACCATTTTAATTGACGATTTATCAACATTGATTTGGTTGTTTAGGTCGAGCCCATACGGCAAGGACATCTCATAAAGCAACAGATATTGCGCAGCCAGTTCGCGATTTTGTGGTAACGCGTAGTAGCTTTCATCGTCGCCATGCATGTTCTTGTTGAGACGTTTATACACATCCGCTAGCGTCGCAACATGGTCAGTTTCTGGCTGAACTCGCAGCCAATCCGTAAACCCACCAATAGCATTGAGAAATACCGGGTCTGCAATCCCTTGTGACTCGTTAGTTTTAATCGCAATACTGATGTTAGTCATGCCACTGATGCGCGCTTCCATAAAGTCGGCAGCTTGACGAAAATCACTGCGGTTATCGAAGTACTTCACGGATTCATCATTGACGCGATTCAAAGGAATCAAACTCGCGCTGACTGCAATAACCAAAACAGATGCAGGCAGTAACGCTTTGCGATGTGTAACAACAAAGTCGCCCAGTTTGTCCATAAAGTCAGACTTCCCGTTCGAAGGCGTTTGCTTAACATTGATAGGAAGCAACTTCAGTAACGCAGGAAGAAGCGTGACAGAAAGGAAACATGCGATCATTACACCTAACGCTGACAAGTTACCGAAGTCTCTCAATACCGGAGAATCGGACATATTCATCATCAAAAAGCCGATAGCTGTGGTCACTGAAGTGATCAGAATTGGCATGAAGTTAAGTGAAATACTTCTCTCGATAGAATGCGCTTTGCTAAAGCCATTTTGCATCGAGTGGCGCATGGTGGTGATGACATGCACACAGTCAGCAACGGCAAGTGTCATCACCAGTGTTGGCACATTAACGGTCGCCGTGCTCAAGAACATGCCCGCCCAACCAGAAAGCCCCATTGTCGCCATGACTGAGCCGATGATAACGATCAAAGTGGCGACGACACTCAAGAATGAGCGCAACATAATGGTCAAAAACACCAAGATCACTAACAGCATGGTTGGCACCAATGTCGAGCTGTCCTCCTGCGCTGCCGTCATAAACGCATAGTTCATGGCGATAATGCCTGCTTTATGGAACTCAACATCTGGGTAGTTCTGTTGGTAACGCTCTAGCATTGCGCTTATATGGGACATCACCTCTTGCACTTCGGCCGTCTTGTCTATTTCTGGCAGTTGAACAGTAATGTTCACAACCGTTACGTCCCCTTTTTCTGAAATCAATGCGCTTTTCAATACAGGTTCTGACAACGCAATGCTTTTGACTTTAGCGATGCGCTCAGCGGTTAACTCATAGTCTTCATACAACAAATCCTCGACGAGAAGATCGTCTTCAAACGCTTCGGTATGTTGGTAGTTGGCGATAGAGTCAACACGACTGGAATAAGGCACTTGCCACGAATCGACGGTGAGGCTTTGTATAAGTTGGAGGATTTCCGGAGTGAAGACGTCGTTACTGGCTGGAGCAACAACAATGGCGAGATTGTCTGTTTTAGCAAAAGTGGTTTGAATTTCATCGAACGCCAATAACTGCTTATTGGTACCATCAAAGAAGATATTGTAGTCACCACGAAAATAAAGGTTCTTTCCTCCTATTGTCGCGATAACAACGAGTAATACCGTGGCCAGTAGTACCCATATACTGTACTTGGTTGGAATCTTCCCCCATTGAGCAGAGGAAGCTTGTTGAGCTTGGTGGTGTTTCATCACACTCTCCCTTTGTGACGTTTCGTCATAAAACGGAGTTAAAAAAGCAGCTTTAGCTGTTCTCTAATTCCAGATACGTTTCTAACGCGATCTCTACACCGATTTAATTAGATGTAATGGTGTAAAAATCATCGTTATTGACGATCCGTCAAATAGTGTGATTAAAAAGCCAATCCGCTAATTTGATTGGCTTGTTGCTTACTTAACGATTGACTGAGTCAAGATAAGCAAGTTCTTCACTGAATAATTCCTGCTCTACTCGACGCCAGGTTTTGCGGTAATCCCACTCAGTTGAGAGCGGTAACCAACCCAAACCGTCAAGTAACATATTGGCGTTATGGAGCACTGAGAAAGGGTCTTGCAAGCGCTGTATGCATCGACTATTTGACGCATTTTGCGCAAGCGCATTAGAACCAAAAGCAATAGACCAGTTTGCGAATACAATGGCATCAGAGCCTACTGCGGGTGAGAATTTTAAATCTCCAACTTCTACCGCATGGTTCACTAATGCATCCGCACCAGAAATCACTTCCTCTTCAAGCTTATTCAATTCATTTAGGCGGGCCGGAGAGGCTTTCTCAATCACCCAAGGGGTTTTAGCAACAATTGCGCACGTCGATAAGACAGGCTCCATGCGAGCGTAGATTCGGTAGCCCACATGCATTGCAATGATCTTCTCACGAGTATTGCCATCAAAGTTGGCCGTGCGTTCAAAAAACACCGCCTCACTTTTTAGAGAATGGATACAAAGCGCGAGAATCACATCTTCTTTGCTGCAGAAATGGTTGTAGATTGTCCCTTTTGAGTAAGGGCTTGCGGCGGTCAGCTTATCCATGGTGAGATTCGCAAACCCCTGCTCTTGAACCAATGACTTTGCAAGTTGGATCAACTCCACCTCACGATCGGCGATCGCTTGTTGTTTCTTAGTCAAACCAGAAACCACACGACACCCTTCTTGTTTGTCATTTTTCTTGCAGCCAAAGTTAAACATATTTCCCTGTTCCGTATCCCTGTGTAACCCAAATGAAGTGTAACACGAATATGGTTTGCAGAAACGACATCACATTTCTGACGAATCGTCATAATTGACACTTCGTCATAATAGTTCAACAAATAAACATTTCAAGAATGAATTTGTAAATCATTAAAAATAACTAGAGATTATATCGAGAGACTCGGCTTATCCCCTGCGGATGCTATCGCATAACGAATATCATCAATAAAGTTTGTCTCTGTTTGAACGATACCATCTGAAAAAGTAACGGGCTGATGTGGGCCTGCAATCAAAAGGACATTGGTAAAATCGGATACGTTAAAATTCTCTGCCACTACATTCTTCGAATGAAAATCAAGCACGGTATTCGCGACCTGTTCTTCCAAGATAAGCAGTTGTTCTTCAGTGATTTTCATGCGAGACAAAGCGACTCGAACACACTTCTCGTGCGTGGTCGTTTGATCCTTGATGATCTCTGTGTACTTGTCGTTAAGCTTCGAGTTTTCAGCATAGCTGTAGTAGAGCGGACCATGCAGAGTAATGTTGTTTTCTTCATCAACATAAACCAGATCAAGTAATTCTAGCGCGCCTAAATAGTCCGACATACTTTGTTTCGAGAGGTCATACTTTTTCATTAGGATGGTATAGCCGTCTTTCCCACGAAGCATCCGTAACTCTCGATAAAAATCGTAAAGATGAGGAAATTGGAAAAAGACTTCGTCTTGCGTGTGGCTAAAGTAATCTTGATCCTCAGCTTGAAGTTGATTTGCCAGCTTCTGCAATTCATCGAGGGTGCAGTCAACCGCGCGGCAATATTCGAGTAGCTTATCTAGAGCAAGGTTAGTACTAGTTAAATGACGTTTAAAAGTGGACAACGGCATGCCCATTTTCTCAGATAACTCTCGATATGTTAGCCCTTTAGTTTTTATCGCTTGTCGTAATGCGGCTAACAAGTACTCGGGAGTGAGTTCTCTCATCTACAATTCCTTATGGCAATGTTACAGCTGTATAGTATTTGTAACAATTTAGAATCACTTCGCAAGGCATAAGTTCATATTTTTATAAGAAAACTTTGAATTAATATACTTTCATTCACATTTATGATGTTAATACTGGCACTTAAAATGCATTCAGTTTCATTATAAATTGTTATCGAAATAGATTATAAACATGTTAATCAACATGCTATTCGTCGCATTAACTACTAACTTGAGCGTTTTCTCAGAGTATTTCCGACTTAAGACATCACAAAAACTTAGAATATTCCCCCTACAAAACATGCACTCCAAAATGCATAATTATTCAAATTACATATACTAAATCTCTATCTATTATTTTTTGCGAACGCTACGATCAGGATCAATAAGGTGAGTATGTAGGAACATTAGGTAGGCGTCAGAAATGCAAACGCAGAACATCACTATCGAGATTCTGCGTTTCACTTGAAATGGATAATCGAGTTGGAACTTACTACCCCATTCTATTGATCATGAGTTAGCAACACATCGTCTTGGCCAGTCGCTCTTAGACAAGCTTTACTGCAGTGCCAAATGCAAGAATCTCTGAAGAGCCATCAACGATCGAACTGGTGGTGAAACGAATACCGACAACAGCATCTGCTCCTAGGTTCGCGGCATCCTCTACCATTCGTTGAATAGCAATATTTCGGGCTTCCGTCATCATTTCGGTGTAGCCACGAATCTCACCACCAACAATGCTTTTTAAGCCAGCCATGAAATCACGCCCAATGTGCTTTGACTGAACCACATTTCCCGTCACAACACCTTTTATCTCAGCAATCTCTCGACCAGGAATCGTCTCGGTTGTTGAATAAATCATGTTATACCTCAGTAAGATAGTTAGATAACTCAATTAAGTTACCATCTGGGTCTCTAATGTAAACCGATAGGATGTTACCAATTGCACCTGTCCGTTGAACGGGGCCATCAATAACCTCGATAGAATGGGAGTCTAAATGGGAGAGCACGTTTGCAATTGGCGTATCACATACAAAACACAAATCGGCACTCCCAGAGGCCACCTGACTCGCCTTAGGTTCAAATTCATTGCCAAGCTGATGAAGGTTGATTTTTTGTCGTCCATATACCAAAGCGACACGTCCTTCTCCAAAAGTAACACTTTCCATACCGAGAACTTGTGTATAGAAATCCAGTGTGGTTTGAATGTCTTTAACGGTTAGTACAAGGTGATCCAAGCGGTTTATTTTCATTAAAGCCTCTCTACAATGCTTCAGATGAGATGACTGCCTCAATCTCAATAGATAAGTCGGGGTGAATCAAACGTCTCACCTCGACTAAAGAACAAGCAGGTAAATACCCTTCATAGAAGTCGAATAATACCGACCGGATCTCTGGCAGTTGGTTCATGTCGGTTACAAATATCGTCAGCTTGACGAGATCGCGTTTCTCTCTTTGTTCTTCAGTGAGTATCTGCGACAAGTAAGACAGAATCGTTTTCGTTTGCTCAATTAGGCTTTCACTTTGACTTGGTGAACCCATGGCTGTCAGCCCTGAAACATACAAGGTCTCACAATGTCTTGTCGCATGAACATAAGGACCAGAAATTTGTGGCAAAAATTCGTAACTGATTCGTTGAACCATGTTGTCTCCCCTTCCCTAGCGGTTGTATTTTCGTTTGTTCAGTATCTCTTTCACTTTCTGCGTTTGTTCCAAATCTATTTCATAAACATTGGCTAATGCACAAACATAATAGAGTACGTCGTAGAGTTCTTCCGCGATTGTTCCTTTAATTGTGTCCTCTGTCGGTTGTCCAGTGGCGTCTTTCCTAATCGATTCAGACAACTCACCCACTTCTTCAATCAGTTTGAGGAAATAATGCTGTTTCTGTTCCGGGTCGTGATCAAACTCTTTTATATGCGCTTGTAGTTGTCGAATATCCATTTCTAATCCTTTTGTTTGTAATCCTAATAAACCCTATCATAAGTAGATAACAGAATGATTTAACGCGATATTCCTTTACTTAGGACAATGCAATGGTACTCGCGCCCTAACTCATGCTCAGTATCATCAAATTGCTCTATGTGATTGAAGCCTTGCTTAAACCAAAAGCGAAAAGCGTCAGTATTCTCAACGTACACATTTAGCATGGCTTTATTGAAAGGCGCATACTCAAGAGCAACGTCCAATACACTATCGACGATTTCCTTTCCTAAACCTCTACATTGATAGTCAGGAATAAGACACAGCATAGGGATCCATAAACACCCTTTGTACGGAAAATTCAGTTCGAGTTGGATATAACCTATCGGCTCCCCCTCCTGTGTCGATATTTTTCTGAGGTAAAAAGCTTCGAGGTCATCGGGATTTTTTGGTAGAGAACTCTTTGAAATCAGCGCTTGATATTCTGCAATTGGCCAATCACGAAAAGTATGGTCATAAACCACTTTTTGATGATTAGAATCGAATAGAGATTTGGCTAGCTCAGCCTGTGTTGTATCAAAAGTAGAAAAGATTAAACGCTTTGATTCCCAATAGCTCGGTAACACAGATGCTCCTTATCCATGATTTGATGAGTAGAGGCAAAATAACAAACCCAGCCACTAGAGCAACTGATTTCGTCAGAGTTGGGATATGAACGGGAAACGGGAAACGGGAAACGGGAAACGGGAAACGGGAAACGGGAAACGGGAAACGGGAAACGGGAGAGTTTATGGTAGAAGAAACAGAAAGCAATAAAAAAGGAGAGCTAATGCTCTCCTTCTCTTAATCCTAAACTGCTAATTAAAGAGCAGCTTTCGCTTTTTCAACTAGAACAGCAAATGCTGCTTTGTCGAATACTGCGATGTCCGCTAGGATCTTACGGTCGATCTCGATAGATGCTTTCTTAAGACCGTTGATGAAACGGCTGTAAGATAGACCATTTTGACGAGATGCTGCGTTGATACGTGCAATCCATAGTTGACGGAATTGACGTTTCTTAGCGCGACGGTCACGGTAAGCGTATTGACCAGCTTTAGTAACTGCTTGGAAAGCTACGCGGTAAACACGTGAACGTGCACCGTAGTAACCTTTAGCTTGTTTTAGAACTTTCTTATGACGTGCACGAGCTTGTACACCACGTTTTACGCGAGGCATTATGCTTCTCCTAAACTAAACGATTGATAACTAAAAAGAATTAAGCGTATGGCAACATACGAACAACTGCAGCAACTTCACAACGTGGAAGAATTGCATTTGGACGTAGCTGACGCTTGTTCTTAGTAGTACGCTTAGTCAGAATGTGACGTTTTGTAGCGTGCTTGTACTTAATACCACCAGCAGTTTTCTTAAAACGCTTAGCAGCACCTTTGTTGGTTTTCATCTTAGGCATGATGAATAACTCCGCATTGAGTAGGTTTAATAAACAACGTAATTAGGGCGAACAAAACCCAGCCGTTTACCTTTAAAAGGGAAACGGCCAGGTCTTAATTACTTGATGAGCCGTTAATTACTTCTTTTTAGGGGCAAGAACCATGATCATCTGACGACCTTCGATCTTACTTGGGAAAGATTCCACTACAGCAAAGTCTACAGTGTCTTCTTTCAAGCGATGAAGAACGTCAACACCGATGTCTTGGTGTGCCATTTCTCGGCCACGGAAGCGAATTGTTACCTTCACTTTGTTGCCTTCTTCAAGGAAACGCGTCAGGTTGCGTAGTTTTACCTGATAGTCTCCAATATCAGTTCCAGGACGGAATTTTACTTCCTTAATCTGAACCTGTTTTTGCTTTTTCTTCTGCTCTTTAGCAGATTTGCTCTTTTCAAAGAGGAATTTGCCGTAGTCCATAACACGACAGACTGGCGGCTCAGCGTTAGGACTGATTTCCACAAGATCCATGCCTGCTTCTTCAGCAGCTGCGATCGCTTCTTGAATCGATACAACACCAACTGATTCACCGTCAGCGCCAGTTAGTCGAACTTCACGAACGCCACGAATTTCACCGTTCATACGGTGTGGGTTTTGTTTTACCGGCTGTTGGCCGCGTCTTCCGCCTTTAATAGCTTATTCCTCCAGATTGAGCTTACGGCTAGAGATCTCGTCTTGGATGTATGCGATAAAATCATCCACTTTAAATTTACCGAGATCTTTACCTTTACGAGTACGTACTGCGATTTCGCCTGCTTCCATCTCTTGGTCACCGACTACAAGCATATACGGTACACGCTTCAAAGTGTGTTCGCGGATTTTAAAGCCAATCTTCTCATTTCTCAAGTCCGCTTTAGCTCTAATTCCACTTTTTTGTAGTTTTTGTACTACTTCTTGAACATATTCTGATTGTTTATCAGTGATGTTCATAAGAATTGCCTGTTCTGGCGCCAACCAAGTTGGGAAGAAACCAGCATATTCTTCGATAAGGATACCAATGAAACGCTCTAGTGAACCTAGAATTGCACGGTGAATCATTACCGGTACAAGACGTTCATTGTTTTCACCTACATAAGTTGCACCTAGGCGACCTGGTAGGTTGAAGTCTAGCTGAACAGTACCACACTGCCACGCACGGTCTAGACAGTCGTATAGAGTGAATTCGATCTTAGGACCGTAGAATGCACCCTCGCCTTCTTGAATTTCGTATGGGATTTCCATCGATTCAAGAGATTGTTTCAATGCTTCTTCAGATTGATCCCAGATTTCGTCTGAACCTACACGTTTTTCTGGACGAGTAGACAGCTTCACTACGATATTGTCGAAACCAAATGTTTGGTACGTATCGTACACCATCTTGATACAGTTTGTTACTTCTTCTTGAATTTGGCTCTCAGTACAGAAAATGTGAGCGTCATCCTGAGTAAAGCCACGTACACGCATAATGCCGTGTAGTGCACCAGATGGTTCGTTACGGTGACATGAGCCAAACTCAGCCATGCGTAACGGTAGGTCGCGGTACGACTTAAGACCTTGGTTAAAGATCTGTACGTGACCTGGACAGTTCATTGGCTTGATTGCGTATTCACGGTTTTCAGAAGAAGTCGTGAACATTGCATCTGCGTATTTGTCCCAGTGACCAGAGCGTTCCCAAAGAACACGGTCCATCATTAGCGGACCTTTTACTTCTTGGTAGCCGTACTCATCTAGCTTAGAGCGGATGAATACTTCTAGATCACGGAAAACAGACCAACCATTGTGATGCCAGAACACCATACCAGGTGCTTCTTGCTGCATGTGGAATAGGTCTAGTTGCTTACCGATCTTACGGTGGTCACGCTTCGCCGCTTCTTCTAAGCGAGTTAGGTGCGCTTTCAGTGCTTTCTTATCGTGGAAAGCAGTACCGTAGATACGTTGAAGCATTTTGTTGTCGCTGTTACCACGCCAGTAAGCACCCGCAACATTCAATAGAGTGAAATGTTGACAGAAGCTCATGTTAGGAACGTGAGGACCACGACACATGTCGATGTATTCTTCATGGTGGTAAAGACCTGGACGATCATCACGAGATACGTTTTCGTCTAGGATTTCCACTTTGTATGGTTCGCCACGTGATTCAAACGTATCACGTGCTTCCTGCCAGCTCACTTTTTTCTTAACAACTTCGTACTTGGTTTTCGCTAGCTCTTTCATACGCTTTTCAATCTTTTCAAGATCTTCTTGCGTTAGAGACTCATCTAAGTCGATGTCGTAGTAGAAGCCATTGTCGATGGTTGGACCAATCGCCATTTTAGCTTGTGGGTAAAGCTGCTTAAGAGCGTGACCAAGAAGGTGAGCACATGAGTGACGAACGATTTCTAGACCGTCGACTTCATCTTTTACTGTGATGATCTCAAGACTTGCGTCTTCTTCAATTAGATCGCACGCATCAACGCGGTTACCGTTTACACGACCAGCGATAGTTGCTTTTGCAAGACCAGGACCGATCGATTGCGCAACTTCCATAGTAGAAACTGGGTTGTCAAATTGACGCTGACTGCCGTCAGGAAGAGTAATAATAGGCATGCTATGTCCTTTACAGTGGTGTTGCACACCAAGCAACACATGTTATTCAAATTAGAAGATATTTCGAGAGTCGATGACGATCGCTCAGTAACACGAATACCGGACCTTCATCGGAACAAGGATTGTACATAGCTCACATTTAGAATGCAAAGTGCGATTTCAAAATGTCATTGAAACTTCATCACAACAAATTCATCGATAAGTAAAGATTGAGGAATTAATACAATTGAACGGCATTCAAAACATGATAAAACTATAGTTAATCTATTGAGTAATCTCACTTTAGGCTCTCATCATGATGGATTTAAGATGGCAACCTACGCTCATGAGTTGCACCATTCTCCTATCTGCGCCGGCAATCTGCGCTTCAGATTTGTATGGTCCACTACGTTCCTATGCTCAATCTCCAGTGCAAGTTGTCAGCCACACGAACATGCTTCGCTCCGGATATGCCCTCCCCTCTGGTTATGTTGAAGCGTATGGTTCGGGCACAATAGCGAGTGTCTGGGCGCATACCAGCGACTATTCACTCGATTATTACCACAACCAACTCGAGTTAGGCGGTAAGTGGCAAATCGATGAAAAGTGGCAATTGGAACTGAACTATCGTTGGGTCTTTGCTGCGGATAACCATTTAGATGGATTGACCGAAAGCTTTCACGACCTATTTGGTATTGGACAAAATGGACGTGATGAAGTCGACAAGAACCGCTTTTATATGTCGATGCCTGACTACGACATTTTAATAGAGGATTTTGAAGGTGAAACGCTAGCGAACAACCTCTCAACGTATATCCAATACCAAATAATACAAAATGAATATCATGGTTTGTCTGTTGGTGGAAGCCTCTACTATAACGATGTTGCTCATGGCTCTTTCAAAGGCAACAGTTTTGAGCAAGGGGTACAAATCAACTACACCTATCGATTCAATGTAGCCAATGTATTCTATTCGATGGCAGGAATGACCTTTAGAAACAGTGATAAAGCGCTCGCTAATTTCCCCTATCGACATAACACCGCCGCCTTCGCTGGCGGTTATCGCTATGCACTAAAAAACAATCACCACTTCATACTTGAATATCATTGGTATCAAGGTTCGACAGAGGGCCCGAGTGAGTTTGCCGACGCATCGAATGGGTTCGTGATCGGGGATCGTTATTTAATGGAGAACTCTGCTATCGAGGTCATGGCGATTGAGAATGCGAGGAATATGGATAACAGTACCGATATCGCCTTTACATTTGGATATCGGTACTTGTTCGCTCCAGATAATGAGAGCTAGAAATATTACAGGTTCAATGTTGGCGCAATGGCTGCCGCAACTTGTGAATCAGAAGCCCCGATCGGTAATGAGAACGAACGGTATTGGTCACCCGACATACTAAACGAGCGGTCAATCTCTGCTAAACAATGGATAGTCCCACCATCTAAGATAAAGGAAAGCTCTATCTCTTTCGTAGAAACGAAGCCGTTATTGCGGAATTCTAATTCTTGGTAAATACCCGAACGTGAAGAGAAGGTATTCCCACGCAAGAAGCCTTTTTCAACATCTGCTTTTACCATCGTAAAACCGGCTTGCTCAATTGCTTGGATTACGCGTGAAGCCACTGGTAACGGCTTGACCTCGATGTAATCTCTATCTCGAGGGTCAATTGCAAAGTCGATATCTAGCGTGGTTTCAACCCACACGTGACACTGGTTTTTATGTGCGTTAACGGCTGTGATGGGCGTTTCATCGTGCAGTTTAAGTTCAAAAGGTACTTGTTTTTCTTCATTCGGTTGAATGACAAACGGCTCAACCGCTTTCAATTGATCAATGGTGAAAGTTTGGTAGCTAACACTGTCGTCTTCTTCCACTTTCATTTCTGTGTTCAATTTAATGGTAATGGCATCGATTTGTTGTTCAACATCACCGCCTTTAATTTGAACGTGACCACGCAAAGTCGCGCCTTGATACACACTCATCTCATCTAAAATCGTATCTACTTTTGCTGAGCCGATACCGAGTGACGCTTTTAGTTTTTTAAACATGCGATTCCTTTGTGACTGTCTGTTTTCGTTATTCTGATAAGTCTCTGTTTACACAACTGATGAAACTCCTGCAAGCAATAGACGACAAGAATGCGGACTAATTCCTTTTATCACTGCACAAAATACGTATGTCTGTTTGCAATTTGTCTATAGATTACGCACTATTTGTATAGTCAATTAAAAGGAAACCTTTATGTCTGCACCACTCTATATGCAAATCAAACGATTTATCCTCGATAAAATTGATTCGGGTGAGTGGATGGTTGGTCATCGTATCGCAACAGAAATCGAATTGACGGAACAGTTTGGTGTGAGCCGTATGACCGTCAACAAAGCGATCCGAGATTTAGTGAATGAAGGCAAACTTCAACGCCGACCACGCCTCGGTACCTTTGTTTGCGATCCAGCAGAAAAGTCTGAATCTCCACTTTTAGACATTCGCAACATTGCCGATGAAATCAGCAACCGTGGACGAGAGCATCACAGTGAAGTGTTGCAACAAATCTCCATCAAAGCCGATGACAGTATTGCGACCAAACTTGGCGTCATGCTTGGCACCACAGTGTTTTACAGTGAGATTGTCCATTTTGAAGATCACACTCCGATCCAACTAGAACTGCGTTGGGTCAACAGCCAATATGCGCCCAACTACTTGCAACAAGATTTCACTTGTATGACGCCAAACCAGTACTTGTCGGGCAACTGCCCACTCAGTGCCATCGAACACACTGTCGAAGCGATTATCCCCGACGCTCGTGTAAAACAAGACCTAAAAATGCAAGCCAACGAACCGTGTTTGCTGCTTAATCGCCGTACATGGAGTCAAGATAAACTGGTCAGCACAGCTCTCCTTTATCATCCGGGCAACAAGTACAAATTAAGCTCTAAGATCCTGCTATAAACTAGGCGTTACTTCTTCGTTTTGATCACATTTCAGCAACATTAGCCTTGTCAGTGATGCTTTTTTCTCCTATTTATTTGTATATACATTTAAAGATACAAATCAGAAGGAAACATCAGAATGGATTTGCTGATTGAAAATGCACGCCTCGTCACTATGCAAGAAGGAGAACAAGGTTACCTACCCTCTCCCCTTGCTCGCGTCGGCATTCGGTCAGGAAAAATTGTTGCACTCAGCACCGCAGCAAAAGGCGAAGACAGTGCAGAAACCGAATCCATCCTGAATCCGGACTACTACGAACAAACCATTGATCTTCAAAGCAAGCTTTTGTTGCCAGGTTTGATTGATTGTCACACTCACCTCGTTTACGCCGGAAATCGAGCCAACGAGTTTGAAATGCGCCTCAATGGTGTGCCTTATGAAGAAATCGCCAAGCAAGGCGGCGGTATTCTCTCTACCGTTCATGCCACTCGTGCCGCCACTGAAGAACAACTTATCGAGCTCGCTCTACCACGTTTAGATGGGTTACTTGCCAGTGGCGTTACCTCTATCGAAGTTAAGTCTGGTTACGGTCTCACGCTAGATGATGAAATCAAGATGCTGCGAGCAGCCAAAGCTTTAGAGCAAGAGCGCAAAGTAAAAATCACCACAACCCTGCTCGCCGCTCATGCACTTCCACCAGAATTTAAAGACCGAGCTGATGATTACATCCAACATATTTGTGATGACATTATTCCCCTCGTGGCAGAAGAAAAGCTCGCCACCAGCGTCGATGTGTTTTGTGAATCGATTGGTTTTAACTTAGCGCAAACAGAGCGGGCCTTTGAGGCAGCAAAAAAACATGGCTTGCATGTGAAAGGCCATACTGAGCAGCTCTCTGATTTAGGTGGTACGGCTTTAACCGCCCAATACAATGGCCTTTCTGCCGATCATATTGAATATCTGGATGAAATGGGCGTACGTGCACTTGCTAACTCTTCTACCGTCGCAACCTTGCTACCTGGTGCATTTTACTTCTTACGTGAAACCCAATTACCACCTATCGATTTGCTTAGAACGCACAAGGTGCCAATGGCAATAGCGACAGATATCAACCCTGGCACGTCACCGTTCGCAGATTTAACCCTGATGATGAACATGGCTTGCACTCTGTTCCGCTTAACGCCACAAGAAGCGCTGCGTGGTGTTACCCAGAATGCAGCAAAAGCATTGGGTTATGGGGAATCTCGTGGCGTGATTGAAGTCGGTTATGACGCTGACTTCTCAATTTGGGATATCGAACACCCAGCAGACCTTAGTTACCAAGTCGGCGCAAAACGTTTGGTAGGTCGTATAGTCAATGGTGAATATGTCTCTCACGGAGGACTGTAACATGGCTCAATCAGATCCAAATGCCGCTCCATTTCACTGGCAAGGTCGCCACGATGCAGAAGATGGAGAACTGGGTAAACGTGTTCACCACGTGATTAAAAATATTTCTGTCGAAGAGTTACCGAGCAAAAGCGAAGGCGTCTCGATCCTTGGTTTTGCTACCGATGCAGGTGTTGCCAGAAATAAAGGCCGTATTGGTGCGAAAAAGTCACCGGATTTGATCCGTCGTGCCCTAGCCAATCTCGCTTGGCACCAAGATGCACCACTTTACGATCTCGGCACCGTCGTTTGCGAAGACGACTTACTAGAGAGCAGCCAATCGCAATGCGCAGCCACGGTTGCTCAAGCACTACCCCATACGCCGGTCGTCGTCCTAGGTGGCGGGCACGAGATCGCATGGGCGTCATTTTCTGGTTTGGCCGAATACTTTAAAACTCATCACCCAGAAAAGCAGCCGAAGATTGGCATTATCAACTTCGACGCACATTTTGACCTGCGCGCTTTTGAAAGTTCGCTGGCAGATGTAAAACCGAGCTCAGGGACACCATTTAATCAAATCCATGACTTCTGCCAACGCAATGATTGGAAGTTTCACTACGCTTGCATTGGCGTCAGTCGCAGCAGCAATACCAAAGCCCTATTCCAGAAAGCGGACGAACTCAACGTTTGGTATGTGGAAGACAAACAGCTTTGCTACATGAACCACAGCTACCATTTAACGCAGCTACAGCACTTCATCGATGACTGCGATTACCTCTATCTAACGATTGATTTGGACGTGTTCCCTGCGGCAACTGCTCCGGGTGTAAGCGCTCCAGCAGCGAGAGGGGTCAGCTACGACATCATTTCGCCGTTTCTCGACCGAATCCTACATTACAAAAACAAACTCATGCTTGCAGACATTGCCGAGTACAACCCCACTTATGACGTCGATAGCCAAACAGCTCGATTGGCAGCCCGCCTTTGTTGGGACATCGCCAATGCCATGGCAGAGAAAAACCACAAGCCTAAATAACCAAACCCAATAACGATTAAATAGCCAAGCACAGACTTGGTACACACGTGAAACTAAAGGAGTCTTAAAATGACACAGCGCCAAGGACAAGATCCACGACTTGATACCAGCAGAACAATTCGTGCTCCACGCGGTACCGACCTGCGCGCCAAATCTTGGCTGACGGAAGCCCCACTTCGTATGCTGATGAACAACCTTGATCCAGACGTAGCCGAGCACCCTCACTCGCTCGTTGTATACGGTGGTATCGGTCGAGCAGCACGAAATTGGGAATGCTTCGATAAGATTGTTGAAGTGTTAGAAAGGCTCGACGATGACCAAACTCTTCTCGTTCAATCAGGCAAGCCCGTGGGCGTTTTCCCGACTCATAAAAATGCGCCACGCGTTCTGATTGCGAACTCAAACCTAGTACCACATTGGGCCAACTGGGAGCACTTCAATGAGCTCGATAAAGAAGGCCTGATGATGTACGGACAAATGACTGCAGGTAGCTGGATTTACATCGGCTCACAAGGCATTGTTCAAGGCACTTACGAGACCTTTGTCTCGGTAGCTAAAAAGCACTTTAACGGCGATGCAAAAGGTCGTTGGATTTTAACTGGCGGCCTTGGTGGTATGGGCGGCGCTCAGCCACTAGCTGGGACAATGGCAGGTTTCTCAATGATTGCTGTTGAGTGTGACGAGTCACGCATAGATTACCGCCTACGCACAGGCTACGTCGACAAGAAAGCCACATCTTTAGATGAAGCGCTGGCGATGATCAAAGAGTCTGACACGCCTATTTCTGTCGGTCTACTAGGTAACGCAGCAGACATCTTCCCTGAGCTTGTGGAACGTAACATCACGCCAGACGTAGTAACAGACCAAACCTCTGCGCACGACCCATTGAACGGCTACTTGCCTCAAGGTTGGAGCATGTCTCATGCAGCAGAAATGCGCTTGCAAGATGAAGCCGGCGTAGTGAAAGCGGCGAAACAATCAATGGCAGTGCAAGTTCAAGCCATGCTAGAGCTGCAAAACCGCGGCGCTGCAACATTGGATTACGGAAACAATATCCGTCAAATGGCGTTGGAAGAAGGCGTAGAAAACGCGTTTGATTTCCCAGGTTTCGTACCAGCTTACATTCGACCTTTGTTCTGTGAAGGTATTGGTCCTTTCCGTTGGGCAGCGTTGTCTGGCGACCCAGAGGACATCTACAAAACCGACCAAAAAGTTAAAGAGCTGATTCCAGATAACCCTCACCTACATAACTGGCTAGACATGGCACGTGAACGCATTCAGTTCCAAGGTTTGCCTGCACGTATCTGTTGGGTGGGTCTGAAAGACCGTGAGCGCCTAGGTCAAGCCTTTAATGAAATGGTGAAAAACGGTGAACTGAAAGCACCGGTTGTTATTGGCCGTGACCACTTAGACTCAGGCTCGGTAGCCAGCCCAAATCGCGAAACTGAAGGCATGATGGATGGCTCTGATGCCGTATCAGATTGGCCATTACTTAACGCCCTATTGAACACCGCAGGCGGTGCAACTTGGGTATCACTTCACCATGGTGGCGGCGTTGGCATGGGCTTCTCTCAACACTCAGGTATGGTGATTTGTTGTGACGGTAGTGATGATGCGTCTGAGCGTATTGCTCGTGTACTTCACAATGACCCAGCGACGGGGGTTATGCGTCATGCCGATGCGGGATATGACATCGCAAAACAATGTGCAGCTGAGCAAAAACTGGATTTGCCAATGCTCAATGAAGAACTGAAAAAGCTGAAGTAAGGATGAAAGACATGCTCAATTTAACGCTAAAGCCAGGCCATATTAGCTTAAACGAACTACGTCAGGTGAGCCGCTCACCTGTCAACCTTACTCTCGATCCAGAAGCCATTCCGGCCATTGAGGAAAGCACTCAAGTTGTCGACCGAGTGATTGCAGAAGATCGCACCGTTTATGGCATCAATACGGGTTTCGGTCTACTTGCAAACACTCGTATTGCGCCGGAAGATCTAGAAACGCTGCAACGCAGTATTGTGCTTTCTCATGCTGCGGGCATCGGCAAATTTATGTCAGATGAGACTGTTCGTTTGATGATGGTGCTGAAAATCAATAGCCTTGCGCGTGGATTCTCAGGCTTACGTTTGAAAGTCATCAACATGCTGATTGACCTTGTGAACGCACAAGTATATCCATGCGTGCCTCAAAAAGGCTCTGTCGGTGCATCCGGTGACTTAGCGCCGCTTGCTCACATGAGTACGGTTCTTCTTGGCGAGGGCCAAGCGCGTCATAATGGCAAAGTCATTTCTGGCTTAGAAGCTCTGCAAATTGCTGGTCTAGAGCCAATCACACTGGCACCTAAAGAAGGCCTTGCACTACTTAACGGTACTCAAGCGTCAACGGCGTTTGCGTTAGAGGGCTTATTTATTGCCGAGGATCTGTTCTCATCTGCGACCGTTTGTGGCGCGATGTCGGTAGAAGCAGCACTAGGCAGCCGTCGTCCGTTCGATCCTCGTATCCACCGAGTCCGTGGCCATCGTAGCCAAATGGATGCGGCGTTAGCGTATCGACACCTATTAGAAGCGACCAGTGAGATCGGTGAATCCCATACCAACTGTGAGAAGGTTCAAGACCCTTACTCTCTGCGCTGTCAGCCTCAAGTTATGGGTGCTTGTTTACAGCAAATTCGCAATGCGGCAGACACTCTGCAAGTAGAGGCGAACTCGGTGTCAGATAACCCGCTTGTGTTTGCAGAAGACGATGACATCATCTCTGGTGGTAACTTCCATGCTGAGCCCGTTGCTATGGCGGCGGATAACCTTGCACTTGCGATTGCAGAGATTGGTAGCTTGTCAGAGCGTCGCATGGCACTGCTTATTGATAGTGCTCTATCTAAGCTTCCTCCATTCTTGGTCGACAATGGCGGCGTAAACTCGGGCTTTATGATCGCTCAGGTTACTTCGGCTGCGCTGGCGAGTGAAAACAAAACACTGGCTCACCCTGCTTCTGTCGATAGCTTGCCAACATCAGCAAACCAAGAAGATCACGTATCAATGGCGACTTTCGCCGCTCGTCGTTTGAAAGAGATGGGAGAAAATACGCGTGGTATTTTGGCGGTTGAATACTTGTCAGCCGCGCAAGGGTTGGATTTCCGTGCGCCAAACAAATCTTCGGAGCGTATCGAAATTGCCAAGCAAATGCTGCGCGAGAAAGTGTCGTTCTACGATAAAGACCGCTACTTCGCGCCAGATATCGAGCAAGCCAATGCCCTACTCAAGCTTGCTCTGCATAACGCATTGATGCCAGAAAGCTTACTGCCAAGCGTGCATTAATCTATTGTGCTAATGACCCTAAAGGCTCCTTCTTGGAGCCTTTATTGTATTTATACGCATCAAGTCCCTCAATAATATGGTAAATCGCGGATTTATGGCCATACTGAATAATGCATAACAAAAGCGCTCTTTTTGGTGCTTTATTCCGCTGCGTTATCGTTTCATTGTTAAGATACAGTGAAGTTTTCACTGGATGGACCATTGCTACGCAGATATTCGCATATAATCCCTGACAGTTTTGGTTACTACGTAAAAATTATGTTTCTAACACCTTATTTTTCAAACACTAATCACCAATTTCAGTTCACTCGTGAACAAGCAAGTCACTTCGCAAAACGCGTAGCTGGTGATTACAACCCTATTCACGATGAAGACAACAAGCGCTTTTGCGTTCCAGGCGATCTGCTTTTTGCAGTATTGCTGAGCAAAGAAGGCGTAAGCCAAAAGATGCGTTTCGATTTCTCTGGAATGGTGAATGATGGCGTTGCACTTCACATCGAAAATAAGTGTGAAAAAGAAAGCGCCGTGGTCGATGAGGCAGGTAAAGAATACCTACACATGTCTCGTGAAGGCGAAACAAACCAAGATCCAGCATTCATTGAGCACGTGGTGACTAACTACGTTCAATTCTCTGGCATGAACTTCCCTCACATCATGGTTCCTCTAATGGAAGAGAAACAGATGATGATCAACTGCCAACGTCCACTGGTGATTTACGAAAGCATGGAAGTTGAGTTCTGTCGTTTAGACCTGACTCACCCAGAAGTCGATTTCACAGGCGCAACGTTTGATGTGGAAGGCAAGCGTGGTGTTGTAACGTTAAACTTTGCATTCAAACAAGACGGTGAAGTCGTTGGTAAAGGCATCAAACGTATGGTGGCAAGTGGCCTTAAACCATACGACCAAGATGCAGTTGACGATTTGGTACAACGCTTTAACGAGCGTAAGGATGCCTTCTTAGCAAAGTTCGCTAAGGCAGCTTAGTCTTCGGAAGCTATGCTCCAGCAGACAAGCCCTGCCGCTCCTTTCCAAAAAAGAAATTCAATAGAAAGCCCAGCAAATATGCTGGGCTTTCTTTTTATCTGCGGTTTATTTACTCATCAAATCCAGCGACGGACTTGGTTCTTATAATCTAGGTAATCTTCCCCGAATAGTCTTTCCAAAGCGCGTTCTTCTGGCTTAATTTGGTAGCGATTCATGTACGCGACAAACAATACACCGCACAAGATAACACTGAGATGTTGCCACCATAGACCAATAGCGATAATGACAAGCAAAAGCGCTACATACATTGGATTGCGTGTGTAAGCAAATACGCCTGTATCGACCACCAGCGACGCGGTTTCTGGTTTCACGGGGTTTACTGTCGTCTTGGCTTTACGAAACTCGTAAACACCGGCAATGCCGACAAACCCTGCTATCAAAACAAGCCCAGCAGTAACAAACTCAACAAACGGTACGGTAATTTTCATTTCTGGCACGACGTCTTTCAGCCAGTACATCAGCAATACCATCAACAAAAATAGAGCGACAGGTGGCACTTTAAGCTCAAGCTTTTTCAATCTTCATATCCTTATGAGAATAAAACGTTGTCATCGTCAGTAACGGTTCTTAAATGATAAAAAGCCCAGTTAGACTGGGCTTTCGTAAAACATTATATCAAGGTTAGCAAAGCTTGAACTGGGTGCTTAGGTTTTACCCCTTCAAATCGTTTGACTTGGCTTCGGCAGGAGTACCCCGTAATCAAGCAACGCTCGTTATCGAGTTTGTCCAAGTTTGGCTTCCAGCTCAGATCATAAATGTCACGCGACATCGAGAGCTTATCTACTTCATGGCCAAAGGTCCCCGCCATACCACAACAGCCTACAGGCACAGTGTTCAGCACCGCACCGAAGTGGGCGAAGATAGCCCCCCACTCTTTCTCTGCATTTGGCAATTTGGTTTTCTCCGTACAATGAGCGAACAGGTACCAAGGTGCTTGCTCTTTAGACTCAAGAGCATCGAACTCGCCCAGTCTTGGATGAAGCCACTCATGGGCAGTAAGCACATCAAACTGACCACGCTTGTTACCCAATACTTCAGCATACTCGTCGCGGTAACACAGTACTAACGCAGGATCGACTCCCACCAATGGGATATCTAGGTCCGCGACCATCTCCAAGAACTTCGCGGTATCTTGCGCGGTGTTCTTAAACTGACGTAAGAAACCTTTGATGTGCTGTGCTTTGCCGTTTGGCTTAAATGGCAGAAGAACCGGATTCATACCCAACTTCTTAACCAGTTTGATGAAATCTTCCACCACCTCTGCGTCGTAGTAACTGGTGAAAGGGTCTTGAACAATCAGCACATGCTTTTGTTTGTCTTCACTTGATAAGCCACTTAGTGCTTGAAGGTCATAAGCCGTGGTTAACGTCTCGACTCGCTCTTTCAAAGTCGGTACAGACAATAACGGAGCATCAACATACCCCACCGTCGAAGCCGTTAGACTTTGCACCCAAGATTGCTTGAGCACACCATTCACGACACTTGGCGCTTTGGCCATCAATGGCAACATGGATTCAATGTTCGATACCAAATAGTCTTTTGCCGGGCGTTGATAACGCGAGTGATAAATATTGAGGAAGCGAGAGCGGAAACTAGGTACATCCACTTTAATCGGACACTGACTCGCACACGCTTTACACGCCAAACAACCATTCATCGCTTCATACACTTCGTGGGAAAAGTCATACTCATGACGACGATTAATCGAATGACGCACACGGTCAATCATGGTTTTGATGGACGTTTTGTTTTCCAGCGTCTGCTTCTCTAGATCGAGAATATCAATGCCCTGCTCAGTCAACTGGCGTAGCCACTCACGAACTAAACCTGCACGCCCTTTCGGCGAATGACGACGGTCTGCAGTGACTTTCATTGAAGGACACATAGGCGAGCTGGTGTCGTAGTTAAAACACAAGCCGTTACCGTTACACTCCATCGCTTGCTTGAAGCTATCACGTACTTGTACGTCAATCTGACGATCATAGTAACCGCGTTTGGTATCGGTGACTTTCACAAGCTCAGCATCGCTATTCAGCGGCGTACAGATCTTGCCTGGGTTCATTTTGTTGTGTGGATCAAAAGCAGCTTTCACTCGGCGCAATTCAGTAAAGAGTTCTTCACCAAAAAACTCAGGGCCGTATTCAGAGCGGAACCCTTTGCCGTGTTCACCCCACATTAAGCCGCCGTATTTTGCCACCAGCTTAACCACCTCATCCGAGATTTCATGCATCAAGGCTTCTTGGTGAGGATCGCACAGATCCAATGCTGGTCGAACGTGGAGAACACCTGCATCTACGTGACCAAACATGCCGTAGTTAAGCGATTTTGCGTCTAGCAACTCGCGAAACTCAACGATAAAGTCCGCTAAGTTTTCTGGCGGAACACAAGTGTCCTCGGCAAACGCGACTGGTTTCGCACGCCCTTTTGCTGCGCCTAATAACCCCACGGCTTTTTTACGCATATTGTAGATACGGCCAATGCTCGCCACATCACTGCAGACTTGGTAGCCAATGATGCCCGCTTCTTCCGTTTCTAGCATACTATCGAGCTTGGCCGTTAGAAACGCGACTTGAGAAGCCACTTCTTCTTCATCCTGACCTGCGTACTCGACCATGTTGATGCCAAGCATCTCTTTATCAGGTACGTCGGTGATCAAGTCACTGACTGTGTGCCAAACAATGTCTTGCTTCGCCAAGTTCAGAACTTTTGAATCCACTGTCTCAACGGACAACGCTTTCGCTTCCACCATAAATGGCGCGTTGCGCAGAGCCGAATCAAAACTGTTGTACTTAACGTTAACCAGAGTACGCGCTTTAGGAATGCGGGTTAGGTTGAGCTTCGCTTCGGTGATAAAGGCCAATGAGCCCTCAGCGCCGCACAAAACACGAGTGATATCGAAGCTGTCTGCCTCTTCATCAAATGCGTTTTTAAGGTCATAGCCAGTTAAGAAGCGGTTTAACGGTGGAAACTTATCATTAATTTGCTGGCGCTTGTCACGACATACCGACTCCGTCACACGCATTGCCGTATTGGCAAACTCCCCTTCGTTTGGCAAGCCATGAGAAAGGTCAGATTCCAAAATCGAACCATCAGCAAAAACCGCTTGAAGAGAAAGAACGTGGTCTGAGGTTTTACCGTACTTAAGCGAGCCTTGGCCAGACGCATCGGTGTTGATCATCCCACCAATCGTGGCACGGTTGCTGGTCGATAAATCAGGCGAAAAGAAATAACCATACGGGCGAACAGCATCATTCAGTTGGTCTTTAACCACACCCGTTTGAACACGAACCCAGCCTTCTTCTTCATTCACTTCTAGAACTTGGTTCATGTGGCGAGACAAATCAACCACGATGCCCTTCGTTAAAGATTGACCGTTCGTACCCGTACCGCCGCCACGAGGAGAAAAGGTAATACGCTCGTATTTTTCTTTGTTGCTGAGTTTACCGATGAGGGAAACGTCTTGGGTGGTTTTGGGGTGAACAACAGCCTGAGGAAGTTGCTGGTAGACACTGTTATCAGTGGCTACTGCGAGACGGCTAGAGTATTGGCTTTCGATATCGCCAGTGAACCCGGAGTGCTCAAGCTCTTTGAGAAAACTAAGAACAAGAGGATCGACATCCGTTTGCGAGTGTAATCTTGGTAACATTTGCTTCCTGCCCCTACTGCGCTGATCCAATCAGCTGCGGGTTATCTAATTTTTAATCATTCTCACCATCAACGACCAAAAAAACCACTGGCGAGTTAGAGGTATGAATGAGGTTGTTTTCTTTGAATTACGTCACTTTACAACATTTAAAAAGGCGTTCAAATCAGAATCTCAATACAAGAATTAAACTTATGCTTTATTTTATAACGCTTGATGCCTTACATTGAAAAAGAAATAGCCTTTCAATATGAGCTTTCAGGATGAAAAAAAATAAAGTTGTAACCACTGAAGATATCCTTCTAAAACTTTGCCAGTCGGTTTCTGGCGTACTTACTTCAGCAACCTCTTCTCAAGTTAACTACTCTGCCATGGTGCAAAAGATCAACAAAACCAGCCTCAAGCCGGATTTTGGTTGTTTTGTATTGTTTGATGGAGGCTTCACTGGCCTTGTTGTAATTAACTTTACAGCAAAAGCGGCCTTAGAGATTTACACCAACTACATGCGTAATATGGGCATGCCAGAGGAAGAGTTAGCGATCTCACACACTTCAGATGAAGTGGGCGATGTGCTTGGTGAGCTGATGAACCAATTGGTCGGCGACTTCACCAATAAAATTCGTAAAGAGCTGCAGACCAATATCACGCAGAACCAACCAAAAATGCTTTCACTGAACAAGCAAGTGATTCTGCAAGTTGATACCAATCTAGACCGTCCTCAAGCGCGCCGAGTCACCTTCTCTACAGAGAACAATAATATCTTCTACCTAGAACTTGCGATGGACAAGACCGAGTTTATCCAACTTGAAGAGTTTGAAGTGGCTGAGGATGAAAGCCCGGATGATATTTTAGAAGCCACGCGCAAAAGTATGGCTGACAAAAAAGCAGCAGAATCAGCAAGCTCAAAAAGTGACGCGGATGATCTGCTAGATCAGCTTGGTCTGTAATATTGTCAAACAACGACCTTTCTCAAAGCCTCTTTCCATAAGGGGCTTTCTTTTTGCGGCACAGTTTTCCCTCTCCATCGTTATTCCGTTTTCCCATCAAAAAAGGTAATATATCCGACTTCCTAAATTTTCAGTTCCCGGTACTGGTCGTCGATGGATAAACAAAAAGCTCTGAAAAAAATCGCCAAGTGTTTAGAACTGGGCAACTCCGCCAACGTAAATGAAGCGGCGAACGCTATCAAGATGGCGCATCGTCTCATGCTGAAATATGGCTTGGATAAGGACGATATTGAGTTTATCAAGATGGGTAAGACTCAGTCTTCACATCTCTTGCCAGCAAGCATTAGCTCGACGATATTGCGCGTGATTCGCGGCATCAATACTAAGTTCGGTGTTGAGGCGGTTCTTCTGAACCATAAAGGGCTTAAACGAGTAGAGTTTATCGGTGAAGCAGACCGCGCGATTTTTGCGGCTTTTGCCTTTGATATTATCTATCGTGAGATGAACGAGAGCACCGGACAGTTCCGTAATAGTTTCGCGGGTTCAGGCACTTCTTCAATGGAAGTAACGCGTCGTGTTAACTCCTTCGTTTCTGGTTGGGTAGAAGGTGCGCTCGAAAAGCTACCTGTGATCTCACCAGACGAAGAATCCGCAAACAAAATCAATAACTACATTGATAAAGAATTTAAAAACATCGACCGTGAGACGTTCAAGAAACAGCTCAAGGAAGCGATGAAGAACATCACTGCAGATTACGAAGTCGGCTTGAAAAAAGGCCGCAAAGTTTCCGTTAACCGAGGGGTTGGCGGAGAGCAGGCGAGAAAAATGTTGGATAACCCTTCTAAATAACTCTGGAACTGATTACAACATCGCCAACTATAAGAAAAAGCTTACAAAGCTTCTATCAATCTGACGTTCGCATAACAAATATCAATACCTTCTATTCCATAATTCACATCCCATTATGAGGCGCACTTGCGCCTCGGCTTATACGGAGATTTTCCCTTGAAAAAGATGTCTATTGCACTTGCGCTAGTGCTGGCTCTTACTGGCTGTCAAGCAACACAACGCCAAAACGCAACTACAGGTGAATACGAAACTAACTCAACCACGCAAGGTGCGCTTATCGGTGCGATTGCGGGGGCAGCAATTGGTCTTGCGACTGGTGACGACGCTAAAGAACGTCGTAAACACGCATTGATTGGTGCAGCAGCTGGTGGTGCGACAGGCGCTGGTGTTGGTTACTACTTCGACCAACAAGAAGCGGAACTGCGTCGTGCTCTATTAAACTCTGGCGTACAAGTTGAACGTGTTGGCGAAAACCAACTGCTTCTTCGCATGGAAAACGGCATTGGCTTCTCTTCAAGCTCTTACCAACTAGACGCAAGCATCCACAACACACTACGTGGTGTGGCTCGCATCCTAGTTGAATACCCAGACACAAGCCTTGTGATCGATGGTTACACAGACAGCACAGGTAGCGATTCTTACAACCAAACGCTATCAGAGCGTCGTGCTGAATCGGTACGTCAATACCTAGTATCACAAAACGTTGCACCAGGTCGCGCTATCGCACGTGGCTACGGTGAGCGTAACCCAATTTGCTCAAACCAAACTTCTGAAGGTCGTGCTTGCAACCGTCGTGTTGAAATCCAGATCTTGCCACTGAAGTAATTTGGTTGCACCATATCGGTAATAACAATTATTACCGGAGCAGGTCTAGCGTTGTTCGCTAGACCTGACATACCCAATGTCTTTGAGAACCACTGCCCTCACCTTTGCTTTAAGTGCCTGCCTTACGAGCACTGCATTTGCTTCTCAGAACCCGACACAACCTGAAGCCCAATTCGACCTTGCACAGCAACTGGCGTTAACCTCAAATCCAGAATCACCTACTGACGCACGTTATTGGCTAGAACAAGCGGCACATCAAGATTACTTACCTGCTCAAAAACAATTAGCAGAAGATTACGCTCGCGGTTTAACTGGCAACACGGATTTCACCCAAGCGATTTATTGGTTCACTTCTGTTGCGCTAAACGATCCAACCGACCGTGGCTTTTTGTTGGCCGATTTTGTCCAGCACCATCAAGCGGAAGTATCGAACTCTGATCTCGTCGAAGCTTGGTATCAACTGTCTGCACTTAAAAACCCTCAGGCAGAAGAAGCCTATAACCAGTTTTTGGAAGAACGCTTCAATCAACTCAGGGCCAAACAAGTTTCTGAGATTGTAGAGTTGGATAAGCAAGCTACAGACGAAGAACAGAAAGAGACCATTGAAATTCAACAAGCAAAGAAAGCTGAAAACTCCAACGTTTGGTATGCCTCTGGCGCTTTGGGCTTTGCTCTACTACTTGGAGGCGGTGCATTCGGTTACCGCAGGCATACACAAAAGACCAAAGCCACTGCAGCAAATGAAGTATCACGCTCTCTGCAATTAGAGACACAAGTGAAAGAACTGCAGTTTGCCAATAAACAACTTAAGCGCCAACTCGAAAAAGTATTTAAAGAGTTTAAGAAGATAAAAGGTCAATCTGAGAACCAAAAACTTCTCGTCGCTTGTGCGATGTTTGGCTATACCCCGCAAACCATTCCAGACAGTAAAGCAGTGAAGTTGCGCTACAGACAATTATCTAAACTCTATCATCCTGATTCGAGGGGGAGTGAAGAAGAGATGAAGCGTTTAAATCAGGCGTTTAAAACCATTTCACAAAATGTTACAAAAGAGTAAAACTTAGCCGCACACCTTTATCTTGCGAGCTTTTCATCCTAGAAAATAAAGGCTCGCAATCGATCTCCCTCTCAAACAAATTAACAGACATTTAACTTGACCATCTTTTATATGCCATAATGCTGGGCGAAAAATAACACCTAGCGACTAAAATTTATGTAGGTGGGGAGAAAATCAATGTTCACTGAAGAAGGCACCTGTGACTGGTGTAAAAAACCTAGCTTTGTAACTCGTCATGATTACGTAGATGGTAAATACCATCGTTCATGCAGCTCTTGCTACGACATCGCGAAAATCGATGTCCGCCTATTCAACCAAGGCGAATTGCAAATGCGCGAGCGTTTGGAACAACGAGCAAGCTAAATAGAACAAATCAACGGAACTGATTTTCAAGGGCGCCTTATCACAAGGCGCTTTTTTGATCCTTCATTAGAACGTGAAGCCCTCACAACCAAAACACTCCGCAATCACATTCTCTAGTTCTCTGGTGGTTCTCACACTCTCAAATCGGCTATTAATTGACCTATTAAAAACAGTGTCACTTATTTCATAGTGATGTTGATGGTTTTCCCTGTCAGCGGGTCAAACCCACGATACATCTGGAGTATAGTTTTGTCGCTCAAACAAAAAACAGGTGACCATATGTACACAGATGAAGCGGAAGCAATTATTGCTAGCCAGCCTCCTGAAGCCGTTGCAACTGGCGAGTTGATGGTTTTGAAAAATACAATTAAAAGAAAAGTCTCTGGCCCTAACAAAAGTCGATTATTGCGGTTAGCAAACTCCGACCTTGGCAGTTTATGCTCCCGTGCCAATTCAGGTAACATCGAACAAATTCGCACCATGTTTCAAACTATGGTTCAGCTTGTAAGAGCTGGCAACCTTGGTCAGTTTGAAACAGAAATCGCGCGTGCAAAAACCGAATTCTAACCATTATTAAACATCGCTCCTTGTATTTTCAGGCTGCGTATTCGTAGCCTGCTTTTTATCGTTGTCTGAAAAAGCAAAGCGCTTTCTTAAACGTCCCGCCTCTGCCTTCCTTGTTTTCTCTTCCTTTCTTCTCCCTCAAAAGCACTAACACCACTGTGTGCCATCACGAAAAAGCACTGTATAAACCGGTTAAAACCACTGTATAGCTAAGCCGAAATTACTGTATATACAGTAGTAATCACCTGTATATACAGCTCCGGAATGCAGGTGGCTTCACATTTCACCATGTTTATCAAACATATCAAAACCCAAACTTTACATCTTAATTTCAATAACTTAGAAAAAAACAAATCATAAGTAAGGGAAAGTTTTTCAACTCAATTCATAAAAATCGGTTGATCAGGCATCAAAAACAAACTACTGTATACACATACAGCATGTATAAAGGAACAGCAAGATGCAGTTACAAACTCAATCTCATACATACTCTCGCTACAACGTATTGGCACAAGCAACACAACCTATGGACGTGTCAGACCAACTTCTTTCTAAGTTGGCAGTATTGTCTCAACAACAGCAATGGATTCTGTTTACCGCTGAGTGCCCTCGTCCTGACTTTGAGCAACTTGCTGCTTCCAACATTCGCTGTCAAAACATCATTCAGATGAAGCCGTCTCAACAGCTTTCTGAAGTGGAAATCGTGATTAAAGCTATTCAGTCTGGTAACGCTAGCGCTGTCGTCGCATCGAACAAGATTGCCCTAATGAATCAATCAATGCTTCGCGATATTGCTCAACGTTATCAGTGTGAAGTCTTTTTCGTCGAAGGCAGAGTGAACAAGTACCACTAACAAGATCGACGTTATCCATCCTGCATCTCGCCTCCTTTTAAGGGGGCTTTTTTGTGCTTTAACAAATTAAGGCAAACGTTTGCTTTTTCTCTGGCGAGTTAAAATAGTTCTGGTATGATGCCCTCATTCGATTTATTCAGCGTGCTCTTTTCGCTGGATATCTTCTCTTTATGACGTTTGATTAAGATGATAGGAATGTCGCAATGAGCCTTGCTAATCAAGTACTTGCCGTCAATGACGACCTGCCAATTCGCACCCACAAGCCTGTTCACAGCGGAAAAGTTCGCTCTGTTTACTGGTTAACTGAAGAAGACAGCGCACGACTGATCAAAGAAAAAGGATACGATGTCGCTCCTAATGCCCCGCTGGCCATCATGGTGATCAGTGACCGTATCTCTGCATTCGATTGTATCTGGCACGGCGAAGGTGGACTCAAAGGCGTGCCGGGTAAAGGCGCTGCACTCAACGCGATCTCTAACCACTGGTTCAAATTGTTCAAAGACAACGGCCTTGCTGATAGTCATATCTTGGACATCCCTCACCCATTCGTTTGGATCGTACAAAAAGCGAAGCCAGTTAAGATTGAAGCAATCTGCCGTAAGTACATCACGGGTTCTATGTGGCGTGCCTACGCAAATGGCGAGCGTGAATTCTGTGGCATTCAGCTTCCTGAAGGTCTTGAGAAGGATAAAGCGCTACCTGAACTGCTAATGACACCTTCAACTAAAGGTATCTTGAAAGGCATTCCAGGCGTTCCTGAAGCGGATGACGTGAACATCACTCGCCAAAACATCGTGGATAACTATGAAGCTTTCAACTTCTCAAGTGCAGAAGACATTGCACAATACGAAAAGCTATTGAAAGAAGGCTTTAACGTGATCAGCGATGCGCTTGAAGCCGTTGACCAAACATTCGTAGATACTAAGTTTGAATTTGGTTACGTACACGACGCTGCCGGTAACGAAAAGCTAATTTACATGGATGAAGTAGGTACGCCTGATTCGTCACGTATTTGGGATACAAAAGAATACCAAGCGGGTAACATTGTTGAGAACTCGAAAGAAGGTTTCCGTCAGTTCTTACTAAACCACTTCCCTGATCCTGATATTCTGCTTAACAAAGAACGCATGCCAGAGCGTGAAGCCCTTGCTCGTGATAACGACCTGCCAGTGGAGTCTTTGATGGACATCTCTCGCACGTATATCGGCATTGCAGAAAAAATCACAGGGCAACCAATCAAGTTGAGCGAGAATCCAAAAGCAGAGATCATCGAAATCTTGAGCAAAGAATACGGTCTAATCGACTAAAGCCAGCCTTTACGCTGAGTTACTAGATTAACCAACAAGAAAGTCCGCCAAGTGCGGACTTTCTTATTTCTAGCGCGGTCGTCTAGAACGTATTCGTTAGCTGCCCTACTCTATATCGAGCGTCAGACCATCCGTTGTGGATGCCGACTTGGTTGTCACTTGATAGTTTTTATCTTTAATGCTGGAAAGCATGTACCACGTTGATTGCGCTTTCTCTGGCGTAAAGGTCACACGCATGAAACCGCGTTGCTTAATGTCTGCCCATTGCAGCTCAGAGACTAAATTCGGCAGTGAATATTCCATCTGAGCAATCGCAACTGGCTCCAACGCTAAATATTCTTCCAAGCCCGGCGAACTGACCGAGCTTGTCGCGAATTCAACGCCAATAGGATTGTTCGACACATCCTTCAACTCACTAGTCCATGCATTATGTGTATCGCCCGCCAAACACACAAAGTTGCCTGAGCTTGCTTTAGCAATTTCATAAATGCGCTCACGTTCGACATAGTAACCATCCCAAGCATCGAGGTTATACGGCAGTTTAATCGTGTCTGAGCTTGGGTCAGCAAGATAACCTGCGATTGCATTGTTCACTGCCAATAATGCGTCCAACTTCTGCTCATCGGTTGCGGTAAAAAGTTGGAACATCGCCAACATGACCGAGCTCGGAAGCTCCATGCGTGACATCAGCACTTGCTGTCCAAGCACATTCCACTTTGCATTCTGGCTGTTAAACGCATTCATCAACCACGCTAACTGCTCTGTACCAAGCAGTTCTCGTTCGGAACTACGTGACTGAGCAACTAGGTTACCAATTGCTTCCATTGTTGGTGCGGTGAGAGAGAAATAATCCAAAGGTTGGTCGCGGCCTACCAATCGAGTGTCGAGCATCATTAGATTGATTAGGTCACCAAAAGCAAACTGACGATAAATCAGCATGTTTGAGAAGGTGTTTTCTCGCACAGGGAGCCATTCAGTCCAAGCTGCTGCTGCCGCGGCACGCCTATCATCAAAGCTGCCTTCGTTGTCTTGGTGGTTTTCCGCCCCCTCTTTCCATGCATCATTAGCTAACTCGTGGTCATCCCAAACCGCAATCATTGGTAACGCCGCATGTAGAGCTTGCAGATCTTCATCTTGGCGATATTGAGCATAGCGCTTTCGATAATCATCTAACGTAATACATTCTGTGCCTTTACTCGGCTCACGACCTAACACAGCTGCATCTTCGCTCGCATAACCACCAGCGCCGTATTCATAAATGTAATCACCGAGATGCAAAACCACATCGAATGCTTCCTTTTGATGCTGTACAAGAATCTCCTTGTAGGCGTTGAAATACCCCGTAGGATAATTTGCGCAAGACACGACTGCCATAGACGCTTTGGTCACGCTGCCTTCCGGTAAGGTCTGTGTCATACCTACTATGCTACTATTCTCTCCCACCATGAATCGGTAGTAGTACTGGGAGCTTGGATTAAGGTTTTGCACATCGACCTTAACCGTAAAATCGCGACTGGTATCTGTGGTAAAAGTGCCACTTTGCTCGATGCTAGAAAAGTCTTCCGTTGCAGACACCTGCCAAGAGACATCGACATAACTCGCCTGCGTAGTCACTCTTGTCCAGATAATCACTTGAGTTTGAGTTGGGTCACCACTGGCGACGCCATGCTCGAATGAGGCAGCAGTGGCAGTATTGTTATCATCACTTCCACAAGCGGTCAGCGTGGTAGCAACGGCTCCTGAAGAGACGACTTTTATAAAGTCTCTGCGAGACAATGACATAGTAACTTCCTTTGTTATTGTGTTTTTATCAATGCGCGTTTTCATGCGCTGAGTAACGAGCCAATTTGGGCCTTGGGGTCGTTTGGCTAATTACTCTAAAAAACATTAAGTTAGAAGCTAGTTATGACAATTGCATTTCTTGATGTTAATTTTTTGTTACTTTAAGTGTAAATACTCTATATTCATCACAGTTCCAACAAATTGAAAACCAATTTATAGAATCGATAGGACAAACATAAAAAAAGCGACCGTTGCTGGTCGCCTTTGTGTTTGGGGGAAATGTTCCTTGGGTGTTAGAGCTTCAAATTAAGCACATCTTGCTCTGCAGTTTCTACTTTTAGTTTACTTCTAGATTCAATGTACTCTATTTGTTTTGAGTCTAACGAATAAGGCATAACTACACGTAATTCATGGATCCCTTCGTGTTTTGCTAGCTTCACCAACATCACTAGATTGGATTCATCGCTCTGACGAGAAGACATCGATTTTAAGGCAGCATCCCAAAGGCGATCCTCTGGTTGGCTTAACTCCGCGATGTTCTGTTTCCACATCAGGCCAAAAATGGGAGCGATGGTGGCGAATGCCTCCAAGAAGGTCCACTTCTTACTTCCTGTTGCCCCTAGGAAGCTTGTGTAGTCGAATTCAATGCATGTCTTTCCTTGTTGCTCCATCCTATGCCTCGACACTCTGAAATGAGATATACAAAATATCGTTCAATTATTTTGATATAGCAATAGGATATAAAACAATGGTCTTTTATGCCCTAATTTAACCTCAAAAGGAAATATTAAAACCAGCTTTGTAACAAATGATGTACAGCTTCGCCATATATAAGCATCCAATTGATTAATATTTTAAACGCCAAACTAAAACTAAGCGGCAACAAGGGATACAAGCAGATCGGCGTTATAAGTTAACCAACCTGATCCCAAGCCCAACACGCGTTTGCGAATGGTCGTAATCAATCAAGGTTTCACCATAGCCATGGTAGCCCTGAACGTACAAACCTAAGATGTCATTGAAGTACAAGGTGTACCCCAATTCTACGCCACCTTTATCATCGGCAAAGTTATAGAAGCCTCGGGTATTAAATACACCAGCGCCAGTGTAGACCTTTGCCCACAGTTCATACGGGGCATAATAGTTTTCCATGTCATCATTTTCGGTGGTAACCACCCACCAAGCGTGCGCACCGTATTCAACAGGACCAGAAAAACGCTCTGCTGCGATATAAAGGCGATCCCAACTACGAGATAGCTTACTTGATTGTCCATTTGACTCATGCTTGTACCCCACCTCTAAATGGTTGAATAGCAGCATGTTTGATTGATGTGCAAGAAACACTTGAGGTTTGTAATTGGTCTCTCTGAACGGAGAAGAAATGTCAGAGTTAGCAAGTTGCCAGAGAGACTTTTGCGTGTAAGACCCCATCAAGGCCGTGCCAGAGCTGAATCGGTAGAATGGGATAGAAGCCGAGATTTGAAACTTCACTTCAAACTGCTGAAGTGAGTCCATATCTGAACCGAGCTCGTTGTAGGCGTCTTGATTGATGTCTGTGGTGTAGGTACCCAGAACGTAGTTGTCTTCGTATGTTGAGATGTGTGTGATGCTTTTGCCGTACGCTAGTACCGGACATAACAATAGTGGAATCGCTTTATACTTCATCGTTTTCCTTCACGCCGCTCAACCGGAGCGGCAAATTCATTCCTTATCACCTAATAATCAGGTCATAAACTGCAAGGGAAACGGATTAAAGCAATTATCGTTCCGGCTTATAAATATCCTTATTTTACATCAAGCACACGACTGGCTTTTTTATACTGCACTTTCCAACCAGCCCAGCGAGGTAACTCCCAACGTTTAGGGTCGCCTTTTCGGCTGCCTTCAGTGTAAATGACATGAACCAGTTTACGAGACACAAAGTATTCCACATCGAGTTTCAGTTCCGCCAAGATCAACTTTAAAGGGAACTGCTCTGCAAAGTCTTGATATTCCCAATCTGGAATACCTTCGAATGGGATGTCTTCGGCTTCAAACAGCTCGATATCTTCCACACTTTCTACACCAAGCGTTTCCAGCTGCTCGACCAACCAAGTAGTGAAAGATAAACCGTCAAGTTCCGTTTTTTCAATAGGCTCAGGATTTAACCCAAGCGCGTTATAGATCTTCCAGTGCTGAATTTGCTGTTTTCTCAATGGAGCAAAACCCGGTAACAGCGTTTCGTCTTCAATCATCTCAACAATAGATTGGACGGCAACTTCACCTTCAAGCGCTTGATATTCAGTACAAATGGTTCGTCCTGCATAGATCAAATGCATAGTCGCGCGTGGGGCTTCTTCCTCATAATTGGTTTCGCCTTGTTGCCACTCACCAAGCTCTAATTCGCGCAGCAGATTGAGGGAAACAGGCAGCATTACGGAGGCAAGATTGAGCGTCTGTTTTACACCTCGTCCGGGTACGCTGTGGCTATCTAGCACCAAAGCTGCTTCACTTTTTTCCGGAAAACGGCTACGCCCAACCATCATTTCCATCAAACCATTGCCTAGCGCGTCACGACGTCGTTCTCGGCGAACAAATACAAGTTCTGGATGTAACGTGGCAATGGCTTTAGTCAATTTATCGCGTTTGTATCGCGATGCGACTTCAAGATCCGGCAATTCAAACACTTCTCGCATCTGCTTTGCTAAACCTTGCACCTCTTCAAGCACGCTTATATCAAGATTAACGCCGGGGAGTTGCTCCCCTCGCACCAAGCGAATCATCAGCGAGGCATCGCAGCCAAATGGTTCTTCTTGTGCTAATGCTTCGGCCGATTCCCCACCTTGCAATTGATACAACTGAGCGGGCACAGAAAGCGCTGCCGCTAAGTCGATCATTGCTTCTCTTTCTGATTTGGTTTGGATGCGAGTCACTAAGTCCGCAAATAAGGCATCAATTGGTAGAGGGTAAACTTTTTTACCGTGCTCGGTGATGTCACCTTGCTCGTCTATCGCTGCCATCCCCTGCAGGGTTTGGAGTGCTGAGTTAAGTGACTTTTCAGGTACAGAATCGAGGAAGGAAAGTTCGGAAAGTCTGTATCCACAACAAGCCGCTGCGAGCATTGGTTCTACGAGTTCTTCACGGTGCAATTCAGGTGGCGTCACCAGTTCCAACGGTGCATGCTCACCAAACAAGCGAATACACGCCCCTTCAGCAACACGGCCTGCTCGACCCATTCGCTGCGCCGCGCTGGCTTTGGAAATGTTACTTAACGTCAGAGCTGTTCGTCCATTTCGTTGTACGGTTCTGCGTTCCAAACCACTATCGATGACCACGCGGATGTTTGGAATGGTCAGAGAGGTTTCTGCAACGTTGGTTGCCAACACCACTTTACGCTGCTTTTGTACCGTCAACGCACGATGGCGCTCTTCATCACTCACCGATGCATGCAGCTTCACGACCATCACATCATCAATACTTTGCAGCATTTGTGCACATTGAGTGATCTCTTTTCGACCCGGTAAGAAAACGAGAATATCGCCCTCTTCGTCTTCGAGTGCTTCTTTTACTGTGCGCACAACATCTTTCTCACAACCTTTCTTGTTCGGCAAGTAACGACTGTCCATTGAGCGATGAGTCACGGTGACAGGAAAGCAACGCCCTTCAGAACGCAGGCGCTTGGCATCCAAATAGTTCGCTAGCTTTTCGCCTTCTAACGTGGCTGACGTGACAATCAGACGGTGCTGTTTTTCTTGCTTTAAAATCGCGGTAAGGAGATCAATGTCCCAGCGGCGTTCATGAAATTCGTCCACCATCACGATATCGAAGCTAGCCAGTTTGTCTTCCGCGAACCAACGCAGCGCAACACCGGGCGTCACGAACACGACTTTAGTCTTTTCATCATAGTGAGCGTGAAGCTTTATCGCGTAGCCAATCTGTTTACCTAAAGGTTGACCAGATTGCTCGGCAAGAAATTCAGCTAACGAGGTACAAGCGATTCGGCGTGGCTCAATCACCAATACTCGACCGTGATTTGCTGCCCAAAGTGGCAATCGCGTGGATTTACCTGAGCCGGTTTCGGCCTCAACCACCAAATGATGGTGATTCACGAGTTGGTCAAATTCCGCTTGTAAGCTATCGATAGGTAATTGAGACATAAAAGATAAGAACGTGATAATGGATTGCGAGGCATTATACCTGAGTGAGAAATTCCTGCTTTAGGAATCGTTTCTGGCCATTTAATGACAGTATTAATGTTTCAGTGACGATATTTTCGTCGGGAATTGGATTTTTTTGCGACATTACGTTGATGTGCATCAACGAATGTTTACAACTAAATAGTGAACCCGTTAGAATTTTGCACGCATCCTTCAACCCTACATTTAAGGCACCCAATGAACAACGACAAGCGCCCACTCTATATCCCATATGCGGGTCCGGCTCTTTTAGCGACCCCTCTTTTGAACAAGGGCAGTGCGTTCTCCGGAGAAGAACGTAGTTCATTCAACTTGGAAGGTCTTCTACCAGAGACGACTGAAACCATCCAAGAACAAGTAGAGCGTGCGTACCAACAGTACAAAAGCTTTGAAAGTGACATGGACAAGCACATTTACCTGCGCAACATCCAAGACACGAACGAAACGCTATTCTACCGCCTAGTTCAAAACCACATTTCTGAGATGATGCCGATCATCTACACACCAACCGTTGGTGCAGCGTGTGAGAACTTCTCAAACATCTATCGTCGTGGCCGTGGTCTGTTCATCTCTTACCCGAACCGTGACCGTATCGATGACCTGCTAAACAACGCAGCAAACCACAACGTTAAAGTAATAGTAGTAACTGATGGTGAACGTATCTTGGGCTTGGGTGACCAAGGTATCGGCGGCATGGGTATTCCAATCGGTAAGCTTTCTCTGTACACAGCGTGTGGCGGTATCAGCCCAGCTTACACACTACCAATCGTACTTGATGTGGGTACCAACAACCCGCAACGTCTTGCAGACCCAATGTACATGGGTTGGCGTCACCCTCGTATCACTGGTCCTGATTACGATGCGTTTGTTGAAGAGTTTATCCAAGCAGTACAACGCCGTTGGCCAGATGCCCTGATCCAGTTCGAAGACTTTGCACAGAAAAACGCAATGCCACTTCTAGAGCGCTACAAAGATCGCATCTGTTGTTTCAACGATGACATTCAAGGTACGGCGGCAGTTACAGTAGGTTCTCTACTGGCAGCATGTAAAGCGGCAGGCACTAAACTGTCTGATCAGCGCATTACTTTCTTGGGTGCTGGTTCTGCTGGTTGTGGTATTGCTGAAGCGATCATCGCGCAAATGGTATCGGAAGGAATCTCTGATAAGAAAGCACGTTCGCAAGTTTACATGGTTGACCGTTGGGGTCTGTTGCAAGAAGGCATGCCTAACCTTCTTGATTTCCAACAGCGCTTGGTTCAGAAGTTCGACAACACGAAGAAGTGGGAAAATGAAGGAAATGGCTTCTCACTTCTTGATGTGATGCACAATGCGAAACCAACCGTGCTAATTGGTGTATCTGGTGCCCCTGGTCTCTTCAGTGAAGAAGTGATCAAAGAGATGCACAAGCACTGCGCGCGTCCGATTGTATTCCCGCTTTCGAACCCAACAAACCGCGTAGAAGCAACACCAAATGACATCATTCGTTGGACAAACGGTGAAGCGTTAGTTGCAACAGGTAGCCCATTTGAGCCAGTGGTTCATGAAGGCAACACTTACCCTATCGCGCAATGTAACAACAGCTACATCTTCCCTGGTATTGGTTTGGGTGTACTTGCGGTAAACGCGAAGCGCGTAACTGACGAAATGTTGATGGAATCAAGCCGTGCATTGGCAACATGCTCACCATTAGCGATCAACGGTAACGGTGCTCTGCTTCCACCACTAGAAGAAATTCATTTGGTATCGAAGAAGATTGCATTCGCTGTTGCGAAGAAAGCGATTGAGCAAGGTGTCGCGCTAGAAATCACTGATGAAGCGCTAAATGACGCAATTGACCAAGCATTCTGGCAACCAGTTTACCGCCGTTACAAACGCACAGCATTCTAAGCTTTAAGACGTTTTGTATAATTATTAGCCCTCGCACTCCGAGGGCTTTTGTTTTTTATGCGCTTTTTTCTCATCCTAACCATATTTTGGCATAAATGGGCTTCTCTCTTTTCATTTCTATCAGATATGATGAGGGATACACATTGAAATAAGGACATCGAACGTTTTGCTGTTTTCTCGCATAAAGTCAAAGTGGAAGCTCAAGTTCTCATGGAAGCGTCTGGCTTTGGTTTTGTCGATCTCTTTACTCGGTCTTTTCGTCACGATTATTGCCATTGACCGTTGGGTCGTGCTCCAAGCACAAGAAGAAATCTTTACCGACTACGAGCAAGTGCCTAAGCATGAAGTCGCGGTCGTTCTCGGCACCAGTAAATACATTGGGAAGATCCTCAATACTTACTACACCCACAGAATCAACGCCGCTATCGAACTGTACAAACAAGGAAAAGTGAAGCAATTTTTGTTGAGTGGGGACAACGCACATCGCTCTTACAATGAACCGTGGACGATGAAACGTGATCTACTCAAAGCGGGCGTGCCAGAAGAAGTCATTCATCTGGACTATGCAGGATTCCGAACTCTGGATTCCATCGTTCGTGCTAAAAAGATATTCGCCTCTGAGCGCTTCTTGATTGTCACTCAACGATTCCATTGTGAACGAGCTCTGTTTATTGCTGACGCTTACAATATTGATGCGCAGTGTTTGGCCGTAGCTGGACCAACGGCAAGTAAGCAGAAGATCAACATGCGAACACGTGAACTTATGGCTCGTGTGAAAGCGTTTTTGGACTTGTACATCATGAATACGCAACCGCGCTTCCTTGGTCCTCAAGAGCCAATCGTTGCGGTCGAAGATACAGTGGAAGAAAAGCAAGAAATCATCGAAAACGAACGTAACATTCCGGTTCATTAAGTCGACCAAAGTGTTGCTGCTTTCAACATTCTCGCTCTGCATTACACACCGATAACAATTCATTAAAAGTAAATGGGTAGCTTTCTACCCATTTCCAATTCCCAACCTCACACTTTCTTATTCTGCCGTCGATTCAGGCAAAACACCCTTTCGCATCCGAAGTAACATTTAATCAATAAATAACTACAAGTCAGTTACTTTGCCATAAAAAACCAACACTAAGGCAATGCAAAAGGAGCACAACCCATGACCGCACTCGCTGTGACACTGAAGAATTGGTTCTTCACACGCAACAGCATGATATTGACGTCTAATGTCCTGCTGTTCGCTATTTTGTTCAACACCCTACCCTTTGAGCCTCAAGTCGTAACCGGCTTATGTATTTTGATTTTCGTTGCCGTACTTTGGTTAACGGAAGCCATTCACGTAAGCATCACTGCCCTGCTAATCCCGCTACTCGCGGTATTCTTGGGCGTATTCAATACTCAAGCAGCACTAAACAACTTCTCTAACTCGATCATTTTCTTGTTCTTGGGTGGTTTCGCATTGGCTGCCGCGCTGCATAAGCAAAAGCTTGACCAAGCGATCGCAGACAAAGTACTGCTCATTGCACGCGGTAAAATGTCTGTCGCAGTCTTCATGTTGTTTGGGGTGAGCGCAGGCCTATCAATGTGGATCTCAAACACCGCAACGACAGCAATGATGTTGCCATTGGTTCTAGGCGTTATGAGCAAGCTAGACGCGAAGAAGAGTCACAGCACTTACCTGTTCGTATTACTTGGTATTGCTTACAGTGCGTCGATTGGCGGCATCGCAACGCTAGTAGGTAGTCCACCGAATGCTATCGCAGCTGCAGAAGTCGGTTTGAACTTTACAGAATGGATGGAGCTGGGTTTACCAATTTCTTTGATTCTGATGCCTATCGCGATCTTGGTGCTTTACACCATGACAAAGCCAGATTTAAGCCACACGTTCGAACTTGACCACCAGCCTGTTGAGTGGACAAACGGCAAGAAGATCACCTTAGCGATTTTCCTATTAACAGTGACATTCTGGATTTTCAGCAAACCAATCAACGCGATGCTTGGCGGTTTTGCGAAGTTCGATACGCTGGTTGCAATTGGTGCGATTCTATTACTTGGTGCATCTCGCGCAGTAGAGTGGAAAGACATTGAAAAAACAACTGACTGGGGTGTTTTGCTCCTCTTTGGTGGCGGTATCTGTCTAAGTAACGTACTAAAAGCAACGGGCACAAGTGTCTTCTTGGCTAACGGTCTAGCTGGTTTCCTTGAGCAAGCTGGTGTCCTACTCACGATTCTATCTGTGGTTGCGTTTGTTGTTTTCCTAACCGAGTTTGCAAGTAACACAGCAAGTGCGGCGTTATTGGTGCCAGTATTTGCCACCATTGCAGAAGCGCTTGGTCTATCGCCAGTCATTCTATCAGCATTGATTGCTGTAGCAGCATCTTGTGCCTTCATGCTGCCAGTAGCAACGCCACCGAACGCGATTGTATTTGCGACGGGCCATATCAAACAGAAAGAGATGATGCGAATCGGTATGGTGTTGAACGTTGCCTGTATCGGCGCGCTGACTCTATTCGCTTGGTTGTTCTGGTAAACATTGCTCAAATAAAAAAGAGCTGCGCCCAAACGCAGCTCTCTTATCAAAACTAGCACTACAACTGCTGTTCTCGGTAATCAAATTGAATACCTAACTACTACCCCCTAGTCATGTTCAGCAGTTTCCCTTTTGGTGGTCGGTCGGCCACCTTTTTTCTTTTCCACGCCAATTATTAGCGCGGCAGCCATATCAGAACGCTGCACTTAGGAAGCTTAGGTTATGAAACTTGAGTTAAGAAGCGATATCCGACTTCTTTTGCATACCGTAATTCACTTCTATTCGGTTTCGACCATTCCGCTTAGCCAAATACAACACTTCATCTGCACGAGCCATGGTCTCAGAGACTCGTTCGTTTTGCATTTGAGCGACACCAATACTGCACGTTAGCGATTCACCATGAACCCAGAGGTGTTTTTCAACATTCTGGCGCACGACTTCAGCTTTCTTCACGGCTTGCTCAATATCGGTATTTGGGCAGAACACGACGAACTCTTCCCCACCCCAGCGAACCAGACGATCATCTGGTTGGATAGAGCTAGCGATCACCATGACAAACTCCCGCAGAATATCGTCACCCATCTGATGACCATACTTGTCGTTTACTCGTTTGAATTTATCCAGATCCATGTAAAGGATAGAGAAAGAGTCATGCCCCCAACGAACTTGTCGAGCCTGTTGCTCCAACCAGTTCTGTACCGCATGTCGGTTCATTGCTCCAGTTAGCGCATCGCGATGTGCCAGTTCTGCAAATTCATAATTTTGAGCGCGCAGTGTACTGTTCACTTTTTCTAAATGGCGATGACGCTTTCGTGCTTTGTTATACGCGATTTTGTTTTTGCGCATTTCATGCAGCGAGAAAGCCAAGCCAAGTGCCATCCAAGAGAACAACAGAGCGAACAAGAGTGTGGATTGCTGAACATACGCACCTTCAAACTCAATTTTATCGATAACGATCTTATGTTTACCGAGTGCCGCACCCGCTCCAGTAGCCAAATCAATACGAGTAATATTGGCAAACTCAGGCGCAGAGTGTTCAATTGCAACGTCGTTGTCATTCAACCACCACGTCATTACTTGGAGGTTTTCTATTGGAATCTCGATAACTTCGCTAAAGTCTGAAGGAGAAAACTGCATGCCATTGTATTTGATGGTGTATTCGTCATTCGGATCTGAATAGGCCGAATTGAAGTTACGTAGGTACAAGCGCAAGTTTTTGCTTGGGCTTTGTCCCTCTCCCGCCGTTTCATAACGAATTTTAAGACGAACGGTATGGTAACTCGAAAGATCCAAACCTTTAGTCGCTTGCTTCACATCGGTGTAAACGGAGATACCGCAATAAGGCCACGCGTACTTACTTTCTTTTAGGTCACAGTTAAGAACCAAACTGTGGTTCTGATAAGTAATATCAGATTCACTCAGACCACCAGCAATGGCATCGCTTGTGACATGAATATTAAATTGATCCGGCGTGACTTCTAGCTTACGGGTATCACCAAGCAAACTGTATAACGCCACTAAACTGATGGTGCATATCGATAATGCAAAAATTAATCTGTGTATCCACTTCATCGTGACTAACCTAGTTACTGACTATCGTTCCGTTTATATTAAGCAAATGTACTGAAAGTTATTTCACATTTCAAATAAAGTTATTTATCAAGTTAAAAAGTGATTTTTGACTCACATTCTCACTCTCGATACATATTACTCATTTAAGAAGCGTGATCTTGCTTCAGGTATGTTGGATTTTTCCCACTTGAGCGTTTGTGCGAAGCATCTCACGTCAATCAACGTCACTTTGATTAAAAAGGCACCAAAGAGAACACAAAACCACAGACTTGTTTGCTTACCTCTGCATATCGAGACCGCTTCGGTATATACTGTGCAAAAACACAATAATGAGTAATGTCATGTCAATAATTGCTACAGGCACGCTAAACAAAATGCGTGCTTCTCTGGATGGTGCAGTAAGCTATCGTCTGCCTGTGGGTGACGAAGAAGTGGATTTGAGCCCATTTCTTGGTAAAACCCTCACCCTAACTCACACTGGCAACATCTACTGTTGTTCTTGCGGTAAGAAAACCAAGAAGAGCTACTCTCAAGGCCACTGCTTTGTGTGTATGAAGAAATTAGCGAGTTGCGACATGTGCATCATGAAGCCAGAAACTTGTCACTACGAACAAGGCACCTGTCGCGAGCCACAATGGGGTGAAGAGAACTGCATGGTGGACCACTTCGTTTACCTATCTAACACGTCAAGTTTGAAAGTGGGCATCACGCGTCATACCCAAATTCCAACGCGTTGGATAGACCAAGGTGCGACACAAGGTCTTCCTATCTTCAAAGTGAAGACTCGTCATATCTCTGGCTTGATTGAAATCGAATTAGCGAAACACATTGCTGATAAGACAAACTGGCGAACGCTGCTAAAAGGCGATGGCGCCCCAATTGAACTGCAAGATCGCTTTGCAGAACTGCTGCCATTAGTGGAAGACAAAATCGCTGAGATTAAACAGCAGTATGGCGATGACGCAATTGAAGTGTTAAGCGAAAACATCACTTCTCTAAGCTACCCAGTTCAGCAGCATCCGACTAAAATCACCTCACACAACTTCGATAAAAACCCAGTTGTAACGGGTACATTGCAAGGCATTAAAGGCCAATACCTGATCTTCGATACTGGTGTGATCAACGTGCGTAAGTTCACCTCTTATGAAGTTGAAGTGAGCGAATAAGCTCTCGACTCATTGAATAAACGAAACGAAAAAGCTCGAGCACTTGGCTCGAGCTTTTAGTTTGTGGCGTCTTCGATTCTTAGGCGTCGAGGATGTTTTCTAACACATCAAACAACATATCGATTTCTGCCGTCGTGTTGTAGTGCATACAACCGATGCGCACCACACCACCCGACTCTTCTAGGCCTAACTGACGAACGAGTCCTAGCGCATAGAAGTGTCCATTCCAGACACAGATATTGTGCTCGCCCAACGTCTTCGCGATGAACTCTGGAGCGTATTTATCAAAAGTGAGCGCGAAAGTTGGCGTTCTCAGTTGATTGCTTTCATTGTTAATACCAAACAAGTTCACGCCGTCCAGCGCCCCTAAACGCTGCAAGAAATGCTCGCTCAATTGCTGCTCATGTTGGCTGTATAACGCATAGCTTTGCTCTAGACGCTGGCGAAGTGATGCATCGTCATCACCAAACTGAGCTAAGTATTCAACCGCAGCCGTGACGCCTGCCAAGCCTTCAAAGCTCTGCGTTCCGGTTTCAAAGCGCCCCGGTCCAATATTGGTTGCAGGTTCAACTTTGTAGGGCTTAACACTGTGTAACCACTGGTCTGCTACGTACGCAATTCCTACGTGAGGTCCGAAAAACTTGTACGCTGAACACGCCAAGAAATCACATCCTAATGCTTGCACATCGACTAAATGGTGCGGTGCATAATGCACGGCATCCACATAAACTTGAGCGCCGATACTGTGTGCCATTTTGACCACTTGGTGCATATCGACGATCGAGCCTGTAGTGTTCGATGCGTAAGTCACCGCCACTAAACGCGTTTTCTCATTCAACAAGCCCTGAAGATGCGCAAGATCCAGCGTGCAATCTTCTTCATTAACTCTGACTTGGTGAACCACCACGCCTTTATCTTCTGCTGCTTGTTGCCAACTCGACACGTTAGAGTAATGGTCTAGGGCTGAAACAATGATCTCATCACCCTTTTTCCAGTCTCGACTAATAGCGCGACTTAGCTGGAATGTCAGCGAGGTCATATTCGCGCCAAACACAATATTGCCCGAGGAAGGTGCGTTTAGCAGAGCTTGTGCCGATTCGCGAGCCGATTGCATTACATCAACCGTCGCTTGGCTTGAGAAATAATGCCCGCCGAGGTTCGAATTGAATCGTCCAAGGTAGTTCACCATGCTATCGAGTACCGACTGCGGCACTTGTGAACCACCGGGTCCATCAAAAAAGGTCACTGGGCGATCATTGTGGTATTGCGCCAGTGCGGGAAATTGTTCTCGGATCTGATTAAGATTGAAGTTCATTTCGTTTGTCCGTCGCTGTCAGTACAAATACATCCATATGACCTTCTTGGTCATTAATCACTGAGCGAATTGGCACCGCGTTGTGCCACAGTTTGCTGTCTGCCAGCATTGCCACTTCGCCATTTTCCAATACTTTACGGAAAAAAGGCGCTTGGTTGTGGCTGCTGTATAGCATGATGTCGCCACCCATGATGTTATGACGCCCTACGCCTACTAGCGCGATGTGGTCAAAACCATCTTGGTGTACGCCTTCCGGTGCAACTTGGGTTTCATCGTAAATCGCGGTAATTCGAATTTGATGGATCTCGATTTCCTGACCGTCTGGTAAGTGGTTTGCGTTAACGAACAACTCACACATTTCACGGAAACCTCCACTGGAAAGAATCCCTTTTTCAATCGGCTCAAACTGGCGAATCACATCACCTTGGAAACGGTTGATATCAGAAGATTGTACAAAGCTGTTTTTGTTTAAATCGACCACCTGACCGTTTTCAAACCCAACCACGGAGTAACGACGAAGACGATATTGACCGTCGGCGTGTTCCGTACGAGGTAAGCCTTCGAAGGAAGGAGAAAGTTGCTCAATCGCTGCCATGCTGAGCTGAGTTAAATGTAGGGTGTTCTCTCGTGAATGTAACATCATTGGCTCCTTTAATGAGGCACATTTAGCTTGTTTGAATTAACATTTAATTTACATCTTAGGATACGCAAATATTCTGCAATTACCAGAATTTGACGTTGATAGCTTCAACAAAAAAGAAAAAACGACACTTAGTACTACAATTAACACCAAAAGCAGTTTAAACATTCAGAACGGAGCTTGCGCAGTATTTGAAACTAGAACTCTCTACTATAAACAGAATTTTATTCTAGTCTGGAACGCCTCTCCATAAACATCAGCAAGTTCTAACCTATAACCAATAATTCGATCCTCTCCTTTCGTTTATGCTTTTAAAGCACTAAGAATTTCCATACAATCGGGAGAAATGTTCAGCCCTCTATGGAGCCATAATGAGCGACGTAAAACACTGTAAATTATTAATTCTTGGTTCTGGCCCAGCAGGTTACACCGCAGCAGTATACGCAGCGCGTGCTAACTTAAACCCTGTGCTAGTAACGGGAATGCAGCAAGGTGGTCAGCTAACGACCACAACTGAAGTAGAAAACTGGCCTGGTGATGCAGAAGGTCTTACTGGCCCAGGTTTGATGGAACGCATGAAAGAACACGCAGAACGATTCGAAACAGAAATCGTGTTCGATCACATCAACGAAGTGGATCTGTCTCAACGTCCATTCCGTCTAAAAGGTGACTCTGGTGAGTACACTTGTGATGCGTTGATCATCTCTACTGGTGCATCAGCGAAATACCTAGGTCTTGAATCTGAAGAAGCATTTAAAGGTCGCGGCGTTTCAGCTTGTGCAACTTGTGATGGTTTCTTCTACCGCAATCAGAAAGTGGCGGTTGTAGGCGGCGGTAACACTGCTGTTGAAGAAGCGCTTTACCTATCAAACATCGCATCAGAAGTTCACCTGATCCACCGCCGCGATTCATTCCGCGCTGAGAAGATCCTTGTAAAACGCCTGATGGATAAAGTTGAAAGCGGTAATATCGTTCTTCACACTGACCGTACTCTAGATGAAGTGCTAGGCGACGACATGGGTGTAACAGGTGTTCGCATTAAAGACGTGAACAGCGGTGCAACTGAAGATATCGATGTAATGGGTGCATTCATCGCAATCGGTCACCAACCAAACACGCAAATCTTCGAAGGCCAAGTCGATATGAAAGATGGTTACATCCTCGTTCAATCTGGTCTAGAAGGTAACGCAACGCAAACCAGCATCGAAGGTGTGTTTGCAGCAGGCGATGTGATGGATCATAACTACCGTCAAGCAATCACCTCTGCAGGTACTGGCTGTATGGCAGCTTTAGATGCAGAACGCTTCTTAGATGCACTTACTGACAAATAACTTTTCACATTTGTGTCATATCCTTAAAGCCCAGCGGTATTCCCGCTGGGTTTTCTTTTGTATACTACCGCCTCATTAAAACAATTATCATTAAGCCTTCACGATGGATAAGAAAAAGCAAAGCAGCTTGAATAAGTGGCTTAAGCAACAGAGTAAGTTGGCCAAGCGCTGGCTGATGGTTGCGATTGGCCTAGGCGTACTATCAAGCGTGTTTTTATTGGCTCAAGCAGCCCTGCTCGCCTCCATTCTCCACCAACTCATTATTGAACAAGTTGATAAATCCGAGCTCGTTTGGTACTTCGTCGGACTTGGTGTCACCGTTATCGGTCGCGCAGCTTGTACTTGGGGACGCGAAATCGCCGGATATCGTTGCGGCGAACAGATCCGCGTTTACATCCGCCAACTGATTCTCGATAAAGTACACCAACTTGGTCCTGCTTATATCAAAGGCAAGCCAGCAGGTAGCTGGGCAACGTTGATTCTAGAGCAAGTAGAAGACATGCAAGACTTCTTCTCGCGCTACCTTCCGCAAATGTCATTGTCTGTTTTGGTGCCTTTCATCATCCTAGTGGTGGTTTTCCCAATTAACTGGGCAGCCGGTTTAATTTTCCTGATTACTGCACCATTGGTTCCAATGTTTATGGCGTTGGTGGGTATGAAAGCCGCTGACGCAAACCGTAAAAACTTCAAAGCTCTGCAACGTTTATCTGGTCACTTTTATGACCGTTTGCAAGCAATGACAACCATCCGTTTGTTCGACCGCACTCAATCAGAAACTGAGACGTTAAAAGGTGCATCTGAAGTTTTCCGTACTCGCACAATGGATGTATTGAAGATTGCATTCCTATCTTCAGCAGTTCTTGAGTTCTTCACTTCTATCTCAATTGCGATTACGGCAGTTTACTTTGGCTTTAGCTATATCGGAGAGCTCAACTTCGGTTACTACGGCGCAGGTGTAACGCTGTTTGCTGGTCTATTTATTCTGATCCTTGCGCCTGAGTTCTATCAGCCATTGCGTGACCTTGGTACCTTCTACCATGCGAAGCAACAAGCAGTCGGCGCAGCAGAAAGCATTGTTGAATTTCTAGAGCTAGATGTAGACCAAGTAAAAGACGGTAACAAGGCTGTAGAACAAAACGCTGCGATTCATATCGAAGCGATAGATCTTGTTATCTTCAGCCCTGAAGGTAAACAACTTGCTGGTCCCCTATCCTTCTCGCTAGAAGCGAACCAAAGCACCGCACTGGTTGGCCCAAGTGGTGCAGGTAAAACTAGCTTAGTAAATACCATCCTTGGTTTTATGCCATACAAAGGCAGCTTAAAGATTAACGGCTGTGAACTTTCCGAGTTGGATTTGGCGACATGGCGCGAAACCATCAGCTGGATTGGTCAAAACCCAATGCTTTTGCACGGCAGCATTCGTAACAACGTCACTCTAGGTAAGCAGGATATTCAAGATCAGCAAGTCCACTCTGTACTGAGTGACTCCCACGCTGCAGAATTTGTTGAAATGCACGGTCTGGATTACCAAATCTCAGATCGCTCTGGCGGTTTGTCTGTTGGTCAGGCACAGCGCCTTGCTCTTGCTCGTGCGATGTTACAAAACGGCCGTTTCTGGCTACTTGATGAACCAACGGCAAGTTTGGATGCTCGAAGCGAGAAATTGGTTATGGAAGGCATCGGTAAATACACTGAGTCCACCACTAACTTGATGATCACCCACCAACTCGCGCCGCTGCAGAATGTCTCCCAAATTCTGGTTATGCAAGAGGGTCAAATCGTTCAACGTGGCGATTACGCAACGTTGGCTTCACAAGATGGTTTGTTTAAAGAGATGTTGGCTGCCAACCTAGCTCAACGTGAATCAGACAAGGGGAACTTAGATGCGTGATTTACTCCCTTATCTAAAACTGTATAAAAAGCACTGGTTTGGTTTGTCACTCGGTATGCTTCTGGCGTTTCTAACGCTCGCCGCTTCTATTGGCCTACTCACCTTATCCGGTTGGTTTATCTCTGCGGCGGCGGTAGCGGGTTTGACTATTGCTCGTGAAACCTTTAACTACATGCTTCCGGGCGCTGGCGTTCGTGGCGCTGCGATGGCACGCACTGCGGGCCGTTGGGGCGAGCGTGTAGTTAGTCACAATGCAACATTCAAACTACTGACGGATCTGCGTATCTTCTTCTTCAAGAAGCTTGCACCTCTGATCCCTGGTCGCGTTTCGACTCTGCGTGATGCGGATCTGCTAAACCGTCTAGTGGCAGACGTAGACGCGATGGATCACGTGTACTTGCGTCTTGTCAGCCCTGTGATTGTTGGCATCTTCGGTATCTTGTCGCTAACCGCAGTACTTGCCTTCTTTGACTGGCACCTTGCGCTACTGCTTGGCGGTATCCTGACGGTAATGCTGTTGGTGTGGCCGGTATTGTTCTACAAACTAGGCAAACATAACGGCGAACACCTGACTCAAAACAAAGCACAACTGCGCGTAGCAACACTTGACTGGCTACAAGGTTACAGCGAGCTGAGCCTGTTTGGTGCAGAAGAGCGTTACCGTAACGTGATTCTAGAAAAGCAAAAACAGCTGCTATCCAATCAGTTTGTTAATGCAAACCTCACTGGTATGGCATCTGGCTTGTTGATGCTCGCTAACGGCTTAACCCTTGTTGCAATGCTTTGGTTTGCTGCGGATGGTGTTGGCGGTCGTGCACCAGATCCTTGGATTGCACTGTTCGCGTTTGCAACCATGGCAAGCTTTGAAATTCTGATGCCAATTGCTGGTGCTTTCCAATACCTAGGTCAAACATTGACGTCCGCGCGTCGATTGAACGAAATCACCTTAGCGGAGCCAGACGTTGTCTTCCCAGAAACATCGAAGCGTGAAGGTGATAAACCGTTAAATATTGAGTTCGACAAGGTTGATTTCACCTACCCTGATGGCCAGCAAAAAGTGCTGAAAGACCTGACACTGTCACTGCCACTGGGCTCAAAAACGGCGATTGTTGGTCAAACCGGTTCAGGTAAATCGACGCTTATTCAATTGCTTTGTCGCTACTGGGATGTAAACCAAGGTCAAGTCAGCATTGGTGGTGCACCTCTGCAAGATTGGAGCGAATCCGATCTGCGCGCTGCAATCACAGTAGTTAGCCAACGTGTGGATGTGCTTAATGGCACACTGCGTGACAACCTATTGCTTGCGGCTCCAGAAGCAACGGATGAACAGCTGGCTGACATTCTGACTAGAGTAGACTTAGCAAATCTGTTAGACGAACCAGGACTGGATGCTTGGCTAGGTGACGGCGGTCGTCAACTGTCTGGTGGTGAGAAGCGTCGCATCGGTATTGCTCGCGCGCTATTGCGTGACGCTCCTATTCTGCTGCTTGATGAACCAACTGAAGGTCTAGACAAGCGTACTGAACAAACAGTGATGGAACTGTTCAAGCAACACTTCACCAATAAAACGGTCGTATTCATTACTCACCGTTTGATTGAGTTGGAAAGCATGGACAACATCTGTTTGATGGAACAAGGCGAGATCATCGAACAAGGTAGCCACCAAGCACTGCTTGCAGAAAAAGGTCGTTACCACCAGCTGTTACAATCTCTGTAATACTGGGATTCAAATAGACAAAGGGCTCATCAATTGATGAGCCCTTTTCTTTTGCTCTCGCTGTTCCCATAACAAGTGCAAAGTTCATTAACGACCTGACTTGGCCAGATAAGCCGACATTTCCTCTTCCGGTACCATGCCGCCACCAGTCGCCCAAACCAAGTGAGTTGCGTTGTTTAGATGCTCTTCAGTAAACTGCATTCGCGCTTGGTAAGCTTTATCGTTAGAAACATGCACCGCACCAACCATGCCCGCTAGCGCCGATGGTTCTAAACGAATATCTTCCAGCTCACTTAGCTCACCTAAATGGTGATACATGCGCTCATCCGTCATTGTATAGTAACCATCAAGCAGTCTTTCCATCGCTCGACCAACAAAACCTGACGCACGCCCTACCGCTAGACCATCAGCGGCAGTGATATTGTCGATACCAAGATCTTGCACCGCGATGTCATCATGCAAGCCGGTGTGTACACCAAGCAGCATACACGGAGAGTGTGTCGGCTCCGCGAAAATGCAATGAACATGGCCACCAAAAGCCATCTTCAAGCCGAACGCTACACCACCAGGACCTCCGCCCACCCCACAAGGTAGGTAAACAAACAACGGGTGGTTCGAATCAACGACAATGCCCATCTCATCAAACTGCTGCTTCAAGCGTTCGCCTGCAACGGAATAGCCTAAGAACAAGGTCTGAGAGTTTTCATCATCAATAAAGAAGCAATTTGGATCTTTCTCCGCTTCTTTGCGTCCCTGCTCTACAGCAACACCGTAATCTTGCTCGTATTCCACTACATTCACACCGTGAGAGCGCAGTTTGTTTTTCTTCCACTCTCTTGCATCTGCCGACATATGAACCGACACAGAAAAACCGAGTTTTGCACTCATGATGCCGATAGACATGCCCAGATTTCCGGTTGAACCAACAGCAATGCTATATTGCTGAAAGAACTGACGAAACTCTTCACTCGCCAATTTGCTGTAGTCATCACTTTCACTCAGAAGCCCAGCTTCAATCGCTAACCTCTCCGCGTGTGTCAACACTTCATAAATACCGCCACGTGCCTTAATAGAACCTGAGATAGGCAAATGGCTGTCTTTTTTAAGCATCAAACGCCCAAGAATTTGAGTATCGTATTGCGTTTCCAAACACGACTTCATCTTATCGATGTCGACCACGCTCGATTCAATGATTCCGCTAGAAGCCATCGTTTCAGGGAAGGCTTTCATTAAGTAAGGAGCAAAGCGTTTTAGTCGCTCGCTCGCGTCTTTGATGTTGGCAGCATCTAAGCCAACGTACGGCAGACCTTCTTTAAGTGTGGTGATATTTGGGTTGAACCAAACCACCTCTTCCAAATCAATCAATCGCTTAACCAGAGGAAACTCGGTAGCAAGTGCGTGTGCATTGTAGGTTGTCATTGGTTCCTAGTTGCAAGTTACTGTCTTTAATCGTTATTTAACCAAACTCTCACCAAAGATGACAAACGATCAAAAATCACTTTCACATGAACCAGATTAAAACAAAAACGTGATTAAGTTGGAATTTTGCGGACAAGAAGTCTTTTTAGCTCAACATACAACACACAAAAGCCTTATTATCCAATCAACAGCAGCAAATCATTCATTAGCCATGTACACCAACGACACCATTTTCGGTAAGCATCAGCGCATCAACAGTTTTCAACTTTCTAAGTTACACACCTTTGAAGTAGCAGCGAGACACTGCTCTTTTTCCCTTGCTGCGGAAGAGCTTTCCATGACCCCTAGCGCCATCTCACATCGCATCAACAAACTGGAAGAAGAACTTGGCATCAAGCTGTTTGTAAGGTCCCATCGAAAGATAACCCTGACCGAAGAAGGCGAACGGATATATCTAGCCCTTAACCGAACGTTGAATGAGTTAAACCAAGAAGTAATGGAAGTGAAGTGTGGCGATGTCTCGGGCGAACTGACCATCTACTCCCGCCCTTCCTTTGCGCAAAGCTGGCTGGTTCCGCGCATTTACTCGTTTAAACAGCAATTTCCGTCGATTGAGCTAAACATACTAACGGGTAATGAGAACGTGAATTTCCAAGGCTATGGCATTGATGCCGCCATTTATTTCGATGAGCAGATGCCAGAAAAACTGTGGCACCAAGAGCTGATGGAAGAAAGTATTGTTCCAGTTTGCACCAAAGAGTACGCAGAAAAACTGGGACTCATTGATGCCCCAGATAAACTTGTGAGCGCCACATTACTGCATGACAAACAAGCATGGGACTACAACTCGCATCATGATGAGTGGGCGCTTTGGGCTGGTGAAAATGGGCTCGACGATATCGAAGGGATCCCGAGTATCTCGTTTGATCGTTCCGATCTTGCGGTTACAGCGGCAATGCATAACGCCGGCGTTGCCATTGGTCGACTTTCTCTTGTCGAAAGCTTATTGAAATCCGGCGCACTTATTACGCCTTTTTCTGCGAGAGCACTTCGCTGTAAACAGAAATACTATGTGGTCACCGCCAATGAAAAGCACTCACGTAAGTTGGCACTTTTCATTGGTTGGTTAAATCAGCAGGCAGGGAACCGCTAAATATTATGCCCACATCGCCGATGAGCCATGGTTTGAGCTAGGCTTAGAGAGTTTTGGAGATAAATCCGAAACCATACTTGGTCTGTGGAGGTAATAACCCTGCGCATAACTCACATCCAAACTTTGCATGAAGTTCAGTTCATCGGATGTTTCAATCCCTTCGGCAACCAAATCAAATTTGTATTGGTGCTTCCAAGACGCCAAACGTTGCCAGAACTTCTCATATTGAATCCCTTGCCTTCTGAGTAAGCTTCGATCGAGCTTCACCACATCTGGCGATACATATCGAATGATGGATTCATTCTTATGATTGTCTCGACCAAAATCGTCCAGCGCAATTTTCACTCCCAAATTTTGGCATAGTTGTAAGTTGATCTTAAACATCAACTTATCGCACACCTCTGTTGGATACTGCGTTTGCTCGGTCAGTTCAAGCCATAACGTGCTTCCCATACGCTTACATGCGTTCAATAAGGGCAACACATCGGCAAAAAAAGACAGACTGGAAAGATAAGAAGGTGGAATATTTACCGAAATGAAGCCAATCGATTCAGGAAGCTCATCCAAACACGTTGAAATCTTTTTGAATAATCGTTTAGTAAAAAAATTGGCGTACCCTTCTTCCTCGATACAACGGAAAGATTTTTCGATACATCTTGGCGTGTTCCATCGCGTTAGCACTTCAGCACCAATTTTGTGGCCGTGCTGCAATCCATAGATTGGTTGAAAGATGGGATAGAAAGCGCCTTTACGAATATCCGCAAAGACCGTTTTACATTCATCCTCCCTCGTTGAATTTTTCATGGGTCTTACCGTTAACAATAGATCTCTAATATAAAGATTAAGGGAACGTAATACACAATAGTAGCCATCGAAAAATGGGTTTGCTTGAGCTTTGCTATGCGACTCCTATAATGACAGAGCAATCAATAACCTATTACAGAACAAAAAATGCGAGGAAATTGATGTTCGGGGAATACTTAAAACAACTCAGGGAAGAGATTGGACTGACACAAAAAGAACTCGCGACCAAACTGAACCTCGCGAGCACAGATTTCGCCTCGATTGACCCAGTAACGATTAGCCGCTGGGAAAGAGGAACGACGGCTCCAACGACGGTAAAAGCCATCAGGATCCTGAGAGTGCTCACCACCGACTTAATGCCCTTTCTCATCACGCTGCCATCTGAATCAGGAAAAGGCATATTCGAAGAGATTGTTGAATATCGATTTAAGTCGCCTTGGGCAACATTAATGAGCAGCTCTTATGACACACAATCGAAATGCAATGCGATTACGGAAAGTCAGCTGTTAGAAAACGATCAGGATGATTACCTAACTAGCCTAAAACACTTTTTTAATAGTTTGTCGCTCGATAACAAAGCGCTATTCGACATCGATTTGTACCAATATCAGCTCGACAACAAAATGGTCGCTCGCAAATACACAGATGAAGAAAGTAAAGAAATTCTGGGCCACAGTATCTCGTTTTTATTTGATGCTAACGAATTACATCAGTATTTCTCATCACCATTTTATCCAGTGCCATTGCAGCAAGCTCGCCCTTATTCCACGAGCCGAGCCATGGCGGTTTGTACCATCTCGCGTTATTCGTCGATTGAATCTGTATTTTGGCAAAATAGTGCATTTGGTGCGAAATACGTTGCCTCACACGCTAACATTCATGATATGTACTTTTATGCTGTTGACCACTGGTCAGTCAATTATATGAATAGCTTAGATGCAGAGAAAATTGCTTTTGATACACCCGATGAAAACGGCATTGTAAAAATTGGCAATCAATCTTTTAAACGCTGTTTATACCGAGTTGATAGCGCTATCTGGTTATCCAGACCAGAGATCATTGAGCTGCTAAAACGCGAATAATTATTAATAAGTGTCACTTCTTTCTTATATAGATGAACAGGATATAACCAAATCCAGACATATTATTGACATGATTGAACGCGACACTGCCTAGCATAAAAATAGTTTCTACAATTAATGTAGGCACGTGTAAGAAACACGATTCAAGTTATTATGAGGGCAATGTATGTTCGGGGATTACCTGAAAAAGCTTAGGATCGAGGGAAATCTTACGCAAAAGGAACTTGCGGTAAAACTTAACTTGGCAGACCCAGAGTTCGCCTCTATCGACTCTGTAACGGTCAGTCGTTGGGAACGCAATACTACCGCACCGAATCCGGTTAAAGCGGTTAAAGTACTCAGAACCCTTACCAACGATCTAAGGCCTTACCTTCTCTCCATCGAGATTGATGAGGACAAGACTCAGATTAATCACTATCTGAAAGAGCGTTACCATTCTCCTAAAGATGTCTTGATGAATACTTCGTATCAATCAAACCAAGAGGTTGAAGCATGTAATGTGCTTGAGGCACCACTGTTTGAATCCAGAGGGGAAAAATACGAAGCAGGTTTGAAGAACTTCTTGAGTGGAATTGGCATTGAGTACGACACCTTGTTTGACGTCGACCTGTATCAATATCAGCAAGATCATAAGATTTACGGCAAGAAGTATCTCGATAAGCTATCTGGACGATTGCTGGGGCATTCGCTGTCTTTCTTCTTCCATGCCCACGATTTAGAAGACTATTATTGTTCGCCGTTTCTTAAGATCCCGATAAAAAAGACCAAAGCCTTTTCAAGCAACAAAAAGATGGCAATCTGTACGTTAACCCATTTTTGCTCTGATGAGCCTACCTTTTGGATTGACCATCAAACTGGTATTGACTACCTCGCGACTCACGCGAATGTTCAAGACCTTTACTACTATGCCATCGATAAACTCACGGCAGACTATATGATTGGGATCGGCGCGGAAAAAGTGGCTTTCGACGCACCGAGCGAACAAGGCATCGTCAAAATCGGTGCAGAAAAGTACATGCGCTGTTTACTTAAACTCGACAGTGCGATTTGGCTGACACGCCCTGAGTTGCTCCTCCTTCTCAAAAGACAATATCCTCAATAATCAACTACCCTAGTGTAAGAAGCCAATTAGTTTTGGCTTCCTTTCCATAATAAAAACAAGGTAAGTGTATGTTTGGAGACTATTTAAAACAGTTGAGAAATCAGCTCAACTTGACGCAAAGGGAACTTGCCACAAAGCTCAACCTCGCAAACCCAGAGTTTGCCTCTATCGACTCTGTAACGATCAGTCGATGGGAAAGAAACACAACATCACCAAACGCGGTTAAAGCGATCCGAGTACTTCGTGAACTCGCATTGGACTTAAAGCCATTTTTGTTGTCCATTCCGTCTCCAGAAAATGGCACCATGCTTGATGACATCTTATACGACCGCTTTCACTCGCAACGAGCAATGCTCCTAACATCGGGATACGAAGAACTAAAACCGAGTAAAGAAGTCGAGATCATTGAAGAGACGCTTTTCACTGAGCATGTTGATGCCGATCTGGCTCGCTTAAAAAACTTCTTTCTCAATTCAGACGCGCATTACCCAGGGATGTTCGATCTCGATTACGTGGCGATGCACAATGACGATAAGTTAATCGCCAAAGTCTATAAAGACAGCGAGACGAACAAAGTGCGCGGGCACTCGATTTCGTTCCTTTTCCGGATTGAAGATTTGGACGCACATTTTCATAACCCAAGCCAAACCTTGCCGTTCAGCCAAGCTCGCGCTTACTCAGAAAACCGAGGTATGGCACTATGTTGCTTGAGCCGATATGCCGCTAGCGAACAAGTCTTTATGATGCTTCATCCGACGTTGGTGGATTACTTGGCAGGACGTTCCAATATCACTGAGTTGTACTATTACGCGTTCGATAATCAGTTTACCGATTATTTAGTGAGCTTGGGGGCTGAGAAAGTCGCTTATGACACGCCAGACAAATCGGGTTCGGTAACCATAGGCAAAACGTCTTATCGCAAATGCTTACTAAAAGTGGATACTGCCGTACTTCTTGCACAGCCTTCAATGATATATCTACTCCATCAACACCAAGCAAATACTGCAAAACGTTAAACGCTAAATAAGGCTTTCCTGAAATATATTAAGCGCCGTAAATTCACTTACGGCGTCTATTAGTGCATTGGCACTAATCGATAAATAATAAATTCAGTGAAGAAAGGACCTTATAATTATATCTAATATACTCATATGAAATATGTTCTTTCCCGTGAACCTTTCTCATTTTTAAGATAACAGCAAAAAATGATTTACCGAACGTATAATTGTATAAATTTCATCAACCTACGTGACCAAGTACTAAAAAATACTGTAATTACAAGGCTATTTTCATCTATTTTAGGACAGTATTGGCCATCACTAGGCATCTTCAATCGACTTAATAAGCACAATGCCTTCTCAATTTAATAACAAACACAATATGATTTGCATGATATTTATGATCAAACACAACATAAATATTAATGCATTTTCAACCTCCTATAAGCCAAGTCAATTTTAAAGGGTCGTAAGTAAATGGAATAACATTTCCAACAATTGACATATTTGGCAGAGGAATGTCATGCACATAACTTAAACGAAAAATAAGAATTAGCTATGGACATGTTTTAAACCTATGGGGGAAAGTAAAGTGTTCGGGAGTTATCTAAAAGCAATAAGAACCACATTAGGGTTAACTCAGGAGCAAGCATCGATAAGGTTAAATCTATTAGGTGGTGATTTAGCTAATATAGACTGTGTCACTTTCAGTCGATGGGAACGGGGCATTACTCAACCAAGCTTAAGCCGTCGAGTAAGAGTCCTACGAGCGTTTGAAAACAACTTGCTGCCTTATCTGTGCAGTTTGGGATTAGACTCATCTTTAAAGGATGAAGTTGAGCAATTTGAACTGTCGTTGAAGCAACGCTACCAGGACGCGATGTCGATCATCTCGGGGATTGATTACAATACTCCGTGTCCGGTAGAGCACAATAATATTGAAGAGGAAGAGCTCAGCCAAAGTAATGAACAAGAGTTTATTCACAGTTTGAACAACTTCCACAATCAATTGAAGTCGCTCAACATTAAGCACAACTTAGCTACTATCGATTTGGTGGAATACCAAAAGGAGGTCGCGCAATTGCTTACAAGTATCTTTCTCGAGGAGAGTTAGTAGGACATAACATTGGCATGTTTTTTACCGAGCCAACGTTAGAGAATGAAATTGATCGAGTGAAGAAGAACCGCTTACCGATCGATGTCATTGACCTAAGACTCACCAAACCGCTGAAAGATAAAGGGGTATATTCTTACTACGCCATCAGTCAACACTCGAAGAATGAACGTGTTTTCCGAAGGCAGTTACACACTGAATTTACCTTTTTGGCTCAAAATGCGCATATTCATCACTATTACGCGAGTGTCACACTCAAGAGTTCTGTCGATGTTATGCTCAAAATGGGCTTTAGTGTCGCCGCTTACGAAGGTGAAAACCCAGTTGGCGCGATTAAAGTCGGGTCTAAGCGTTACACCAGAGCGATCATGTATATTGAAACCAGTGAACTGTTCACGCAGCCTGAGTTTCTCTACTTGCTCACTTGTTGCGGCGTTTGCACCCACCGCCAGTGTGACACCTGTACGGAACACCCTGACTGCATTTGTTAATTAGCGACAAAGAACGAAAGTTTCGGCATTCAGCTGCCCCGCTCTGTGCTTGAACGATACTGTTCATCAAAAGGTCAATAACAGCAGACTCTCCCTCCTAACCTGTTGTGATTGGCCTTTTTATTATCCACGTCGCCCGCATTTAGTTTTCGACCTTACATCACGCATACGGCCATCAACGAGTTCAACGGTAACGTACCCAGAGCGCATTATTAAGAAACTTGAGCTAAGAAACTTGAGCTAAGAAACTAGAGCCTGAAACTTGAACCAAAAACTGAACGCTCTGACTTATTGGTTTCCATTCTAAATCCTATTTGCTGCATGACGTAGGCAGATAACAGTTTAGCTTTTTATAATATGCTTAGGATTGATTAAGTTAGAGCATTTAATCCGTGCATATCCGCGTTGAGAACTCATTAGGTATCACTTCTCAATCGACAGCGTATCGTACAAAAAATAAACGCAACTCCTTGAATATCCCCATACTTAGCAATAGGGGTATGTATCAATTTGTAAATGCTATCTTATCAAGATTCATAGTCGTTAAGATGAACCGTTAAAGTGCTATACGTTTATTCACAGGTGAAACGCATGAAAAAGATTCGCTACCCATTTGATTTGCACGGAACGCTCTCAATCCGATACAGGGACAAAGTAAATCCAATTTTTCTTGATACTGACGAGGAAAATCAGTCCATTATCGACATTGATGATTTTGCAGTAAGAGCGTTTAGCTACGACGCAGAAGATCGTCTACTAAAAATATCGTTGCAAAAGGCGGTGAACCTTACCGAGATCTCGGATTGCGGTTCAGTATTTACAGGCGTGGAGCTAGAGCAGAACAACATCAAATTGGATCTTGTGTACTGCCTCTACAATGCAGGCATTATTAGCTCTAGCATTTCTTACCCACTTGATGACGCTTCACCTATTGAATCTATCGCAGTCTCAAAGCCATTAACCTTGCATTTAAAGTAGAGTCATTGATGAAGTAAAGAGCTCCCAAAGCAACAGCTAAGGCTCTGAAGCAACAATAACTAATAACTGCATCACCATACTCAAATAAAAAGCCCTTGCTGTACGAACAACAAGGGCTTTTTGTATTCAGGCGAGTAGCGCTAGATTAATAGGACCTGATATCTATGCCCTACTCCAATAGCGGCTTACTTTTGATAGAAGGCGCGTTTTTTCTCGTACATGGCCTCATCTGCGATGGAGAACAGATTTTCCAGCGCTACTGACTCACTCGATGCACCGCCAACAGAGAATTGAACTGGGTGACGGTTTTGCCCTGAAAGCTCTATCCATTTGTCTTGCTGAGATACTTCTAAAGCCGAAATCAGTTCGTCTAATGCTGCGGCATTCATATCTTGTGCAATCACCGCAAACTCATCGCCACCAATCCGATACAGGGCGTGCTTACCTTGAAGTACTGTCTTAATCAGTTGGGTGGATTTAGCAATCAACATATCACCACGATCGTGCCCGTAGGTATCATTCAACGTCTTCAATCCGTTAATATCGATGATAAGAATCGACATCCTACGCCAACGCCCCTGAGCAACAGACTGGCGCGCATACTCATAATCTTCATCAAACGCTTTTCGGTTAAAGCTTTTGGAGAGCTTATCTCGACGAGCGAACTCTTCCAATTCAAGCCAAGAGTAGAGCTGCTTCTTGAATAGCTCTAGAAGGATGCCTTCCTCTTCGTTCATCGAATAAGTACCGTAGTCGAAGTAACCCAACTCAGAACCCGTTGATGAGCGCATCGTTTTAACGCGTTCACAGTCCGGTTTTTCAAAGCTAAAGCGCATGTCTGAATCAGGAAAGAGCTTGATTAAACCTGAATTGATCACTTCCGGAATCGCGTGATACCCCACTCCCGCGTGGCTGGTGGTGAAATTAATCAAGGTCATCAATTTAGCTTGGTGCGCTTCTTCTCGGGTCAAGTTCGCACGTAACTCTGCCGTTTGCTCATCAACGCGATGCTCTAGCTCTTGGTTAAAGTTCGCTAACTGTGCGTTGGTTTCTTGGACTTGCAGGTTTGCCTTTCGCAGTGCTTGGTTTCTGATCTCCAATTCATCCATGTGGTTGGTCAGTTGCAACCATAGCGAATCGAGCAATCTCATCAACTGCCTAAACTCTTTAAACTGGAACTGCTTGGGTTGAAGATCCGGACGCTTGTTGTTTTTAAAGCTACGTACCACCCGCTCCATCTTCCTGATAGGTTGAGTCAACCAACGGCTTGCCACAATCGCAAAGCACAGAGTCACGATGAGCGTCGCGATGATAATATTGAGTAGCTGTTGCTTCGAGCGCATAAGGTCTTGGTTACGCACAGCATCAGAAACAGTGTGCACCATAGTGACTTCAAGCGGCTCTACAAAGTTACTGTTGTTCACCTCTATCTCACTCACATGGCGAGAGTTATCCGTCTTTAACTTGTTGATGTCACCGTAGTGGAAGTTCACGCTCTCTTGCGCATAGAGAAAAGGTTGAGAGATACGAATCAAATCTTGATACGAAACCAGCACCACCAAATAACCTTGCGGCTCGTACTCTGATCCAGGCAACAGCGTATACGGCAAAAGCGGACTAACGAAAGCAATACCACTTTGTCCCCCATCCAAAACTAACCCTTCATCAAAGTAGGTGGTGTGGAACATTTTACCCTGCTTATAAACATCACTAGCGGCGCGTATTTTGTTAAGCAGTTTGCTGGTTTCTAAATGGTAAACGGAGCCATTGCTTTCGTACATTGGCTGCCAGTTTTTGTCGATGATGTAAGTGGTACTGACGTTAACGGCCAATTCTTCAAACGTTTCGATCATCTGCCAGATGATGCTTGAATACAGCACGTTATCCATGCCTTGAACCAACAAACGGTCTTTGGAGTACCAACGTGTTAAGTTCGCGACGAACGTCAGATCTTCCGTCACTGTTTTCTTGATACCTTGATTGGTATTAACAAGCTTGATCTCTTTCTCCACCAGCAGATCTTCTTGGTGTTTTTCGATCATACTAGTCCCGACCCAATAAGCAGGAAGCAAAGAGCCTAGCACCACAATCAAAGTTAGGATGTTACGTAAACTTATCATGATGACTTCCTACGTTTATGGATATGCTGAGAGTGTTTTTGGATGAAATCCACCACAAACTCTGCTGCGGATTCAGCAGGCATGCCTGCACGGAAGCGTTTGTAGCCACGAATCAACGCTTCCCATGTCACCGCCATTTCGACAGTACTCGGCATAACATAAGCCGGGTTCAATTGAGTATAGAGATCGCTATAGTAAGTGCTGTCTGCGTCGTACCATTTGCGATTGATTGAGCGGTTGGTCGAAATCAGATTCTGGTTGATGATAACGTCTTCGATGAATTCAGGTTTCTGTACAATCGTCGCTAGGGTTCGCATGGCTTGGCGCTTGTCTGGGTTTGCCATTGCTTCAGCATTAAACGCCAGCACTTTGCCACCACTTAACGAATGCATGTGATGGTTGTTGTAAGTCGGCAATCCGCTGATTTTCAGCTCTTTTGAAAAGTGTTGTTTAAGCTCCCCTAACGCCCAGTCACCATCAATTAAGTACGCCACTTCACCATCGATAAACTGCTGTCGTGCCTGATCTTGGCCGTATTCGCCTTTTAAAACGCCCACGACAGGAAGCTCACCATAAAACTTCAGCGCAGCAGCTAAAGCACCAACGTCAATGTCTGTGACCGGTTTAGAACGGTGGTCAGAGAACATTGGAACAAACGACATCAAAAAATACATATTCGGATATTGCATCGCGAGCGTCGTTCTTCCCTGCTCAGCCTCTTCGAGCAGCTCTTCCCACGTCGGTTCAAGATCTTTGGTTAGCTTTGTGTTCACGTACAATACAAGGTGATTGCCCAATCCAAGAGGCACGCCATAAATGGCTCCATCAACCGAGACCAACTCTAGCGCTTTTGGCTCAATACTCTTTTCATCAATCCAGCTAGAAGGGATTTTAGCCAAATCGAAATAATCGTGTAGCCCCAGAAAATCTGAAGGCACCCAAATAACATCAGGTACCGTAATCCCTGTCTGTTTCGCTAATAACAGCTCTGAGCGAATGTTGTTTACGTCAAACTCACGAATCGCTAGCTTGTTGCCAGTCTCTGCCTCAAAACGCTCTTGGATCTCAGCAACAGTAGAGTACTCAATACCGCTCCACACTTGGATCTCTTGTGCATTTACAAAGGAAGATAAGCACAGCAGAAATGTCAGACAGAGGTTTCTCACTAGATTTCTCGAAAATTGATGATGTTACAAAGATAGCGAACAGCGGATGGTTGTTCAAAATCGCCATTTGGAAATGTGCGTGTGCTTCCATTAGAAAATCGCGATTCTGCAGAAAGTAAAAAGCGCCGCTAATGCGACGCTTTGAAGGATTGTATCACAGGTCGCGATTAAGCGTATTCTTGCTCGAACTCTCGCATAAAGTCGACAAGGGCCTGTACGCCTTCTAGTGGCATTGCGTTGTAGATAGAAGCGCGCATACCGCCAACTGCGCGGTGACCTTTTAGTGCTTTCAGACCTTTCGCGTCTGCTAGCTCTAGGAATGTACCGTCTAGCTCAGGCTTAGCAAGCTGGAATGGTACGTTCATTAGAGAACGGTTCGCAGAATGCACACCATTGCGGTAGAAGTCTGATTGGTCAATGTAATCGTAAAGCAGTGCAGCTTTGTCACGGTTTACTTGTTCAATCGCTTTTACGCCGCCTTGCGCTTTCAACCACTTGAATACAAGGCCAGATAAGTACCAAGCAAATGTCGGTGGCGTGTTGAACATTGACTCTTTCTCTGCCAACACTTTGTAATCCAAAATGCTTGGCAGTACTTCTTTCGCTAGACCAAGCAGATCATCACGAACGATCGCAATAGCGATACCTGAAGGACCAATATTCTTCTGAGCGCCCGCGTAAATCACGCCGTATTTTGAAACGTCGATTTCACGAGAAAGAATGCTTGAAGACATATCAGCAACGATTGGTTTGTCCGTCACCGGCATATCGTTGATTTCGATACCATCAATGGTTTCGTTCGGGCAGAAATGTACGTAAGCCGCGTCTGGCGAAATTTTCCATTCTGCCGCTGGCAATACAGCTGCTTTGCCGTCGATAACAGTCTTTGCGTTGAAGACGTCTGGTTCACAGTACTTTTTCGCTTCTGCTACTGCGCTTTCTGCCCAGTAACCGCCATCAATATAAGTCGCAGTTTCCGCATCGCCTAAAAGGTTAAGTGGAACAGCGGCAAATTGAGCACGAGCACCACCTTGGCAAAACAGTACTTTGTAGTTGTCTGGGATGTTCAGAAGATCACGAAGGTCTTGCTCTGCTTCTTCTGCAACCTTGATGAACTCTTTGCTTCGGTGACTGATTTCCATCACTGAAGTACCAAGACCTTGCCAGTTGATTAGCTCCTTTTGTGCTTTCTGCATGACTGCTTTTGGCAGACCTGCTGGCCCTGCACTGAAGTTAAATACGTTGTCCGTATTTTGTTCCATGATGCTCATTGCTCCTGCTAAGTAAAGATTACGAAATTAATATCACGTTTTTGCAGGGATAAAAACAACAAAAGAGGTCTTACGACCTCTTTTTAAACTGAAAAAGCTAAAAACTTACTTTGTAAACTTCTCTATTGCATCAAGGCTGGCATAAGCAGTGCGATTAAAGGAAACTCTTGTCCGTTTTCGAACTTCAATTTCCCATCAGAAATTTGCGCTTTTAGTTCATAACCTTTGTCTTTTTTCTGGATAAGCTCCATCACCATCAGCTCATCCACACTTTCTTGAATGAATGGGTAAAGATCCACGAGTTCATCCGAGAAGTAGGTGTTTAGAGAACCATTTGTCGCCGTCATCAACTTCATTGGATCTTGAGTGATGTGGTCAGTACCTTGAGGCACAGACAATTGCCATTCATTACGGAACTTACCTTCACCAAATGCCAAAGACAATTCATTCACAGATAGGTTGAAGCCTTTGCTAAACAACGTATCAATGTGTGGCAATAGTTTTTGAACTTCTTGCTCATCCAGCATTGGCGAGCTTTGGTAAATTGACATGATTTCATCAAAGGCTTTGCTGTCTACATCGCCAATAGCAAAATCCAACTTAAAGTTATCAACGTCTGTGCCATCTGTTAAACGCATTTGCTTCGCATCCAGCACCAGTTTCGTGCTCAGCTTATCGCCCGCTTCGTTCAGAGAGGTATTGCCGCTGTAGCTTGCGTTCTCAATCAGGAACATAGGAGCAAGTTGCGCATCAACGATATCTAGCTTTTGTAGTGAGAAAGACTGCTCACCTAGCCAGTAACCTTTTGCTTGCTTACCTTTGCCTTCACCTTTTAGCTCTGTTAGGTGAATCTCTTCGCCATTTTCAAAATCAATTTGTACCGAAGGAATCGACACTTGGTAGTTCAAATCACCCAGTACCGTTACATTACCTTTCACTTGAGCAGGGCTTGAAGAAAGGTGCATACCTTGAGCATCATTCTGGTAATTCCAGCTAGCAAGATCCAACGTGAAATCGGTGTTGCCGTTCAACTGGGTTTTGCTGTGCATCGTCAGTGGCAAGAAGTCAGCATCCACCAATTTAGAGTCAGCACTTAGGCTTGTTAAACCATGAGTCACGTCACTGGTTACATCAAATGCAGTCGGCAGACCATCGCGCTCAAGCTGCGCTTTGATTTCTGGGTCGACAACGGTGTAACGCGTCAAAACGACTGAAGACAGGTAACCGCGGTCATATTCCACGATTTCACCTTTGACCATTTCATCGTTCATGTTGGCGATGCCATCTTCAATGATAGTTTGACCAATCTGACCAACCGCTAGCGGCCAACATAGCGCAAGAGAAATAGCGCCACCAATGGCACCGATTTTTTTTAGATTTTCCATAACGTCACTTATTGAGTATTTGTGCTCAGTCTAACCCAAACCCAAAGCGGATAAAACATTGAGATATATCAGACTATTGATGGTTATTTTAGTTCATTAATCGAGAATAATACCCAGCTCCCACCCATTCTTACATTTAATTGATATGTTGTTAGTGCCAAGTTTTAACCGGAGCTCAAACCGCTGTGAACCGTTACGCTGTATTGTGCCTCGACAACAATCCAATCAGTGCCGAACAGTTTCGATTGGAGTTGTCAGCCTTCTCAAGTAAGTTTGATATTCTCTCTGTGGAATCGATAGAAGAAGCACAGAGCGCTCTCGAATATCTCGAAGAAAGAGAGCAAAAAGTGGCACTCGTTATTGCCAGTCATCACGCACATTTTAACGGCGTCGATTTCCTCATTGGCTTGGATCGCAAGCCTCATACTGAACAAGCGCGCAAAATACTGATCAGCTGCTCTTCAGATATTGAAGCCATTTTAACCGCCGTCAACGAAGGTAGACTCGACCATTGCTTAACTAAGCCACTCCCTGACAAGGTTCTGTTCAATACAGCACAGAAAGAGCTCACCCAATTTATTCTGCGTTACGACAGAGAAGACTTACTCAGCTACAGTCAAATTCTCGACCAGCACAAGTTGCTCCGTGCACACATCGAAAATCAGATGAGTAATTATCAAGCTGGTTTCCTAAACGACTATCACGCCCTTTCCGACGGAGAACTGGCAGAACAAGTCATCAGTGCTCTGCAACATTTCTTTGAACAAAATGACGATACCAAGGCTTGCCGTACCTACTCACCAGAACACCTGCTCACGGTAGAAGGCGAACCAAATAGCTTCTTGTGGTTTATTACCAGTGGTGAAGTAGCACTCTACAAGCGCGACGAGCTTGGTATGCAACGCGAAGTGGTTCGACATTCGAAAGGTAACATTGTCGGCGGCATGTCGTTTGTTACTGGAGAAAGCTCCTTCTCGACAGCCTTAACACTCACCAAAACCGAAGTAATCAAGCTAGATAGAAAAGTCTTTCGTAAAGTAATGCAGAGCGATTCAAATTTACTGCCTTTGTTTACCAACTTGTTGTTACGCCATTTCAACCGACGTTTGCAGCGCAGCATTAATACCAAGCTACAACTGCAAAAAACCTTAGAGTCATTAGAATCCGCCCACCAGCAATTAATCGAGCGTGAAAAGATGGCAATGCTTGGCCAGCTTGTCGCTGGGGTCGCTCATGAGCTGAACAACCCTATTGCGGCAATTTTGCGGGGTGTAGAAAACCTGACACTGACGTTAGAGAATCTGCTCAAAGAGCTTCCTAGCCATGACATTCAAGAAAAAGGCGTTGCCTTACTGACCAAAGCCCAACGCGTCAAACCCGCTTCTACGTCCGAGCTACGGGAACGAGTGAAACAATTAAGCACCGACCTACCCGACAGAGCGCTCGCTAAGAAAGTCGTTAATCTCGGACTCGAATCTGATCAAACCTTGATAACGCAGCTCAACCGTCAAAAAACCGAATCACTGCACACCTTGGGAACCCTAGAGCAGTATCACCAAGTTGGTGCCTCTCTGCGTTCGATAAATGTGTGTGCCGCTCGGATTGCTGACATGGTGAAAAGCTTGAAGGGCTACGCCCGCTCTGATGATGAGAGTTTGCATTTTGCGGACCTGCATGAAGGCATAGAAGATACGTTGGTGATCTTTGAAAACAAACTCAAAATGCACAAGGTCACAACCGACTATGCTGAACTACCTAACACCCTTTGCCAGCCGATTGCGCTGCAACAAGTGTGGACCAATCTAATCTCCAACGCGATTGATGCTTTCCCGGACAAAGGGGAATTGGTGATTCAGTCGAGGTTGGTCGAGAAAGACAGTCAAACTTATGCCGTCATCTCATTCAAAGACAACGGATGCGGCATTCCAGAATCACAACAAAAAGCCATTTTTGAACTCAACTTTACAACGAAGAAAGAAGGCAATTTCGGTTTAGGAATCGGACTTTCTATCTGCCAACAAATCATGGCGGGCCATAAAGGCTGGATAGAAGTGGAATCTGAGCTCAACCATTTCACTTGCATGACCGTCTGGTTACCTATCACTCAAGAAGGAGATGAAGCATGACTAAATATCTGATTTTATATGTGGATGATGAAAGAGAAGTCTTGGATAGTGTCCTTCAGGATTTGATGCCATTTGAAGATAACTTTGTGGTCGAAGGCGCGGAATCCGTAACGGAAGCCAAACAAGTGATTGAAGAAATGGCGGAAGATGGCATTCAGCTTGCCTTGATTCTGTGTGACCACATCATGCCAGAACAGACAGGCATCAGCTTCTTAATCGAGCTCAGTCAAAATGGTGACACTAAATCCGCTCGAAAGGTACTCCTTACTGGACAAGCAGGGCTTGAAGACACTGTAGAAGCAGTTAACCACGCAAGTCTTGATTACTACATTGCTAAACCTTGGAAAGGTGAAGAATTAAGAGAAGCGATTATCTCGCAACTGACTGCTTTTATGATAGAAAACGATGATAACCTTCTATCCTGGACTTCTATTTTAGACGCAGAAGCGATTCTTAACGCCATGGCAGATAGACGAGCAAGCTTCGGCGAATAATTCTTTGAACACAAAAACGCGCCACGTCACCTCAACATGGCGCGTTTTTTGCTGTTAACTTGGCACAATTGACTCATTTGACAAAACATCGACACTTTTTTGTTGGTCGTCGCCCTTGGTTTTTATTATGATGTCGAACAAATCAGATTACGGTTCAAGTGGTTACTTGGATCCATGGAACTATAAGACAAGGTTTATCGTTAGTTATGCGTAAAACACTATTAGCCGCTGCCCTTTTGCTGGCATCTAGCCAAGCTCTAGCTGCGAACGACTACAACGCTCCAGCAACAATGAGCAACTTTAGCTACGACTACATGGAAGCTCGCATTGGTGCAAGCCCAGTAACATTCGGTGCTGGTTTCAGCAAATCAATCCACCCAAATGCACACGTAATTGCTCGCATCGATTCTGAATTCGATGGCGATTTCGATTCAGCAGCGGGTTTTGGCTTCCACTCTCCACTAAACAACTGGGCTGACCTAACAGGTGCAATGCTAATGCGTGTTGTACAACCATCAAACTCAAGCAGCACAGACGTTGGTATGGAACTGAACCTTGGTGTACGCCAATGGCTTGGTCCACAACTAGAAGTGGGTGGTAAAGCAGGCTACGTATCTATCGATAACGATGACGATTGGATTGGTTCTGTTTACGCTCGTTTCCACTCTACAGAGCTATTCTCTCTAGGTGCAGAAGCGCGCATTAACGACTTCTACGGTGACCAAGTGATGTTCACTACTCGCTTCAAGTTCTAATCAATCCCTTGATTGAACAGCCCTAGAAGCACAAATAAAAAAACCGAGGCATCTGCCTCGGTTTTTCTTTTCTAATAACTGATTTGTAGCAATGACTAACTCTAATGAAGTGGCTAAAAGCATCAACTTCCTTTTGTCGCTTTCAACACTCACCTTTTATGACTCGCTAACTTCATCCTAAACGAGTCAATCATCGTGAAACTAAAGCGCCTTACTCGCACATCGCTAGCAATTGCTTTTTGCGTGGCTCTTGGATCAATTTCCAGTGGATACCATCGATCGCACCGGCAAATTTCCATAGAAGTTTCACATCAACGTCACTGCCGTAAGCAACTCTGACTTTGTTGAACACTTCTACCGGTCCAAGTTCTAAAAATGTGTCGACATCATCAATGCCGGCTTTCTTCACCATGCGTTCGAGCGTCAACTGCATATTTGGCAGATCACGCAAACGTCTACTGGCGGAAGACTTTTGGTATTTGCGTTCCTTGATAGAACATTCAATTGATTTTTGTAACAGTTCGTCTAGCCCATCAAAGCTTGAATCAAACAGGTCTGTTACGTCGTAATAGTTTACGGTTGCCGTCGTTTGCTTTTTGACGTGCTTATATTTTTCGCAGTTTAGTTGAGTAAACTCATCATCCAACCCATTTCCGCCGCGTAAATAACAACAGTCGTTACTTACTAACGCGAACATTGCGTCATTGCTGAATAAACCAATACCACCAAACATTGAACGTTTTTGGTACTCACTAAAATTGCTTACATAGTTAAAAAAAGCTTGGTCTGTCATGTCCATTGACCTCTTTAATTGGAATAAATTACCCCGATTAGCGATGTCACCAGATTGAACAGCAGCTTATAGCGATTAAAAATTGTCGTTATGTTGGCGATATTTTTGTGAATTGCGCTCACCAACTGTCTTAATCATACTTAACGTTGAAAAATAAGTTAGGATCTATGTCACAGATGCCAAACTACAAATTCAACATACGTGATTAGTTTCACAGTTACTTATCTTCATCCGATGTTTTTTTGACGCAGTAAGTGCCAAAAAATAAGCATCATGGTGATTAATGCGGCAATTGCGAGAGCGAATTAGGTATTTAATTGATAACTAACATACTGTGAGGGTACACTGTACGAAAGCTCTCAAGCACAGCGTCATAATGGAACATTTATCATTTTTTTGGCTACCTAATAATAAAGATAAGCTCATAAAGGCACTCGAATCTGAGTTCGCTCAGCTGGTAGAACAATCGATTTCTACTGGTAAAATTTCCCTTCCTCCCATCCCAGATGTCGTCCTCAAGATCCAACAACTTTGCACTGAAGAACACACGACCATTGCAGATGTAGCAAATGCCTTACTGGAAGATCCAGGTTTGGCTGCAGTTGTTGTTCGCGTGGCAAACTCTGTCATCTTTAATCGTCGCAACATTACATGCAATGATCTAACGACGGCGGTTTCACGCCTTGGGATTCTGCGAGTGAGGGATATCGTCACCGCACAAGCTATTGAACAGTTGAAGCACTCTGTAAATCTGACCAAAGAGTGTAATAGCATCTTGGTGAAAAGTGCGGCGGTTTCACGTGAGCTTGGCGCAACCATGGGGTTAGTGGGTCAAGAGTTTCGTAAGCATGAGCCCGCGACCTATGGGCATCTGGAGCAAGAAAAGGCACTGCTGGTTGGCTTGTTAGCCGACATTGGCTTATTCTGCCTAATCAATGAGTACCACCTCTATCTCGATCGCGGCAATTACCTTGATGCCGATATCGCGCTACAAATATTCCAAACCCGCTGTTCTGCAACGAGTAAATTAGTGCTAGAAAAATGGGGCTTTGATAATGATTTCCGCGAAGTCTCCTCGAATGAGAAGTTCGAATCTGCTCGCCCTGAAGTAAGCTATTTAGATATTGCTCGTATCGCAAACCATCTATTGATGTTCCGCAATCAAGATGAACGCATTGAAGATCACGAAGTAGAATTTAATTTAACAGGTGCAGAAGTCTTGTACGATCTCAGTAATATGAGTGATACTGACTTCCAAAGTGAAATTAAAGAAGTACTCAGCGCAAGCGGTCTTTAATCTTACCAGCTTCAAACCAAGCCACGATAAGCGTCAGATAGTATTCTGATACGTTGATTCGTGGCTCTGTTGTTCTTTATCCAGAAAGGAATCATTGGGCTTTATGTTCTCAGGGATGCTATTTATCTTCGCCCCACTCGTGGTGGGTTATTTAATTCCAGTTTCTCGCGCGTCAGTATTGGAGAAGATCAATAAATCGACGTCATACCTTATTTACGTCATTCTTTCCCTGATGGGCTTGAGCTTGGCTGCGCTGGATAATTTAGGTAGCAATCTACAAACCATCCTTCTATACGCGGGCACCTTCTTCGTGTGCTTGGGAGCCTGCAACCTACTCGCTTTACCTTTGGTCGATAAGCTGCTTCCTTTGCAAACCGATCAGAATCAAAAGAAGCTCCCCCTTTCGTCAATGGCCTTAGAGTCAATAAAACTTGTCGTTGTTGTGGGTGGTGGCCTAGTCGCCGGCTTGATTCTTCCTATTGGCTTGTCTTGGGTAGACACTGCAAGCGAGTGGATTTTATTCCTTTTGCTTTTCTTTATCGGCATTCAACTGCGCAATAGTGGTTTGACGCTTAGACAAATCCTACTTAACAAGCAAGGCATGGCGATTGCGACAGTGATCATTACGACATGTATGCTTGGCGGTGTGATTGCTGCAATGATTTTGGATCTTCCTCTTTATCAAGCTTTGGCAATGTCTTCCGGTTTTGGTTGGTACTCACTGGCTGGTATTTTGATGGGTGACGCCTTTGGCCCTATCTTTGGCGGCGCTTCTTTCTTAATAGAGCTGATGCGTGAATTGGTCGCTTTGATTGCCATTCCGCTGCTTATTCGCAGTTATCCATCTACAGCAATTGGCTACGCCGGCGCGACGGCAATGGACTTTACCCTGCCCGTCATTCAAACCACTGGCGGTGTTCGATGTGTGCCTGTTGCCATTGTTAGTGGCTTTATCTTGAGCTTATTAGTGCCAGTTATGATGCTTTTCTTTGTGTCTCTTGCTAGCTAGATCTCAGGAATATTCATTAACATCCATTACAATACGGCAAAAATTCAAATACCCAAGTAACCTCAAAATGCTCAATTCGAAGAGAATTTTCTGGTTCACCGCTTTGTTATCGAGCCCTTTAATTTTTAACTCTTGGATCGGTAATCAGTGACAGGCAAGGCATATGTCTATTGGGGTTACAAAGGGAATACAACCAAAAGGAATAATAATGAAACGCTTTGTCGTTGCGGCGCTCCTCGCTACAAGCTCAACTTTTACTTTTGCTGCTGATCAGCAATGTCTTGCAACTAAATACGATGGCTACATTGATGCTTCCCTACAGTGGTATCAAGACCTCGTAGACCTAACTGTGACTCAATACCCTGACTTAAACGAAGTTAGCCAATGGTTCTTAGAAGGCCGTAAACACCACTTCGAACTCAACCGTGAAGCAGTACATTATTTTCTAGAAAACGATCCAAGCCGAGTAGCGACAGAACAACCGGTTGAGGCATGGTTGAAGCTAGAACAACATGATGTGAAGCAACTGGCGACACGCAGTGATGCCCTAGGTGAAGCGGCGAAGAAAACCTTCAGCGATCGTCAATCAGCAAACCACCCAAAGAACTACGACCTACGTTCTGCGTTTGCTGACTTATTGAGCCACCCAAAACAGATCGATTCTGCGCTTAACAAGTATAATCAATCAATTGCTAAGATTGAAAAGCAGAAATGTGAATAAATCCCACCCTAGAATTTCATTTCAGCAATATGGGTTTCAATAATTAAAACGGGACTTTGCGCCCGTTTTGGTTTAGATTGTGCCGCTCGCATTACCAAAATAACTACAAAGATTCTTTGCTATGGTTAAGGAACAAAAAACCGCTGACGTTAGCTTCGAGAGCTTGTTAAAGATCTTCACTATCCCTGAAGGTCCAGATTCAACGTTGACTAAAATTGATGAAAGTCTTTCGCAGAACTTGAATCAATTTCTTCGTGAACACATCGTGGCAGAAGAAAAGCCTTTACGTGAAATTGAGAAAGACTTTTCTTCTGCTCAGATTCCTGAGCAACCTGAGTTCGTGTCAGACCATACCGAGCACCTGCTAGATACCTTGGTATCTCACTCGGTTCACACCTCTGCACCAAGCTTTATTGGTCACATGACTTCTGCCCTGCCGTATTTCTTAATGCCGCTGTCGAAGATCATGATTGCCCTGAACCAAAACTTGGTGAAAATCGAAACATCAAAAGCTTTCACACCGCTTGAGCGTCAAGTTCTTGGTATGTTGCATCGCCTTATCTATGGTCAGGACGATAAGTTCTACCGTAAATGGATGCACAGCGCGAAACACTCTCTTGGTGCATTTTGCTCTGGCGGTACCATCGCTAACATCACTGCACTTTGGGTTGCTCGAAATAAAGCGCTGAAGGCAGATGGCGCATTCAAAGGTGTAGAGAAAGAAGGTCTGTTCAAAGCCATGAAACATTATGGCTACGAAGGCTTAGCGATTTTGGTTTCTGAACGAGGTCACTACTCACTGAAGAAAGCAGCAGACGTTCTTGGTCTTGGTCAAGAGGGCCTAGTTGCCGTCAAAACAGACGCGAACAACCGCATCATTGTTGACGACCTAAAAGCAAAAATCGCCGAGCTCGAATCACAGAACATCAAACCTATCGCTGTGGTTGGTGTTGCTGGTACAACAGAGACTGGCAGTGTTGACCCACTACCTCAAATTGCAGAAGTATGTGCTGAGCACAACTGCCACTTCCACGTGGATGCAGCTTGGGGCGGCGCGACATTGATGTCGAACAACCATCGTCACCTACTTGGTGGTGTTGAACTCGCCGACTCTGTAACGATCGATGCTCACAAGCAGCTTTACATTCCGATGGGCGCTGGCATGGTTCTGTTTAAAGATCCAGATGCGATGAAGTCTATCGAGCATCATGCACAGTACATCTTGCGTAAAGGTTCTAAAGACTTGGGCAGTCATACGCTTGAGGGTTCTCGATCTGGTATGGCAATGTTGGTTTACGCAGCAATGCACATCATCAGTCGCCCAGGTTACGAGCTTCTGATCGACCAAAGTATTGAGAAAGCACGTTACTTTGCCGACCTGATTAACCAGCAAGAAGACTTCGAATTGGTGTCTGAGCCGGAGCTTTGTTTGTTAACCTACCGCTATCTGCCAACCAATATGCGCGCGGCATTAGATAAAGCACAAGGCGTTCAGAAAGAAAAACTTAATGAGCTAATTAACCAGCTCACTCAGTTTATTCAGAAACGTCAGCGTGAAACTGGTAAGTCGTTTGTTTCTCGTACTCGACTGAATCCAGACCAATGGCAACGCATGAACACCATTGTATTCCGCGTCGTTCTTGCTAACCCATTAACCACCAATGATATCTTGAGCGCGGTTTTGAGTGAGCAAAGAGAAATTGCTCAGCAAGCACCGAGCTTGATGGCTAAGATTGAAGAAACTGTCGACGACATTCTCAATTCTTAGGCGCCAATGTGAGTTACATCAAAGTGAAAATTTCTTTCTTTTTGGTGTAACTCAGACATCATTATTGTGCCACTAGAGCAACAAACCAACGATCCCACCTTCAATTCTGTAGTTTTTACAACATTTTGTTTGAGGCTTGTCAAATTCTCACGAAATAGTAACGGTATTTGTTTTAGCCAGATAAAGGATCGGGTTTATACTGAATTTATGGCGCTGGTGGTTTTCGTTAACGCCCCTCTAGACCGAGAAGCCCCTTGGGTTTCCATACGTTAACAGAGCCAGCGAGTTGTTCTCTATACCCTCGTGAACACTATGAATACATTAGAAAAAATTCAAAAAAACCTGGAGAATTTCAGTAAGTCAGAGCGCAAAGTTGCGGAAGTAATTATGGCGTCTCCACAAACTGCAATTCATTCAAGCATTGCAACGTTAGCTAAAATGGCTGACGTGAGTGAGCCTACTGTTAACCGTTTCTGTCGTCGTCTGGATACTAAAGGTTTCCCAGATTTTAAACTTCACCTTGCGCAAAGCCTTGCCAATGGTACGCCTTACGTAAACCGTAATGTCGAAGAAGACGATGGTCCGGATGCTTACACGCACAAGATTTTCGAATCGACAATGGCGTGCTTAGACGTAGCGAAAAACAGTCTTGATTCGATGCAAGTTAACCGTGCGGTTGATCTTCTGACTCAAGCTAAGCGCATCTCATTCTTCGGTCTAGGTGCTTCTTCTGCTGTTGCACGCGACGCTCAAAACAAGTTTATTCGCTTCAATATTCCGATTACTTGTTTCGAAGATATCGTGATGCAACGTATGAGCTGTATCAATTGTAGTGACAATGACGTTATCGTTCTGATTTCTCATACCGGTCGTACTAAGAGCCAAGTTGAGATTGCAAACCTTGCTCGTGAAAACGGCGCGACGGTTATTGCCATTACAGCAAAAGACTCACCGCTTGAGAAAGCAAGCTCACTGGCTATCACGCTAGATGTACCTGAAGACACAGACGTATACATGCCAATGGCAAGTCGTGTGGTGCAAATGACGGTCATCGATGTGCTAGCAACAGGCTTCACGCTACGCCGTGGTACTGGTTTCCGTGAGAACTTGAAGCGAGTAAAAGACGCGCTGAAAGACAGCCGCTACGACAAGCTAAGTCAATACTAACGAATCGACTTAGCCTGTAATAAAAAATAGAAAGGGGAGCTAAATAGCTCCCCTTTTCGTATCTGGTCGATCGTATTTCTATTGATTCACATCCGAAAGATCGGAACGTGACTCCAACACCTCTACTGAGCTGACATGTTGGCTACCTTCACTCTCGCCCATGCAGGCGTCACTGCAATCACAAACTTGGCGAAGAATGTACACCAAACGATCTTGTGTAAGCGGTAACGGATTACCTTTGATAGCAACTGACTTTAGCGCATCATCAGCAACTTGCTCGAACGACGTCTGACACACGCCGAATTTACCAAGCTGAGGTAACTCAAGCTTATCCAGCACCATTCTCACCCAAAGTACGCCATCATGCTCGTTGGCATTGGTTCTTTCCGTGACGAGTTGTGCCAATCGCTTGTAACGGCTTATCACATCGCTGCGCCCTGCCCTTTTTGCAGCATTAATGTTTTCTTGCATAACATGAGGAGCCAAACGCGCAGTAATAACACTGTGTGGGGCATCGAGCTTGCCACCTAGTGCAGAGGCTAGTCCATGCGCCGCACCAAGTTTAGCGTTGGTGATGGCCATCCCGCCTAAAAGTGCCGCAAAAGAAAGGTCTGCTCTGGCCTTATGATTATCCTGTTTACAGCCTGCAATGACCGAACGACTTAATCGACGTAATCCTTCTTCACACACCATATCGGTGAGAGGGTTTGGATCACCACATACGTATGCTTCCATCAAATGTGTGAAGGCATCCATTGCTCCGCGACCAGAAGTATATTGGTCAGTGCCATAGGTTAACGTTGGATCGACTATCGCTACATCAGCAAGCATTTCCGGACTTCTTAAACTGACCTTCACTTGGTCTTGCCCAGATTTAAGTACGGCGTTTCTGGTTACCTCAGAGCCGGTGCTTGCCGTTGTAGGAATCGAAATAAAATGAATCGGTTTGGTTTTTAAAGGTACGTTTCGTCCAACCACTTCGACGTAATCATAGACATCACCTTGGTTGGGAATGATCGCGGCAAGTGCTTTGCCCATATCAATGACACTGCCTCCGCCAATCGCAATGACCATGTCAGGTTGAAACTTGCGCCCAAGCACTGCAGTTTCTTCCACCATGGTGATATTGGGTTCGCCATTGATGGCGACGTGTTGATAACGCATGTTCTGCGCTTTTAAATAATTAATGATAGGTGTGGCTCGTTGCGTGTCTTTACCAGTGACCAGTAAAACGCTATAGCCAAATTGATTGATTACAGACAGCGAAGATTGGAGCGCTCCCTCGCCGAAGATAATCCGTGTCGCAGTCATAAACTGAAACATACACTTCCTCCCCAAACAACAACTCACACTAGAGTGCTATGCTTTCAGCAAAAAAAAGTTGACCGAGTGCACCTTGCCGCCATTAACCCTTCAAAAAGTGTGTTTTTATGCGTCACTTCACATACTTAACCGCAGCGATTTTGCGGCTAAGAATCATCCCCAAAAGTGACTTTTCTTGGCTTTAAGCTTAGTGCGTGTTTAGTTTTTATACGATAGATTTCACCTATCGAGCCAAGAGGTAAATGCTGCTTTATTTCCGTATCTGGATCGGGCATAGTTATCCCAACAAACGAAAGCATGTACCGACATGACGTCTAGTTGTGCTTTCAACAAGAATAGATTTTAGGAGAAATAAGATTATGTTCGTAGTTATCTTTGGTCGCCCAGCTTGCCCATTCTGTGTTCGCGCAAAAGAGCACGCAGAGACACTTAAAGCAAAACGTGATGACTTCAACTACCGTTACGTAGACATCCACGCTGAAGGTATTTCTAAAGCTGACCTAGAGAAAACAGTTGGTAAGCCAGTAGAAACTGTTCCTCAAATCTTCATCGACCAAACGCATATCGGTGGTTGTGATGACTTTGAAGCTTACGCAAAAGAGCACCTAGGTCTATTCGACGAGTAATTCGAATAACTGATTTTTTTAAAAAGCCGCTATTAGCGGCTTTTTTATTATGTATTCAAATTGTTACTCCCCTACGTCAAGTAATAGTAAAACCTAAAAAATTTCACTTATCTTTTTGCTATATTTAGTTACAATTCGAAATTCTTAATTTTTATTTGGCACACACCTTACCGAGCCACGCTGTGAACATAGACGTCGTACACCTTCTTGAACAAAACCCCATTCTTCTAATCTTCGTCGTATTAGCAATTGGTCTTGCCATTGGTAAAATTCGCTTTGGAAAGCTACAGTTAGGTAATTCCATTGGCGTTCTCATTACGTCTCTCGTAATGGGCCATCTTGGTTTTTCTTTTAATGCAGAAGCACTGACCATCGGCTTTATGCTGTTTATCTACTGTGTAGGTATTGAAGCGGGCCCCAACTTCTTCGGCATATTTTTCCGAGACGGTAAGCATTACTTTATCTTAAGTATGACCGTACTCGTTTCTGCGGTAGGTCTTACCTATTTCTGCAGCCACTATATGGGCCTCGATTTTGGTTTGTCTGCCGGTATGATGGCAGGTGCCCTTACTGCGACGCCTGTTCTGGTAGGTGCACAAGATGCGCTCAACTCTGGCCTTGCAACCATTCCACGTAATATGGATTTCTCTTTGGTATTAGAAAATCTATCGGTTGGTTATGCGATGGCTTATCTGGTGGGTTTGATCAGTATGATTATGTTCGCCAAACTGCTGCCAAAACTGCAAAAACAGAACCTATCGGATTCAGCTCAGCAAATTGCGCAAGAACGTGGCCTAGGCAACTCTAGTCAACGTAAGGTTTACTTGCCGATCATCCGTGCATACCGCGTTGGTCCTGAGCTAATTGACTGGACAGATGGTAAAAACCTTCGAGAATTGGGCATTTATCGCCAGACAGGTTGTTACATCGAACGTATTCGTCGTAACGGTATTCTTGCCCACCCTGATGGTGACGCTATCCTGCAAGAAGGTGACGAAATCGCACTAGTAGGCTTCCCAGACAGCCACGCACGTCTTGACCCGAGTTTCCGTAACGGTAAAGAAGTATTCGACCGTAACCTACTTGACCTTCGAATTGTCGAAGAAGAGATCGTCGTTAAAAGTGATGCGATTGCTGGTAAGCGTTTGTCTGATTTGAACCTATCTGAATTCGGCTGTTTCTTGAACCGCGTAGTGCGCGCTCAAATCGAAATGCCAATGGATTTAGACATCGTTCTGGCCAAAGGTGACGTGCTCCAAGTAAGTGGTGAGAAAAGCCGTGTTCATGGTCTTGCTGAGAAAATCGGTTTCATCTCGATCCACAGTCAAATGGCAGACTTACTTGCGTTCTGTAGCTTCTTTATTCTAGGCATTATGTTTGGTTTGGTGACAATGACGTTCGGTCAGGTGTCATTCAGCCTAGGTAACGCCGTTGGCCTACTGCTTTCAGGCATCACGTTGGGCTTCCTACGAGCGAACCACCCTACTTTCGGTTATGTGCCGCAAGGGGCATTGAACATGGTCAAAGACTTAGGTTTGATGTTCTTTATGGTTGGCATCGGCTTAAGCGCCGGTGGCAAGATGTTCGAACACTTAACTCAAGTGGGCCCGCAGATCATTGGTTTGGCATTTATCGTCAGCGTTGTGCCTGTCGTTCTTGCGTACCTAGTTGGCGCCTACGTGCTTAAGATGAACCGTGCACTACTCTTTGGTGCCATCATCGGTGCTCGTACATGTGCACCAGCTATGGACGTAGTGAACGAATACGCGAAGTCGACGATTCCAGCGCTTGGTTACGCTGGTACGTACGCGATTGCCAATATCTTGATGACCCTAGCTGGTACTATTCTGATTATTCTGAGTTAATCACTTTAAGCGGGCGTTGCAGAACAGCTTATGCAGCGCTCCTTATTCAATACAGAGATTCAAGACACAAAAAAGGCGCTCATTGAGCGCCTTTTTTAATTCCGTTAGAAACGATTAGATTTGAGTGAAATCTGTTTCTACTGCTGGGTTCACGTCTGCTTCGTAATCCACACCGTCAACACCGAAGCCAAATAGCTTCAAGAACTCTTCTTTGTACTCAACGTAGTCAGTCAGTTCTTTTAGGTTTTCAGAAGTGATTTGTGGCCATAGGTCACGACAGTGTTGTTGGATATCTTCACGTAGTTCCCAGTCATCCAGACGTAGACGGTTCACTTCATCTACTTCTGCTGCGCTGCCGTCTTCTTTGTATAGACGTTGGCTGAACATACGGAAGATCTGCTCCATACAACCTTCGTGTACGCCTTCTTCACGCATTTTCTTGAAGACCATTGCGATGTATAGAGGCATAACAGGAATTGCAGAACTTGCTTGAGTCACAACAGACTTAAGTACCGCTACGTTTGCGCTACCGCCAGTTGTAGACAGTTTCTCGTTAAGTGCTGCAGCTGCGCGGTCTAGGTCCATTTTCGCTTTACCTAGAGCACCATCCCAGTAGATCGGCCAAGTTAGCTCAGTACCGATGTAGCTGTATGCCACTGTTTTACAGCCATCTGCTAGAACGCCAGCTTCTGATAGTGCGTTAATCCATAGTTCCCAGTCTTCACCGCCCATTACGGTTACTGTGTCTTGGATTTCTTGCTCAGTAGCAGGCTCTACGCTTGCTTCGATGATTACGTCTTTGTTGGTATCAACAGCAGTCGACGTGTATGTCTCACCGATAGGCTTGAGCGCTGAACGGATCAGTTCACCCGTTTCTGGCATTTTACGTACTGGAGAAGCCAGTGAGTAAACCACCATATCTACCTGACCAAGGTCTTCTTTGATCAGATCGATTGTTTTCTGTTTTGCTTCATTTGAGAACGCGTCACCGTTTAGGCTTTTCGCGTATAGACCCTCTTCACGAGCTAGCTTTTCAAATGCAACAGAGTTGTAAAAACCTGCTGTACCTGGCTTCTTCTCTGTGCCTTCTTTTTCGAAGAAAACACCGATAGTTGAAGCGCCGCCACCAAATGCCGCAGCGATACGAGAAGATAGGCCGTAGCCACTTGATGCACCCACAACAAGAACGCGTTTTGGTGCGTTTTTAATTGGGCCTTGTGCTTTAGTGTAAGCAATTTGTTCTTTTACGTTAGCTTCACAACCCACTGGGTGCGTAGTAGTACAGATAAATCCACGAATTCTAGGTTTGATGATCATATTCAACTTCCTTTAAAAAACGTTGCTAGGATAAAAGGTTCAGCCCTACTTCGCACCTAATTTCTGTAAAAATGCTGCGAAAATGCAAGTGGTTGGAGCACTCAGCCGAAAAGCAAAAGCTTTAAACACAAAAAAGCACCTCAATTGAGGTGCTTCTCTCATTTTATACTCAAGCGCTTCATGCTGCTGAGTTCAGATGCGATTTTTTCGTGGTCACATTGGTACGAACTTCTGAGAAATCATGGCTAAAGTGGTCGACTTGAATCGCTTTGTAGCGCAACTTATCTGCCGCCATAATTTGGTCGATTTCTTGCTCTGTCAGTACCTCCGCTTCAAACGCTTGCTGTAGACGGTCATGCAGCAAGCCTTTACGCGCTACTTTGCCATCTTTCGCCGCTTTCATCAGTTTACGCTCTAGAGGCTTCACATCGTACATCGCTAAGAACGCACGCTCCATCAGACCAACACTGTCGTCCTCTGCTTTACCGATGTAACACAAGCTCGTCATACGGTCACGTTGTGCTCCTGGCGTCATCATTGCTTCTGCTAGGCTTACACACAGCTCGTCGCTTGGCGCTTTGAAGTGATTACCTAATGGGAACAACAAGCCTTTTAGGACGCCCCCCACGTATTTCACAGGGAAGTTTGAGTACGCTTCATTTAGCGACTTCGAAGCGTTGTACAAACAATGCTGAACGGCATAGTGTACAAAGTTCAAATCACCTTGTTGGCGGCCTTCATCTTCGTATTTCTTAAGCGCCGCTGACGCCATGTATAGATAGCTCAAACCATCACCAAGACGTGCAGAGATCATCTCTTTACGTTTCAGGTCACCACCCAACGTTAGCATTGCAAAGTCTGCACTCACTGCCAGTGCGCGGCTTAGGCGAGTGATGTCTTTGTAATATTGCTGTGTAGGGCCACTCATGTACGCTTTCACAAAGCGAGAACCGGTCAGTGCCGCACCCAACGCGCCAAAGGTATTACCCATTGCGTGTTTGATGTGTTTGAACAGCAGATCATCAAACTCTTTTGCGCCTTCTCTCGAATCTGGGTTAGCAGCAGCTTCCATCTCTTTCAACACGTATGGATGACAACGTGTCGCACCTTGACCGAAGATCATTAGGTTACGAGTTAGGATGTTTGCCCCTTCAACCGTAATCGCGACTGGAATACCTAGATAGTGTTTCGCTAGGTAGTTCATTGGACCGTCTTGAATTGCTCGACCCGCGTGAATATCGAAAGAATCGTTCAGGATAGTACGAGCCATTTCTGTCATGTGGTATTTCGCAATTGCGGTCACGATGCCCGGTTTCTCTTTCATATCCAGAGAAGTCGTCGTCAGCGTGCGTGTCGCCTCAAGCAGGTAAGTCAAACCGCCAATACGGCCCATTGCTTCTGCCACACCTTCAAACTTACCAATCGACATACCAAACTGCTTACGAACGTATGCATAAGCGCCAGTAGTACGCGTAGTAAGGTGACCAATCGCGGTACCTAATGCAGGAAGGGAAATACCGCGACCGGCCGATAGACACTCAACCAGCATACGCCAGCCTTTACCTGCGTATTCTGAACCACCAATCAGCCATTCCATAGGAATGAACACGTCGTTACCGCGAGTAGGACCGTTCATAAACGCAGAACCTAGCGGGTCGTGACGCTCACCAATCTCCACGCCTTCATGATCGGCAGGAATCAATGCACAGGTGATACCAACGTCTTTCTTGTCGCCAAGCAGACCATCAGGGTCTTGAAGCTTGAACGCCAAGCCAAGTACCGTTGCTACAGGAGCGAGAGTGATGTAACGCTTGTTCCAACTAACACGAATACCAAGGACTTCCTCACCCTCGTGCATGCCGTAACACACCACACCTTGGTCAGGAATGCCACCCGCATCTGAGCCAGCTTCAGGGCCAGTCAACGCGAAACAAGGGATATCAGTACCGTCCGCTAAACGTGGCAGCCAGTAATCTTTCTGCTCTTGAGTACCGTAGTGAGAAAGCAGCTCACCCGGACCAAGAGAGTTTGGTACCATCACGGACACTGCCGCACTGATGCTTCGTGTTGCAATGCGAGATACGATGGTTGAGTTAGCCAGAGCAGAGAACTCGCGGCCACCATACTCTTTTGAAATGATCAGTGAAAAGAAACGCTCTTTGCGTAAGAAATCCCAAACCTCTGACGGAAGATCTCGATCATCTTTCACAATTTGTTGGTCATTAAGCATTTCAAGCAGTGTTTCGAGTTCATTATCCATGAAAGCTTGTTCTTCAGAAGACAATGCAGGCTTCGGATAATGATGCAACGTTGTAAAGTTAGGCTTGCCAGAGAACAACTCTGCATCCCACCAAACGCTGCCCGCTTCCATTGCTTCTTTTTCAGTGCTCGACAATGGAGGCAATACTTTCTTAAACATTTTGAATGCTGGGTCACTAATCCATTTTCTTCGTAGAGAGCTCATAGTTCAGATCCTTTTGTTCACGTCACCGCTCGCGGCTTTCACTTATCTTTTTTATTGATTTAATGTTTTTTACTTAGCGGACATACCGGCCGACAAGTAAGGAATCAGTAGGTCAACGACGGACTTCACGTCCACCTCTTTTTCAAATTTGCTTTCTGCAATCTCGGTTAACGCTTGGCTCGATGCCATAGTGAAAACACAAGTGCCAAGTGTGAAATGCAATCTCCAGAAAAGTTGTTCTTCGCTCATTTCAGGGTTTGCCTTCATGATGGAGAACATAAACATGCTCAACACTTCTTCATATCTTGTACTGATAAACCAGCGTAAATGGCCTTGAACATCGGTGTATCCTCTACCAATCAGCAACATAAACAATGCTGTGCCGTTCGGTCTCACGTCATTCAGTGCACGCAGAGGTAAACGTAGCGATTCAAACACTTCATCCATGTTGTAATCGTCGCGTGTGTTTAACTCGATCAAAGACGTTTTGATGCTCGGCATTAGCGCCTCTAGGTATCGGTCTAGTACTGCCCTTACAAGCGTTTTCTTGTCGCCAAAGTGGTAGTTGACCGAAGCTAGGTTCACGTTCGCCTTGCCAGTAATGGTTCTCAGTGATGTGTCATTGAAGCCGTATTCTGCAAATAGTCCTTCTGCTACATCGAGTATTTTTTCTTTAGTTGTACTTCTCGGGGCCATTTCAATCACTCGTATTAAACAACTGTTTGAAAATATACTCCCGAAACTTGAGATTAACAAATGATTAACATCACATTTTCACTCATTGGTCTGACCAGACGAAGAAAGTGTGCAGTTAACGAGATGAATTTAAAGCGGTTCTTGTTTTGTGAAAAAAACTTCTAAAAAAAATGGAACTGTTTGGAATTGTTCCGGTCTGAATTACTGTAACAACTAGGGCATTTAAAGTTTTACTGGCCGTCAAACTTGTTTCTATCTAGTTGCTACATTGCTGCTTTTTCTTATTAACTCCTATGTTTGTATCCGCCCAGACACTTTTTCGTCTGGGCTTTTTTTCGTCTGTCGTTTGAGGCTTTGTCAAATGACTTTCTTCTGGATACAAAAAAGCCTCCCGATTTGGGAGGCTTTTAAAGTGTAATCGTCTTTTCTTACGCTTTTTCTACCGCTACTTCTTCTGCCGCTTTCTTAGGTAGAGAGAAGTGCAATAACGCATAACCGAGCACTGCTGCCGTTGTTGAGCCCATCAAGATACCTAGTCGAGCATAAGTATCGAACTCAGGACTTACGTTACCGAATGCCAGTGATGAGATGAAGATCGACATCGTAAAGCCGATACCACACAGCACCGATACAGCGAAGATGTGCATAAAGTTCACGCCTTCTGGCAACTTAGCAATTCCCATTTTCACAGCAGCCCAGCTGAATGTGAAGATACCAAGTGGCTTACCAACCAACAGACCCAGCGCAATACCTAGAGGTAGCATAGAAGTCAGACCGGACATCGATACGCCTTCTAGTGAGATACCAGCGTTTGCGAAGGCAAACAGAGGCAAGATACCGAATGCTACGTATGGGTGCAGTGCGTGCTCCATGTGTTTCAGTGGAGAGTGCTCGCCCTTCTTCCCTTTAAGTGGGATAGCAAAACCGATTACTACACCCGCTAGTGTTGCGTGTACACCAGATTTCAGTACGGCAAACCAAAGGATCGCACCAACTATCATATACGGCGTTAACTTGGTGACGTTTTTCGCGTTCAGCATAAAGAGCACGCCCGTCATGATAAAGCCAACAACCAATGCCATTGTCGATAGATCGCCTGTGTAGAAAAGTGCAATGATAACAACAACACCAAGGTCATCGATAATAGCCAATGCCAGTAGGAAAACCTTCAGGCTAATTGGCACACGCTTACCAAGAAGCGCCATGATACCTAGAGCAAAAGCAATGTCTGTCGCAGCTGGGATTGCCCAACCAGAAATCGCCTCTGGGTCACCGGCGTTAAATGCAACATATACAAGTGCCGGAGCCACCATACCGCCTACCGCTGCAATAGCAGGGAAGATTGCGGTTTCTTTCGATTTTAGTGCGCCTTCAAGTAGCTCGCGCTTTACTTCAAGACCGATTAGTAGGAAGAACACAGCCATCAGGCCATCGTTGATCCAGTGAGAAACTGACATACCAAATACATAAGTATGCAGCATAGCTTGATAAGTTTCGCCAAGTGGGGTGTTAGCAATGGTCATCGCAATTGCCGCAGCAATTACTAGAAGAATACCACCAGCGGATTCCATTTTGAAAAAGTCACGAATGACATCGTTCATGATTTCGCCCTTATATTTATTATCTTAATAAACGATTAACAAAGAATGATGAGAGTGTATAGCTGCTGAAAATTTTAGAATAATCGCTTGTTTAGAGTTTAAACTTCGATTTTTCCGATGTTTCATTTACGAAACATCGTATTTTTCAACAAGAACATAATTATTTACAAGACCTGCCTATCTCCTTATAAGCTCAATCTATTAACATAGACTACTATTAAGTTAGTATAATATCTGATGAATTTTCGTGATTAACGTGCGGTTTTGCGTCGAAAACTGCGTGTTTCATTAACAAAAAAGCCACCCTTCTGGATGGCTTTTTTCGTATCCTAGTAACCGGTGAGTTGCATAAATCCCCAGGCTTCATTGGACCCCGATGCGAGGATCGGGCCTTCCCAATATGGAATCACAAAGGGCAGCCACATGTCCGATTTTATGATCCTCGTCGTCAAATTAATCTTCTGCTCGGGGACGTTAATGATCCACTGCAGCGGTAAACGTCGTCCATTGGACAAGTTGGTCACCTGTAGTGGCGTCATGGTTAAATCTTTTTCGGTAAGGTTAATCACCTTGCCAGAACGCGTTGATAGTGTGCCAAATAGATGTGGCACCTGACCATTGTGTCGATAGCGGCTTACTGTCAATGCGCGGCCATCATCAAGATTAAATACAAACCAATCCCAACCTTGCTGCCCTTCACCAATCAGGCCGCTTCCCCACTCTTTCTGCGTCCATCCAGAGCCAGAGACTGGGATTTCACGACCATTTAAGGTCAGTGTACCTTTTACATTAAGGAACGGCGCACTGAAGCTGAAAGAAGCAATAGATTGAAGTGCGTGTTTAACTTGGAAGCCCTGATCACCATTTACGACAAATGGACCATTGGTTGTGGTGTTCAAATCAAGCGCAAACGTGTCGGTCGATACGTCTAGGTTACCCGGGAATGGAGTAGAGCCTAGCGCTCGCCAGTTCCAGTTATCAATCCACAAGCGGAACGGGCGATTCGTCATCCCAGCCTGTCCAATACCGCCTCGTGCGACTCTCTGCTCTTTCCACACATGAGAGCCAGAGCTGACAACAATATGGGAGATAAACAGTTGTGGGTTCTGCCAACCGCGAGTATCGCGTTCGTCCGTAGCAACTCGGAAGTAACTCCATTGAACGTTATATACTTTGCCGTTCTTGTCTTGAACTTTGGCAAAATAGTTCCACCATTCATGTTGATAGTCAGGGTGGAAACGAAAATCCTGCGGCAGTGAAACATGTTGATCTGGCAGCACCGGCTCAAAGATGGTTTTGCTCTCGCGTTTTAGAACATCGCTGATTTCACTTTGTTCTGTTGCCGTCGCTTCTGCCCAATGCGTAACATACAAAGTCACACTCGCTAATGCGATAAACACAACAAACACCAGCGCGGAAATAGAAAACGTCTTTTTTGGGGTCATCTTTTTCATTACAACGCATCCCTTAACGATTTCATCGGTGTACTCTTGATCATTCTTATCACAGGCAGTGCCCCTGCGATCATGATGGCCAACATCGCCCAAGCAATCGTCTGAACGTATTCCCAAGGAATGGTTTGAAGCTCTAACGACCAACCGAAGGACTGCTTAATGATGATATCGACAATCAAGTGCGCCAACGCTAAGCCCAGTGGAACCGCGATAATCGCAGAAATCATACCGAAGGCGAACAACTGTAAACCACCTAATAAGACGAGTTCTTTACCTGAAACGCCCATACACCGCAACAAAGAGAAGTGTCGTTGACGAGAAAGCTCACCCGCGAGCGTTGCAAAGAACAAACCAAACACAGCGATAATCAACGTAATGTTGCCCAGCGTACCTGCGATTGCAAAGGTATGGTCAAACACGCGCATGGCTTGGTTATAGATATTGTTATTGTCAAACACTCGATCTTGCGACAGACGGAATACGTTCTCTAGACGACGCTTTAAGCCTTCGCCATCCACGTTGTCTTCGAGCAAGACGCCAAGTCCAACGTTGCCAGAGCCTGCGAACGCATACAGCCAATTGCGATGCGACATCATGACTTGGTTGTATGGATTGCCATAGTCGTAGTAGACACCGACGACTTGCCAACCTCCCCCTAATGGAGGTTGCAGGTCTATGTAATCACCAGGGCGAATGTCGAGCTTCAAAGCCATGGATTCGCTCACCATCAAACTCTTAGAATGATGTAAATGATACCAATAGTTAGGCACACCAAGTTTCACTGTTAGAGAGTCCAACTCACCCTCGGAAGAGCCGGTACTCACAACCTGCAAGGCACCACGTTCAGTCGGTACGTCTTTTTCCCAACGCCACCAAACCGAATCAACCTCTGGCTGCTCTTTTAACCAAGAACTCATGCGTGCAGCAGAGTTGTTGGTTGGGTAAATATAGAGATCGGCCGCTAAGCGTTGGCTCAGCCATTTGTCCGTCGTATCGCGGAAGCTACCCACCATGGTTTCAACACCAATGTTCGCCGCAAGTGCAAGCATAAAGGCCATGGTCGCTACACCTCGGTAACTCATACTTGCCGCCGCGTCAGCAAAGAACCAACGCACGCGAACCCATCGTAATGAATAAGAGAAGCTTTGGAACATGTGCCACATCAGGAACGGCATAAACAACGCCACGCTGATCAGCATTAGTGCAATAATTGCAAAACCCGACTCTTGCGTTTTTGGTGCCTGATAAACCGCAACAGCAGCCACACAGAACCCGCAGGCCGCAAATGCTTGCCAAGAGAACTCACGCCCAGCAAAACGCATTAAGGACAAGCGAGAAGATAAGCGAATAGGTTGTGATTTTAATAAGCGGATCAACGGCCACAGACAGGAAATCAAGGCACCCAATGCCGACATTGCCAAACTGTATAGGCTGGATTCCCAAGACCAACCAATCGTCAGTCCTACGTTGGCATCGTATAAATCACTCAAGCTTGATGAAACGGCAGGAATAAGCTCGTTAGCGAGAATCAAACCGAAGAAGTTACCACATGCCCAAGCGACAAGAACAAGTATGGTCAGCTCCAGCATCAAAGCTTGTGCCAACTGCATACCATTCACACCGGTTTGACGAAGAATCCCTACCAAACGTTGGCGTTGAATGAAAGACAAAGACATCGCTTGATAGAAGATGAACAAGCCAACCAGAAACGATAGCATGCCCATTGCTGTCAGGTTCATGTGGAATGCTTTCGTCAAAGATTCCAATTCTGAGCGGCTATTACGTACCAGCGTCATGCCATTTGGCAGCATATTTTTCAGCGCTACTACCTTCTCTTCTGGCATTTCGCCACAAGCAATCGCGGACAAGCCAGAGCTGCGCTTTAACATTCGAAGAAGCGAAATGTCCGTCACTAAGCGCGTGCCTGAAAGTAAGTTGTCGCTGTCGACTTTCAACGGCCCTAATCTGCTGCCATCATTGAGAGCGATAAAATCGCCATCATTCCATGACATGTGAGACGCTAAGTCTTGGCTCACTAAAATTGGGTAAGGCGGCGTCATCAAAGTCAGCATAGGAAGGTCTTTTAGCGACTTTCCTTGCTGCAAAGGCAGTAACGCAACAGGATCTACCCCAACCAACATAAGGCTCAAGTCGGCTTTGGTATCGAGATGAAGAACATCGAATGGCGCGCACTGATTAAAACCAGCACGTCGAAGTTGAATGTAAAAACCCTGAGGGATTTTATTGGCTGAATGCTTGGTACGAATACGGTAAGGCAAAGGGTTTGAAAAGAGTTTCTCACCGGTTTCGTAGCTCTGTTTAGCGTGTTGGTTAATAGATGTCACACCAACAAGAAGTGATACACCTAAGGTTAAACCAAGCCAAACAAGAATAATTTGAAGTGGATAGCGACGGTAATGACCGAGTAGTGCCTTAACTACGGGCCATAACATGCAGCTGTCCTCCTTGAAGACGAATTCTACCTTCCATGTGCTCTGCAACTTTCTCACTGTGCGTAACCAACAGCAGCGTACACTCTAATTGACGTGCTAGGCTGGTTAGTAGACGCATTACCGCTTCAGCATTACGCTCATCCAAGCTACCTGTCGGCTCATCGGCAAGCAGGATTTTCGGCTCCATATACAAAGCACGAGCAATCGCAGCACGTTGTTGCTGACCACCAAACACTTCTTCAGGATAACGACCTAAAAGCGGCATAAGATCGAGAGCAGAAAGAATTTGACGCCACAAGCCTTTGTCTTCTGGTAAGCCTTTTAATTGACGGCAGAAACGGATGTTGTCAGCGATATTCAAGGTAGGAAGCAGATTGAACTGCTGGAAGATATTACCAATGTTGTTGCGGCGGTAGAGTGTTCTAAGATGTTCAGGTGCGCTATGCATTGCAAAGCTCGGGTATTGGATCTCGCCCGAATCGGCAGTATCAAGACCTGCGATAAGGTTAAGGAGCGTACTTTTCCCCGATCCACTTTCCCCCATTAATGCGACTTGTTCACCTTGTTGTAATGTTAATTCTGCCCCTTGTAGTACAGGATGAAACTCTCCCCCGTCTACATAGCCTTTACATAGGTCTGACAGTTTTAACATTGATTTTGCCGCTCAAATGGTGTTTAAAAATTGGAATCAGAATCTACACTAAAATCCTGTTGGTAGGAAGTATTTTGAATAGTTGATCACACTATCAGAGTACAAATGCAACTTGTCTCGCGACCCTTCCTAAGCATCGATCAAATTTTTCATCCATTTCTTGCTCGCCATGCGGTGTAGGCATGTCCCCCACTTCACGACTTCTTCGGTCAAAAACAGTAAATAAACCCATTGAGGCTCAAAGCCTAGGTAGATAGCACCAAAGGCGGCTAATGGAATACTTATTACCCATTGCGCGATCAGATCTTGGTACAAACAGAACTTCACATCCCCACCTGCGCGAAGCACACCGACAATAGCCATCATAGGAACAGAACGCAGGACCACCCCGACAGCAAGAATCACCATAAACTGTTCAGCCAGGGGGCGCGTTTCTGGCGTCAGAGCACTAAAGGCATCGAGAATAAGTTGGTTTGAGAGCAGAAGTAAAATCGCGACAACGACGGCTATCAATACATTGAGAATCACGGTTGCCCACGCTTGATAGTAAACCGGACCAAAGTTCTTTGCGCCTAATTGATTGCCCACCAATACCGCTGCAGCATTAGATGAACCGATCATCATAGCAAGAGCAATCGACTCTACCGGCGTCATTACTGACAATGCCGCTAAGCCTTGCACGCCTGCTTGTCCCATAATCGCGTGATAAGCAAACAAGCCGCCCGCCCATGCAAGGAAATTAAATGTTGTCGGAAGGGAAAGTTTTAGGAAGCGGGTGATTTTATCCAACACTAAGCTGGCACGAATGTCGTCCAAACCAAAAGCAATAATGTGCTTTTTAAACCACAGGTAACTGAATAAACAGGTTACTTCAATAGCACCACTAATGACGGTGGCAAACGCAGCCCCTTTAATACCCATCGCAGGAAAGCCAAATTGCCCAAAAATAAGCACCCAGTTAAGGAAGATGTTGGACAGAATGCCGATACCGCTAAAAAACGTACTTAGCCCCGGTTGATGCATAGCGCGCAGACCCACCGCCATACTTGCGACACAGGCAACAGCAAACATGCTAACCGATGAAATAACAAGATAATCAGCACCAAGCCGAATCACCTCTTCCGAATCTGTCGTCAAGCGCATGATGGGTTCTGGGAACAGAACGAATAACACCACCGTAAGGGCTGCGAATACCATGGAAATCATCCACGTCAACGACGTACTTTGCCTTACACCAACTTTGTTTCCCGCACCCCAGTACTGCGCTGTTAACAACGCACCACCGGTTGTTACGCCAAGGAGCATGATGGTCGTAACGAATGTCGCTCTTGCCGCAACGCCGACCGCAGCAATTTCCGCCTCGCCCAATTGACCGAGCATCAGCACGTCCACCAAGCTTCGGCTGGAGAACATCATGCTCTGTAAAGTTATGGGTAATGCGATGGCAAATAGTCGACGTAAAAACGACTTATCGGCATGAGTAACCAATTGTGAGAAAAAAGTCATGCACGCTCCGACGACAACTTATTGATAGAACGAGAAAAGTGTCTCATGATTATACCCAGTGGTGACTAATCCACCAGCAATAAAAAGGACTCAGAATGAAAAAGGTGTTGGTACTTGGGGCTTCCGGATACATTGGCTCACAGCTTCTTCCACAGCTGCTTGATAAAGGTTACATTGTCACGGCAGCCGCGCGTCATATAGACTATTTAGAATCTCGAACTCAACCACACCCTAATCTCACTCTCACTTATTTAGACCTCGCAGATGCAGAAGCGACACTCGAAGTCGTGAATGATTTTGATTTGGTGTTCTTCCTTGTGCACGGTATGGCGCAAGGTCACGACTTTGTTGAGTACGAATTAAACCTCGCAGAGAACTTCAAAAACGCGCTTGAGAAAAGTCGCGTAGAACACGTGATTTACTTGAGTGCGATTCAGCCTCAAACCGGCAACTCTCAACACTTAGCAGCACGTAAAGCGACAGGGAAGATCATTCGCCAAGCTGGCGTTCCTGTTACCGAGCTTCGCGCAGGCGTGATTATTGGGCCAGGGTCTGCAGCATTCGAGATCATGCGTGACTTCGTCTACAACCTGCCAGTTCTGATTGCGCCTAAGTGGGTCAACTCCAAAGCTAACCCAATCGCCCTACCCAACCTCAATCACTACTTGCTTAAACTGGCAGAAACCAAACCAGCAGAAAGTGAAATCTACGAAGTCGGTGGGCCGGACACATTAAGTTATCGCGAGCAATTTGAAGTCATTTGTAAGATCACGAAAAAACCTTACCGACTTTGGTCAACCCCACTGCTTACACCCAAAATGGCATCGTATTGGTTAGCCATTGTGACGTCAGTTCCTGCAAGTATTGGTAAAGCGTTGCTTGCTGGTTTGGAGCACGATTACATTGCTGATACCAAAGACATTCACGAACGATTTCCACAATCGCTAATCAGTTATGAACAATCCGTAGCGGACACCATCGCAACGGAAGGAACTTTTGTGCGCAGCAACGTATGGGGTTTTGAACCAGCAGCACTCAAACGTTGGCAACCGGGCTACGGGTATTATCCAAAACAGGCAGGAGCAAGCATTAAGACAAAAGCCTCGGCAGAATCACTTTGGAAGGTCGCACAAAAGATCGGGAGCCCCGAAAAAGGCTATTACTTTGCCAACATCCTTTGGCGCACCCGAGAGTGGCTTGATATCTTCTTTGGTGGAGGGAAACCCATTCGAGTTTCACCACCAGGGCCAGAGCTCAAGGTGGGTGATTTCATTGATTCATGGAAGGTGATTCGCTGCGAAGAGAACCAGTTCCTCTCACTGTTTTTCGGTATGAAAGGTCCGGGACTTGGTCGTTTAGAAATTACAATAAAAGACGATGGCGAAGAGCGCGAGTTTGATATCACCGCATGGTGGCACCCGCAGGGCTTCCCCGGTTTGCTTTATTGGTTTGCGATGATGCCAGCACACCTATTCATCTTCAAAGGTATGGTAAAAGCGATCGCCAAAGAAGCAGAGCATCTAGAGCAGGAATAACGCCCCATTGTACTTGGCCGCTCATAGCACTTTCAAACAAAGTAAATAAAGACGGTTTGAGAGTGCTATTGAAAAGGTTCTATATTGATTAACACCCTGTAAATTTAATTGAATTTATTTCAGTGCAATCCCCATATTATTCTTAGCTCATACCTTATTTGGACCGGCTTTGTTCTGAACTTAGTGACTATAACGTTAAGCAGATTTTGGAATCACAATGGGCAATCGATACATCATTAGCAGTAAACACCACGATAACTTTATGCTTCGTCAGCAACACGTCGATAAGATCGCGTTGGTGACAGAGGGAGGCGGTCAGCGAGGCATTTTTACTGCAGGCGTGTTAGATGCCTTCCTGCATGCTGATTTCAATCCTTTTGATTTGCTAATTGGTACTTCTGCTGGCTCTCTCAACCTAGCCTCGTATGTCTGCGGGCATCAAGGGCATGCCTACAAAATCATCACAGAAACAACTCGACGCCCTGAGTTCTTTAAACTCACGAAATACTTGCTCAATGGGGAAGGATTTGACTTAGATTTTTTAGTAGACAATGCCGAGACAAGCATCCCGTTAAACTGGGAAAAAGGGTCTGATTTACTCAAAACAAAGCAAGTCGTCGCCGTCGCGACACACGCACGAAACCTAACAACAGAGTGTTTTGATGTCACCGTTGATAATTGGAAGGATGTACTTAGAGCACCTTGTGCGATTCCCGCTCTGCACAAAAAGCCCGTTGTGTTTAATGGTGCACGTTGGTTAGACGGCGGTGTTTCTGCACCAATCCCAGTTGAAGAAGCCTATCGACGAGGCTACAAACACATCGTGGTGATCCGAACAATGCCCATCGACTTTGACGAGCATCATCCTTTAATAGAAGCCGTGCTAAAGCGCGCGCCATCCAAAACAATGAGTGAGCTGTCGGCTATTTTGCTCAAACACGAAGAAACATATCGACAAACTCGACGCTTTCTCGCGTCTCCTCCTGATGATGTAAACATTTACGAGATTTCTCCAGCGCGGAACTTACAATCTTCGGTTGTGGAGAGTACAAAAAAGCAACTCGATGCGGATTATTTGCACGGTGCTCAACTAGGCCGCTTGTTTGTGACCAGCATAGGAAGAAAACTCAATATTCCTCACAAGCCCTATAAACGCTATCACCCGATTACCTCGGAGTTGAGTCACCATAACCATGATTATCACCAACAAATAGATGATGTATGGCAACACAGAAAGAGCGGTTATTTTAAAGGCGCGATGAATAATGATATCGCTTGGATCAACGTGAACCCTCAAAACCATACAAGAACGTTAGTCATTGTTCAGGGGCGAAATGAATCGTTTTGGAAGTACAAAGAAGTCATTTACGAACTCAGCCAATACTTCAATATCTATTCCTTTGATCATCGAGGTCAAGGAGAGTCGCAACGCTTGGCAGAACACAGCGAACTAGGACACGTGGACCAATTTGAGCATTATGTTGAAGACTTAGCTCAGTTTCTTGAAGAGGTTGTAGAGAGCCAACATAAAGACGAAGTTATGATGCTCGCCCACTCGATGGGAGGAGCTGTCGCAACTCAATACCTCGCGAGTTATGATCACAACGTTAAAGCGTGCGCCCTAACAAGCCCAATGTTTGGTATCAAATTACCCAAAGTGGTTGGCGGCATTCAAACGGCAACCATTAAACTCATCAGTCAACTTCAGAAAACACCGAATTTCGCCCCTACCCAGACGGCATTTGTGACCAAAACCTTTGAAGGCAATGATCATACAAGTAGCCCTAATCGCTTTAAAGCCTACAGTGATTTGTTGAGCAACCACCCCAACCTGAGACTCGGTGGTGTTAGCCCCAAGTGGATCAGCGAAGCCGTTGCTGCGGGTAAAAATTGTTTAGCTCAAGCCAAAGACATTAAAACGCCGATTTTAATCGTGCAACCAGAGGGTGATAACGTTGTATCCTTGCCTGCCCAAGACTTATTCAATGAGCATTGTGCCAGTTCAAGGCTTTTAAGCATTCCTCATGCAAGGCATGACATTTTAATTGAATCCGACCGATATCGAGATTGGGCCCTGAAGCGAATCATGAACTTCTACGATCACAGTCATAAGTTTGTTTAATCGCTTAATAGAAGTGAACGTCATGCCCTCAAAAACAAAAAAGCGTACACACCACAGTATGTACGCTTTAAAGAGCCGTAATCTCCGATAAGTAACGTTCTTAACTCACCTGAAGGTGAAGTTCAGTTACTTATTGAGATGTTAAATACGGTCTAGTCTGCTTTAAATGACAGCGGGATCTCTGCCAGTTGATTGCCTTCGTTCGCAGGGAAGATCAGGTATTCACCGTGGTATTTCACCATGGATTTGTAATCCGTCACTTTATGAACCATATAGCCCGCCTGTGATGCTTTTTCGACAAACTCAGCGTGGTTACCACGAACAAACCAGCTCATTGGTTTAACGAGTAGCTCACCATCAAAACAGCTTTCGCACTGATCGGCACACAGCGCCAAAGAATTTTGACCCTCTGTGAAGATTTGCACTTTGCCACAGCCAACCAGTTGTTCAGACGTAGACACTTCCCAACCCGCTTGTTCCATCGCATCAAGAAACGCTTCAATGTCAGAATCTTTGATCACTTTAGGCTCTTCACCTTCTGGGAAAAACTGCGCGTAAAAGCCAGAGATGCGTTTGAAGATGAATAGCAAACCCGCATCATTACCTTTTGAGCGGCCTGCTTTTTGCCAACGCGTTAAGTCATCACCCACTGTGCGACCAAAACGTTGTGATTTCAGCGCTTTGGTTACCCAACGAACCAAGTAATGGTTGTTCGCTACTGGCGCGTTCGCCAATTTACCTGAGCGATGCTCTTGGTCTAAATCCGCCAGAGCAGCGTTAACTAAGTTTTGAATTTCTTTGGTGTAATTAGACATTACGCCTTTCTTCCTAAAGTCCAATAAAACAGTGCAGACAGCACTGAACAAGCAAACATAACGATGATCATAGGCCACGACACGCCACCCGGCATTGCAGCAACGAGTGCACCAATCAATGAGCCCGTGCCGAAGCGCAGTGTACCCGCAAGCGAAGATGCCGTACCCGCCATTGTTGGGTAGCCACTAAGTAGCAACGCCATTGAGTTACTACCAATCGTAGACAAAGTACCGATAAACAGCACAACGAATGGCACGATTCCCCATAAACCGAGATCAAGCATCCAGCCAACAAACAGACCAATACCCGCAATCAACTGAATCGTTAAACCAAAGCGAAGCATGGCGTGTGAACCAACTTTCTTCACCAAGCGACCGTTAAGGCTGGTCATGATGATCATCGCAATGATGTTCAAACCAAATAGGTAACCGAATTGGTCAGGTCGAACACCATATAAATCAATATAAACAAACGAACCCGCTGTCAGGAATGCAAACATACCCGAGAACGAAAACGCACCTGAAAGCATTAAACCTAATGCCTCAGGGTTAGAACACAGACGCGCATAGTTGCGAATCGTCGTTCTAAATCTTAGCGGCTGACGGTTTTCTGGTTTCAGCGTTTCTGGGATCATCCATAGAACCAGCAAAATCACCACAACGGCGAAAATAGCAAGCACCCAGAAGATCGAGCGCCAACCGAACCAGATAGCAAGGTGACCACCAATCATCGGCGCAACTAAAGGCGCAATCGTGATCACCAAGGTGACGAATGACATTGCACGCGCGAAATCTTCACGGTCAAACATATCACGCACAACCGCTTGGATAATCACAGCTGCGGCTGCGCCAGCAAAACCCTGTGCAGTACGCACATAAGTTAGCGCATCGATACCGTTAGTGGTCGCACTGACTACCGCTGCCAAACCAAAAAAGAGCACACCTAAAATGAGTACTGGTCGGCGACCGTAGCTGTCAGCTAAAGGACCGTGAATTAACTGACCTATTGCAAAACCTGCCGTATAAGCCGTTAACGTAATTTGTACCGCGCCTGGAGTTACTCCAAGATCTTTTGCGATGGTTGGCATCGCCGGCAGATACATATCGATAGCAAGTGGTGTTAATGCACCAATAGCACCGAGTACAAGGAACAATAAAAAACTGATTTGTGACTGGGGAGCACTTTGGGCTTTTTCTGTCATTGCTTTACCTCTTGTTGTGTCCTCCCATCAACATTCCACATTGATTGAGATAGATGATTGACGCTTCTCTTACCCTGAATTCGTAATAGTTACGGAGACAGAGCATAGTTTCCTTACTAATGAGAAGATCATAAAAGACGAAAGTATACCAAGACGGTCTTGACTAACTCGACGCTATAACCTGCATGATCAGTATGCAGAACGACAAAATAACCGAGCTAAAACGAAGAGGCGGTGACGTTAACACCGTCTGTACTTATCGTCAGTAAGGACCAACAAGAGAAAAGACTTTTCTCAGATTAAATACAGTTTTGCCTGCGTTTACGAGCGGCGAATGTGCGTCTTGTTCAGACACTAAGACATATTTGGTAGGAACCCTCATTTTGAGCGATTTCCTACCAAAACACTAGTTCCTATCGGGAATTAAACAATTTCCCAGAACAGCAATTATTTCCGAATAGAATGGATTACTTCCAAACTGATTCGACTTCCTCTTCGGTTAAGAATCGGTAATCACCCGGCTCCAATGCTTCATCAAGCACGATAGAACCAATACGCTCACGATGTAAGTGCTCTACTTTATTGCCGAGAGCAGCAAACATACGTTTCACTTGGTGATATTTCCCTTCCACAATCGTCAGAAGTACTTCGTTTTCTGCTTCGTTGACGATTTCTAGGTGTGCTGGCAGTGTCGCTTCACGCTCGTTACGTAGCTCAATACCTTCAGCAAACTTCTCAACATAATCAGGTTGAATCGCATCCACTAGCCATACACGGTACGTCTTTTCACATTTGTGTTTTGGTGACGTAATACGGTGCGACCACTGACCGTCGTCTGTGATCAACACAAGACCGGTTGTGTCCACATCCAGACGACCAGCAAAGTGAAGGTTCTCTACCTTTGGCTCATCAAGCAACACGAATGCAGTTGGGTTGTGCCCATCTTCATGTGAACACACAAAGTCCGCAGGTTTGTACAGCATGATGTAACGAGGGCCCGGAGCACCGACTTCGCGTCCTTCCCACTCAACTACACCACCTTCTGGCACTTTGAAAGCGCCACTCTTTTGTACTTCACCATCAACCGTTACTTCACCACTTTTGATGATCTTCGTTGCCTGCTTGCGAGTCGCGCCCAGTGCATCACACAAATATTTATCTAAACGCATGAATACCTCTAATGTTTAAGGTCGGGTATTATAGCGATCCTAATTCGAATAGTTGAGCAATTTCACAGATTTTCATGTACACCCTTCGACCATACCAAGCCGACTCTGTAAAAGCGGTGATTCACTATTTTCGTAAACACTCTACACCAGCGGTCATTGTGCTGCCTACAGGTGCGGGGAAAAGCTTGGTCATTGCAGAGTTAGCAAGGCTTGCCAAAGGTCGAGTGCTGGTACTTGCTCACGTAAAAGAATTGGTGGAACAGAATCACGCCAAGTACGAAGGCTATGGACTGAAAGGCTCAATATTTTCAGCGGGGCTTGGGCGAAAAGAAACCGATCAACAAGTGGTGTTTGCGTCGGTGCAATCTGTAGTGCGTAATCTGGATTCCTTCAAGAACCAGTTTTCTTTGCTCGTCATTGATGAATGCCACCGTGTACCCGATGAAAAAACCAGCAGCTATCAAAAAGTAATCACACACCTAAGAGAGCTTAACCCGGGCATTAAAGTTTTGGGCTTAACCGCAACACCATATCGCTTAGGTATGGGTTGGATTTACCAGTATCACACCCGTGGGCAGGTTCGCACTGAAGAATCACGCTTTTTCCGTGACTGTATCTTCGAGCTCCCTATCCGTTATTTACTAGACGAAAACTTCTTAACACCAGCACGTATGATGGATGCGCCCGTCTTGTCTTATGACTTCTCGCAGCTAAAACCAGCGAACACGGGTCGATACAAAGAAGCGGAAATGGACATGGTGATCGACAAAGCCAAACGTGCGACGCCGCAAATCGTTGAGCAAATCATTCAATACGCCAAAGAACGTAAAGGCGTCATGGTGTTTGCTGCCACGGTTCGCCATGCCCAAGAAATCCATGGATTACTGCCTGAAGGTGAAACCGCGATAGTGATTGGTGATACGCCAACACCTGAGCGCGATGCCATTATTCAGTCGTTCAAGAACCGTGAAATTAAGTACTTGGTCAACGTGTCCGTTTTAACCACAGGCTTCGACGCGCCACATGTGGATTTAATCGCGATTCTGCGTCCGACTGAATCCGTTAGCTTGTATCAACAAATTGTTGGTCGTGGTTTGCGCCTGTCGGAAGGCAAATCTGAATGTTTAGTTCTGGATTACGCCGGCAACAGCTATGACTTATATCAACCTGAAGTGGGCGATCCTAAGCCAGATTCCACCAGCGAAATTATCACCATTCCATGCCCTGCTTGCGGCTTTAATAACAACTTCTGGGGCAAGTTAGACAGCAATGGCTTTTTGCTTGAACACTTTGGTCGTCGCTGCCAAGGGTATTTTGAAGATGATGAAACCGGAGAGCGTGAACACTGTGGTTATCGCTTCAGAGCGAAATACTGCGGAGAATGTGGCGCTGATAACGACATTGCAGCGCGTATTTGTCATGAATGCGATGCCACCCTTGTCGACCCAGACAAAAAACTCAAAGAAGCATTAAACCTGAAAGATGCGCTGATCTTCGAATGTACAGAAATGGATTTGTCGGTATTTAAGTCCAGTGACGGTAAGTCACAACTAAAAGTGACATACTCTGGTGAAACCTATCAAGGTGAAGGGAACGCATTGGTGCATGAGTTCTGGTCACTGAATACCAAAAAACAGAAGCAAACCTTCAAAGACCAGTTTGTGCGCCCTCACCTTGCCGACAAACATCGTCCATTTGAAGAAGCATCACCAACGAAAGTGGTGGCAAACCAACATCGTTTCCGTTTGCCTCAATTTGTTATTGCTCGTAAATCAGGTCGTTTCTGGAAGTTACGCGATAAGATCTTCGAAGACGAACTCAAGCAGTAAAAATTCAAGCATCACCCAGCCATAAAACGACAAACAGCGCCCACTTCGGCGCTGTTTCACTTTAAGACTTAGACTCAAATGTCCTTGTACTGATACATGTCTTGATCGGCCAGTTCAATCACATCAAGCAGAGACTCGTCACTCGTTCCTTTCGCTACCCCTGTTGTCACACCAACTTCTATGCCATAACGCACTAATGGTCTTGCAGCGATGGTATCTCGCAGGTTCGCAGCAAGTTCCTCTGCAGACTCTAGTGGGCAATGTGGCATAACAACCACAAACTCATCACCACCAAGGCGAATCAACCAATCACTCTGCCTAAAGGTCGATTTCATCATTCTAGCGATATGAATAAGCGCTAGGTCACCCGCTTTATGTCCATAGGTATCATTGATTTGCTTAAACTTTTTGCCATCGATAAGAATCACCGAATAGTGCCCATCTTTGAGTGCATCTTCAAAGTCCTGATCTTCAAATACCTTGCGATTGTATAACTCGGTCAATTCATCCCGACTGGCACTTTTAATCGCATGCGCTAAGTGATCCCTATGCTTTATATTGGAAGAGTAAAGGCGGTGATAAGTTCGAACCAAAACCCAAGTCACCAGCAACACCCAAAGGTTATCGATGATCACCTTCACGACAGGCAATTGATAGATCACCACGCTGACGTTATCAAGCGGCAATATTAGCCCTCCAGCGAGATCATAAAACGGATAATTTGCATGCCCGATAGTGACGTAATAGTGTCCGTTCACTTTCTCCGTCGATAAGCTCTGCCCTTCCAAAAACTCATAGTTGACGTGAACTTCAACGACCACATCACCAACGATGCTCCCGTCACTATAAACAGGACTTGAGATGCTGAATGTCGTTTCTCCTGTCTCGGTATTATTAAAGTTTTCAGAAAAAACAACTCGGTCGGCTAAATCAGAGTCGTGCATATTCAAGGTGCAATCGCGAGTTTGACTGCATAAAGCGGGATCGAACATTGAGGGCTCAATAGCGAGGTTGTCCCCTGCTTTCGAGAAGATAAGCTTTTGCCCTGTGTAAGAGCGATAGTAAATGTGAACGTTGGGTCTTTCCGCAAGCTCGCGGTTGTACTGATAAAGGTCTTCTAATACGGTGAACGCAATCTTTTCGCTGTGGTTGAGTTCGTCATCGTTTAATGATTTAACTCGTTGCGATTGGTTTATATGCTCTGATGTAAGGGAGACTTGAGAATCGTGTTTTAGGTCAGACTGAATTCTCAATCCAGTTAGGACCGCAGTGCTTTTGTAGAGCTCCAGATAATTGGCGATGGAAGCGAACTCTTTTTCACTGCGATTGATGGCCCAAAAGCTCATCGAAGAAACGACAGCAACATAGACCAGTAACGAAATGACCAGAGGATTTTTCGACAGTTTAAACAGAAGCATTCTCTACCCTAAGAACTCCATGCATACACTAGGAACTGCACCGAGCTATCCAATTAAAATGCCCTATCATTTGTCCAGACCAACTATATGTAATATTTATATCAGCAGCGTATAGCGCGAAAAATATACATTTGTTAGGTTTTTGGTTATAGGCATATTGCGAAATGCAAATCCGACCAGTGCCTAATTACTGTTAAATCTCTCTATAAGCCATTTAAATTACAGAAATTATTTTTTTATCGTAACGAAGGTAGAAAAATTTGAACTCGATTTCGTATTCACTTTCCATTCATGTACGAGCCGATATAATTTTGCTAACTCTCCGAAAAAGGCTTTGCTATGTCTACATCCTTCACACCACGCAAGCTGCCTGTGCTGCTAGGTTTAGTACCGCTTTTATTGTCTGCACCAAGCTTTGCGTCTCACCATGATCATCATGATGACAAAGACGGTCATGCCATTGTTCGTGACGTCGAAAAACCAGGAACACGAATCGAGTTCGATGAAGATCAGGATGAAGTCTACCGCGCCGTTCAGAAAGGCTATATTCGCCCTTTCTCTGATATGTATGAAGCAGTGGAGAATGATCTGTATGGGCGTATTATTAAAGTAGAACTTGAAGAAGACGATGATGAGTGGGTATACGAGCTGAAAATCCTGTTCAATGACAGCGTAATCAAAGTGGAATACGACGCAGCAACACTGGAAATGCTCGAAATCAAAGGTCGTAACTTTAATAAAGCACTCAAGCCACAGTAATCAATCACAAGCACTGGTTACTAACAACCTGATCACTCATAACCTGATCATTCATAAATAGTCACTAAGCATAATAAGAAGAAAGAATATGAAAATACTTGTTGTCGAAGATGAACCTCGCTTAGGCGAACAGATTTTAGAAACGTTGGAAAACAATGGCTGGGTGCCAGAGCTTTCTCAAGATGGCATCGATGCTTTATATCGCGCCACCTCTGAAGAATGGGATGCGATCGTACTCGACCTTGGTTTACCAAAACTCGATGGTTTGACGGTTCTAAAAGGCATTCGAGACGAAAACATTAATACACCTGTGGTGATTTTGAGTGCTCGTGACACTCTATCTCAACGTGTTGAAGGTTTGAATGCAGGTGCCGACGATTATCTGACTAAGCCATTTGAAATGGTGGAACTTACTGCACGTCTCCGCGCTCAACTGCGTCGTGCTTCAGGTAACGCATCACCTGTCATGCAGATTGGTGATTTAAGCTTAGATACGCGCTCATCAAAAGTTCTATGGCAAGGCCAAGCTGTCAGCTTAACCGCGCTAGAGTACAAAGTGGTGGCGTACTTCATGCACAACCCTGAAAAAGTCATTTCCCGTACCGAGTTGGTCGAGCACATTTATAAGCAAGATTTCGACCGCGACTCAAACACCATTGAAGTGTTCATTGGTCGTATTCGTAAGAAAATCGCACCGAAAATCATCAAGACCGTTCGTGGCTTGGGGTATCAACTGAATGCCGAATAAAGCAAGGCCTTCTATACACGTACTTAAGCGGCTCAGTATTAAGAGTCGCTTAGTTTTAGCTGCGGTCGTTTGGCTGACCGCAATGATCCTTGCTGCTGGCGTAACAATCCCGACTCAAGTTTATAGCTACATGGTAGACGACACTCGTTCGCAATTGAATGTTTACATGGACGAAATCGCCGCCCAACTTGAAGTCGACAGCAAAGGCAAACTCACCCTCCCTACCCAACTTTCCGACCCAAGATTTAGCCGCCCATACAGTGGCTTATACTGGAGCGCTTCTACCGAGACGAGCTTAGAACGATCTCGCTCTCTGTGGGACAAAAAAATCGCATACAAAGGCTTGGATAAAGATGCTTTTGGCGCGCGCGATGAAAAGCTCATCACGTTGAAGAAGACCCTTTACCTTCCTGATTATGACGGCCCTATTGATGTCATCATTGGTATCGACGAGGACCCAATTGAGGGCACGATTCAATCTTTAACTGGGCAACTTTGGATTATCTTGGGATTGCTGTTTGCTGGCGTACTCGCCGTTATCTTGCTGCAAATTGCGTGGTCTTTAAGCCCGCTGACTAAGTTACAAAGAGAGTTAGCAGAGCTAAAATCCGGCAATAAAAAAGGCTTGGAAGAAGAGTACCCGAAAGAAATTTCGCCGCTAATCTCAGACCTCAACGCCCTGTTATTCCATTATCAAGAACTGCTTGAGCGTGCTCGTAACCATGCCGGGAACTTGTCTCATGCGCTTAAAACGCCGCTTTCGGTTTTGAAAAACGAAGTGCAAACCTTAAAGCCCGAAGAGCAAGATCGCTTGAACGCGCCAATCACGCAGATTCAGCAGCACATCGACTATCACTTAGGTCGTGCTCGTATGGCTGGCTCAATGAACATCCTTTCGGTGAAATCGAACCCTTCGGAGCGAGTTGATGCCATTTCAATGGCGTTTGATAAAGTCTATGCGCACCGTGATGTCACATTGATTAACGAGCTCGATTCTGAACTGAATGTGGCAGTAGAGAAAACTGACCTTGATGAGATGGTGGGTAACTTGCTAGAAAACGGCTACAAATGGGCAAACAGCATCATTCGTGTTCATTCAACCTTGGACAAAGACAACATTCACATCGTTATTGAAGACGATGGTCCGGGGATTCCTGCTGAGCAACTATGTCAAGTGATTAAGCGTGGCTACCGACTGGATGAAACCACTCCGGGTTCTGGTTTGGGTTTGAACATCGTGAATGAAATGGCACACAGTTACCGAGGCCAACTTGAACTCTCAGAAAGTAAAATGGGCGGTTTAAAGGCCACCCTTATTTTGCAAAAGAGTCGAGCTTAAATCACATCCGGTGATAACTCTGAAATGGCACTTATCGATACTTCATCGTTAGGTGCCATTTTTGTATCTGAGCTCTGATTAAGCACATTGAAAGCAAGTGAAGGCTCGCTAATCAACAATACATTCCCATCTGAGTAATAGTCATGTTTATTGTCCATTGCGACAGGTTGCGCCAACGAATGCAATTCCCCTACTAAGGCTAGATGACTCATTTCGATTTGATTCGCCAGACGGTCTCTTTCACTGTCTACGTTTGGATCAATCCGATGCAGCACAGTCACAATACCGGAGTAATGCGCTAATTTGAGTCCATCATCATAGCTTATCGCCCCTACCCAAACCGACTGATTTGAGCTTGCCTCGTGTCCTGCTTGCCACCAGCGTATATGAGAACGTTTAAGTAAGCTTCCGGGTTCTTGAAATGCCATCGCTTGTGGTTTGCCATTCCAAAACAAATCCGACACAGGAGGCAGCTTTTGCTTCAACAAACTCACATAATCAGACAGCTCAATATCGTTTCTTGAGAATGTTTGATTTTCTAGCCAACCGAGTTCTTGCATTAAGGTTCTTGGTGATTCACCGACGTAGACCAAGTTTACGGCCTGAGCATCAAACACATTGGAACGTCCTGGATACACTTTAAAACCAAGATCGTTAAACGCGATTGGTTGAATCTCAGTGGACTCGACTTGCTCAACATTATCGTCAGCAAGATAGAAAAAATGCCCGTAATTCGCCGCAACCAAACACAGCACTAATGCCGTCAGTGATTTGGTCCACTTGCGTGACCAATTCTTTTTCCACGCAACAACGGTAAATGTCACAGCCACCAATACCGAAGCGATAAGAAGTTTATGTTCGATTAAGATTAACTTTAGGGAATCCAGTGGCAACCAAGTTTGTAAACCTGCAGCAAGCAAGTATCCAGCAACGACAAATTGCCCAACACCGAGTATCAAACCGATTGATGAACAGACAGTAAAGCGCTTCCAACTGACGTTCACTGAACCGGCCATAAATGGCACGACCCAAGCGACAGGGCCTAGTAGGCGTGCAAAGATCAAAATGACGTTACCACGCTTTTTCATCAGCAGGCGACAACGGGCAATTGGGCGCTTCGTCTTAGCTTGCCAATGAATTAGTTTTCTCTGGGCTTTAGAGCCCGAACGTTTGCCAATAAAGTAACTGAGTTGATCACCAAGCCAACCACCAACAAGGACGGCGATTACGCCCCAAATGATGCCTTGGTGTAATTGATAGCCCGCAGCGAGCAGAAACGGCTCGCCCGGGACAAAGAGATTTGGTCCAATCGTCGCATCCAGAAATGCCCCGAAGAACAGACTGATCGCTTCCAGCATACAGCCTCCGACGATTATGAGTGTTGATCTTTATAGTGACCGAATTTGTACTCCATCTCGTTGTTGCGCATTTCTCCAAAGAAGAATCGACGCACATTGGCTTTGAAATAGGTCATGCCCATTTTAAAGAAACCATCTTGCTCCAAACGACGCGGATCGAATTCGAACGTCATTGGTAAAAAGCGGAATCGCCATGTTTTTGAGGCTCGTTTCACGTAATCACAATCTTCGCAAAGCGTAATAGACTCATCAAATCCGTTTATCTCTTTGTGCGCACGCTTGGTAGAGAAAATGCAAGCGCCTACCGCAGTTGGGAATGTGTACTGAGTAATAAACAAACCCGCGTTAAACATGCCATAGCCTAGCTTGTGCGCCATTGGTAAGTCTTTAGCGCCCATATAGACACCAGCCACTTCTAACTTAGCGTCTTCTAACTTGCTCATTGCACGACTTAGAAAGTCGCTTGGCAAACGTACGTCTGCATCCAAGAAAAGAATACGTTCGTATTTCGCCAACTCTGCCCCGGTGTTACGTCCTAAGCTGACACCACGAGTCTCCATTTGATGAACGGTAAGTTCTGGTAATGAGCTTTCGTAAGCTTGTGCAACTTCACGTGTCGAATCTTCGCTGTTCGAGTCCACCACGATCACTTCAAAGTTCTGGTGAGTTTGTTTGGTTAAGTCTTCAAGTAGTCGACCAATACGTTTTTCTTCATTGAGGGTAATAATCACGATACTGATAGGATTCATAGTGTGCTCCATTGAGGTTGTCCGTTTATGTACGATGGAGAATAGAACCGACTGACTTAACGGTTACTGAGGTCAACATTCATTTTGCGTTCATTTTGTGAATAACAGATGTCGTTAATGAATGAATTAACTTGGGAAGAGGATTGAGTCCTAGGCAAATAAAAACGTGCTGACAAAGAGCCAAATAGGTTAAAGTCAGCGCAATGCGGACAAAGTTTTGCCGACACCACAAAACAGACACTCTTCTTGACGAAGAATTACTGGCTTTTTGGTGATTTAGGTACAATTTTGGTTGCTGAATGTAGAGCAGGATGATAGTATCCGCGCTCGCTTGAACAGTTCCTGTTTCAAGCTTTACTACGAACACAAGGTCGCATTGTGTTTGTAAAGTTTTATTTTTTACTAATTTGAGAGTAAATACTATGAAATTCGAAGCAGTAGTACGTACTGAACTAGGTAAAGGTGCGAGCCGCCGCCTACGTCACGCTGGCAAATTCCCTGCAGTTGTATACGGCGGTGAAGCAGCAGCAGTTGCTATCGTTCTTAACCACGACGACATCGTTAACCAAATGGACAAGCCTGAGTTCTACGAAGGTATCGTTCTAGTGATCGACGGCGCTGAAGTTAAAGTTAAGCCACAAGACGTTCAACGTCACGCTTACAAGCCAAAAGTTGAGCACATGGACTTCATCCGTATCTAATTCCCTACCAAGGAATTAACGGATAAAATCCAAACCTTTTGCATAAAGATTATCGGACTTACCAACCGAGATATCTAAAAAATTTCAAACCCCCGGAGACTTACCACCTCCGGGGTTTTACTATTTAGGGTAAACGTAAATCTCCCCTACACTTAGAGTCTGATAAACGACTCTCTATTCAACCAAGCTTTGCATTGGGCATTTCAGTTCAGACAAATGTGAGCTTAAGCACTAGGTTCACGCTATATACTTCACCAATGTGACGTCGTTTAGCGTCATATCATCAATAACCTCGGCCTCTTCCTCTCCAGAGCGCACAAAACCGCACTTCTTATAGAAATTCAGCCCCTGCTTATTGGTATCTAACGCCTTAAGGCTAATTTGCATCACAGGCGTTGACAGCAATCTTGTTTCTAACTCATCAATCAATGCACTGCCTGCACCCTGCCCGTAATATAAAGGGGAAACATAGCAACAGGTTACAATCGCTGTCTTATCTTCACTTGAATGATTGGGCAGTTCATAACTCAGAAAACCGACAATCTCTTTTTGCTTTTCGACAACGATGAGGTTTGCCAGTTGCTCCGTCATCACTCGCGTCCACATTCGTTCTCGACGCTCTCGAGTGAACTGGTCAATATAGCTTTGCGGCATCAACCCTCTGTAAGCAACTTGCCAGGAATCAACGTGTATCTTGGCGATATAACTCGCTTCGTCTCTCACTGCATTTCTAACTGTATATCCCATTGCTCGCCTTTCTCGTTATTCCTGAGTAAACACCCTCTGACGGCTGTACGCTTCAAAACCTAATGACTGGCACAGCTTTATTGAGATCGTATTTTCAATATTTACTCGATACCTAATTGTGCGCTGCCTAGTCTTCACTTCATTAATTAAGTGGCCAAGCAGCCGTTTCCCATAACCTTTCCCTCTCGAATTTGGGGAAACTAATATGGACAAAGACTCGAATGGTTCTTTTCCTTGATAACAGTATGAAGCAAGCACAGCGACCAGTTCTTTGTTGTCGAAGATACCATAGAAAAAATGGCTATCGAGGTCAAAATCCGCCTTTAAAATATCTTCTTCACTCTCACGACATAAAAAGGATTCGAGCAACTCACGATCCGACTCAATAGAAAGAGAAATCACTTCGTCGTCTTTGTTGACGTTAACGTCATTAAATAAATAGTAGTCGACATCGTCGTATTCACAGAACAATTGCTTGTTATTTAATTTTCTCTCCAGCTCATTGGTCTGAAAATGTTTAATTCGTTCCCATAAACTTGGAGGACAGGATATATACGTACAGGCGTCAGATTGGTATAAAAATACAGCACAAAGATCGGAGAACTTTTGCCAATAATGTGGGTCATAAGAATAGCCGTTGTACAAATTACCGTTCACGTTGAACAGTTTCTGCCATGAGCAATCGATTTCTGCGGCAAGCGCGGTTGTTTTTTTGAGCATCCCTTCCTCTCAACACAGCGTACAGAAAAGTATAACTATTTGTTTCTTTAGCATTAAGAAGACATGAATTTGGCAAAATAATCACCAAAGTTTGCTTTATATCTCACCAAAACGCGTATTGATTCACATAAACAAAATGCATTCAATTAAACCGCTCACACTTTTAATTCAATAATGGATCAAACCTTTACTAAATACGATTTCTGTTTATTTATCGACATGCTTTGCAGTGCCGTAATTTCCCTTATTCAACAAAACTATAAATAAGAAGTAGATCACTAAAGTTTCACACTATTTCCGTATATTGCACGCCGTAACAATAACAAAATCACAAAGAAAGGATCCCTTATGAAGTTTTCCAAATCCCTTTTGGTACTTTCGGTCGGCGCTGCGCTAGCAGGATGTGGCTCAGACAGCGACAACTCTCCAGTGACCTGTGACACAGCAGACTCATGTACTAAGTTCACGGTTCTACACACTAACGATAACCACGGTCGTTTCTGGCACAACAGTGATGGCGAGTACGGCATGGCTGCTCGTAAAACGCTTATCGAGTCTATTCGTGCAGAAGTTGCTGCAAACGGCGGTGAGAGTATTCTTCTATCTGGTGGTGACATCAACACAGGTGTACCAGAGTCAGATATGCAAGATGCAGTACCAGACTTCGTAGGTATGAACCTGATTGGTTACGATGCAATGGCAGTGGGTAACCACGAATTCGATAACTCTCTAGATGTTCTAGACATGCAAGCTGAGCTAGCAGACTTCCCTATGCTAGCAGCGAACATCTACAAGAAAGATGCAGACGGTAAAGTAACTGACGAGCGTTACTTCGCCCCTTACAAAGTATTCACGATTAACGGCCTTAAAGTAGCGGTAATCGGTCTTACAACAAAAGACACAGCGAAACTGGTAAACCCAGACAACGTTGCTGATATCTACTTCGAAGATCCACAAGTTGAAATCCAAAAAGTACTTGCAGAAATCGAAGCAAACGAAAAAGTTGACCTAGTATTCGCTACAACTCACATGGGCCACTACCAAGATGGTCAACACGGCAGCGAAGCACCTGGTGATGTTCTACTTGCACGTTCTCTTGAAGAAGGTGAGCTAGACGCGATCATCGGTGGCCACTCTCAAAACCCTGTATGTATGGAGCCAGGTACCAATAACTACGCTGACTTCAAACCAGGTGATGACTGTACGCCAGATCAACAAAACGGTACTTACATCATGCAAGCGCATGAGTGGGGTAAATACGTAGGTCGTGCAGACTTCGAATACTACGATGGCAAACTTCACCTAGCGAACTACGCTCTGATCCCTGTGAACCTTCTTGATGATAACGATGAAGTTATCGGTGAATACATCAAGCACGATGCGACAGTGAAATCGATCCTTCTACCTTACCAACAACAAGGTCAAGACCTGCTAGATGAAGTGATCTCAGCAACTGACGGTAAACTTGAAGGTGACCGTAGTGTTGTTCGTTCTGAGCAAACTAACCTTGGTCACCTACTGGGTGAAGCGTACCGTACTTATGAGCTAGTTAACGCTGACTTCGGTGTAATGAACTCAGGTGGTGTGCGTGATTCAATCCAAACTGGCGACATCACTTACCGCGACGTACTAACGGTACAACCTTTTGGTAACTTCGTAACTAAAGCGACCATGACGGGTGCAGAAGTGAAAGAGTACCTAGACGTAGTTGCAACTAAGTCAGCGGGTTCTGGTGCTTACGCTCAACTGGATAACATCAAACTATCTGTTAACTGTGACGAAAGTGACGTAACGATTACTGAAATCAACAATAAAGCTTTCGATCCAGCAGCGACGTACACCTTCTCTGTAATCAGCTTCAGCGCAGCGGGCGGCGATGACTACCCGATCATTGATGTTGAATCTACTCAGCTAACAGATGCTTATGTGCTACGTGAGTTCTTTGCTAAGAACCCTCAGATTTCAGCAGATGATTTCAAGAAAAACCTAGGCAACATCCAGTACTTCAGCAACGGTCAGCCAGTGAAAGGTTGTCCTGCTTCTGGTAGCTAATCTATCTAGACATTGTCTACACTTAGACGTTGACAGCCATTCGGTTGCATAACAATCGAAATAAAGGCGTGTCAGACTGACTCTAAGACCAACCGGAGCCCAAGTGGCTCCGTTTTTTTTATTGGCGCTAAATCTCTGATAAAACGCCACCTTCACAAATCGTTCAAAAAATGTTCATTTGTGTTATTGACGCCCCTGTGTGCGGCTTCTATGTTTGATAAGGTCTTTCAAATATGCAGATTCATTAACTGAGTTTTTGGAGTCATTTTTGATTCATGCAGTCAATGATTCTGAGAAAGACGTGAATGGCGTTACAAACACTGCTCTCAAACAATTTGTCTCTCAAACTTCAAACGAAGGCGATGGGCTTCTACGCTCACGCCAATGAGCAGCGATATGAACGCCAATGTGTTCAAACTGCTGCCATCGAGTTCTGGAGGTCAAAAATGAAACGAGCCAGCAACAGCTATAGACTGCAATTAATTAAAGAAGTGGTTACTCGTAGAGAGCGCGAATCGTGTACTGATCCAATGGCAAACTATATCCATCGACTGATGGATGAAATGCCCGCGAGTAAACTAGAGGTTGAACAAAACCACCGCTTTGCCGGGAGTCACTTCGACGAACAAGCAGGAGGCTGGGTAAGCGACCAATGGTCTTTAAAATAACGCCAAACGCTCACTCTTTTGGGCGAGAAAATGGATAGGAACTTCCCGGCTCTTACGGATGAGCCTCTCAGACTGGGCCGGGAATAGTTGTTGAACTGGACAATCAAAAGGTAAATAAGTCGATAAAGTGGTTAGCTAAGCCGACGAATGGCTATGACAGATTAGTTAGATAGTGAAAACCCAAGCCAACCATCAGAATAAATCTTGTTGCGGTGACAAATCATCTTTAGGTAGCTCTGCCTTCCCCTTTCCTGCCAGTACTTTTCTTCTATAACGCTGACGGCACAACTTAATAACGTGCAACTGCTGCGCTGGGGTAAAGCTCAGCCAATTAAACCGCTCTTCTCTTTTACGCATACATCCTTTGCAATAGCCCTTTTCGTCTGAGGTACACACTCCGACACAAGGACTCGGGACGGTAAAAAACTCCAGTTGCTCCATGCTCAACCCGTTCTTTGGTTATCTCATCAAGACCCGATTCGCTTATAGTCGAATAACTGTAAGAAATTTCGAAGTTTTCTGTGAATTTCAATACCGGGAATGGGATCTCTGTTATAAAATACGCTGTGTTTAAAAACATACGAAACCATAACCGTATGCTGACAAAAACAGTGTTTTATTACCTATACTTACCACGTTTTCTAAAAACGGAGTCAATAAAATGAAGCTTAGCCTAAAAACGTTAGTAGCAGCAATCTCTCTTCCAGTTCTAATGACTGCATGCGCTAGCAACGGTGATAATGTGAAAGAAATTACGGCTCAGGATCTACAGCACCATAACTGGGAGCTGGTTCAAATCGATGGCAAAAACATCGCATTGGAAGAACAACAAAAAGCCCCTCGTCTAGAAATCGGTGAAAACCTAACGGCGAACGGCAACGCAGGTTGTAACAACTTCTTCGGTCAAGCTGAACTGAAAGACAACCAACTACGCATTGAAAAAATGGGGATGACCATGATGATGTGTGTAGGCGATCAAATGAAGATTGAAAAAGTAATGTCTGAAACGCTTTCTGATTGGAGCGACGTTACTCTGACTGACCAAGGTCTAGTACTTAAAAACGCAGATCACGAACTAACGTTCACACTGCGTGAGTGGGTAAACTAATCATAACTTGAGTTTTAGAGCGGTTTTAAAGCCTTAATGTGCAGACCAATCGCTTCTACATACACAAGTTCCTAAAAAAGCAGCCTTTTGGCTGCTTTTTTTGTTTCTAGTGTCCCATACCTTGTTTAGCAAGCTTTTCCGGATCATCATAAATCGCATGGCGATCAATCATATCCAGCGTTGCTTCATTCATTCCTCTCACAGCGACAATAGAGCCACCTTTTCGGAACTTGATGATCGCTTTATCTAATGCAGATATTGCCGTGATATCCCAAAAATGCGCATCGGATAAATCTATCGTGATGTACTTAGTCGCATTCTCGAAATCAAACATATCGGTAAAGCTGTAAGCAGAAGCGAAAAAGATTTGGCCGTGTACTTTGTGAATCGTATGGTCATTATCAACGATGACCTCATCCGATACCTTCATTAAGGTGCGGCTTTGATTCACGTAAAACACACACGCAAGTAAAACGCCGACTAAGACGCCAATTGCGAGGTTATGAGTCGCAACAACAGCAATGACGGTGGATACCATGATCACGTTAGTTGGCAAACTGTGCTTACGCATCTCAGCAAGAGAGCGCCAAGAAAACGTGCTGATAGAAACCATGATCATCACAGCAACCAAAGCAGCCATTGGAATTTGCTTAAGGTAATCTCCTAAGAACACCACCATAATCAGCAAAAACACACCCGCACAAAGCGTAGACAAACGTGTTCTACCACCAGATTGAATGTTGATCATCGATTGACCAATCATCGCGCATCCGGCCATGCCACCAAACAGTGACGCCACCATATTCGCAATGCCCTGCCCTTTACACTCATCATTCTTTTCGCTTTCCGTATCAGTGAGCTCATCAACGATCGACGCCGTCATAAGAGACTCCAGCACACCAACAATGGCGAGTGCTAACGAATACGGGAAAATTATTTGGAGCGTTTCAAGGTTGAAGGGAATATCGGGAATCATGAACACAGGGAGCGAATCGGGTAAATCCCCCATATCTCCAACCGTTCGGATATCGATATCAAACATCAACGCAATCACCGTCACCGAGATAATGCACACCAATGGAGAAGGCAACATTTTTCCGATTTTAGGTAAGTATGGAAACAGATAAATAATGGCTAATCCTAACGCAGTCAGCGCATAAACTGGCCAAGAAACGTTCGTCAGTTCAGGCAGTTGAGCCATAAAGATCAAGATAGCCAAAGCGTTAACGAATCCCGTCATAATCGACTTGGATACAAAACGCATGAGGTCCCCTAGTCTCAAATATCCAATCAATAATTGAAGCACGCCAGCGAAAAAAGAAGCCGCTAACAGATACTGCAAACCATGATCTTTGACTAAGGTGGTCATTAATAGCGCCATCGCTCCTGTCGCCGCGGAAATCATTCCGGACCTTGAGCCTGTGAACGCAATAACGACACATATTGAAAACGAGGCGTATAGACCAACTTTAGGGTCAAGTCCCGCGATAATAGAGAATGCGATAGCTTCTGGTATAAGTGCCAGCGCTACAACAACTCCTGATAAACAATCTCCTTTAATATTGTTGAACCAAGTATCTTTTGTAAATTTAAACATAAATCTCTCATAAACGTATTGCCTTAGTTGGTGCATTGCGCACGGTGAAGGGAGTGATGCAAACGCATCTGAGAGATCGTTCTAAGGCGGACTAATGAGCAAAAAGCACCTTCCTTTTCCTGTTGATGAGCCGAAAAATGAGGACAAACAGCGAGTGATCCCCTCAAAAGAAGTGTGCTTTATATCACTATAAAAATGTAAATTGTAATCAATTCTTACAAAACGAAGTCAATAATCCTACAGAAAGCCACAAAAAAACGCCTCACAAAGGAAGCGTTCTTATCATCTCTATGCCTTACAGGATAAGGGATTATCGCAACAACCGTTTTTAGAATGACTGTTGAGAGTAACCTTCTCCATCAAAGCCACTTAATTGCTCATAAGCTTTGGAAAGAATGGCAATACCAACAATCGTGACGAAGAAGCTTAAAAGACTCATCAAGAAAGGAAGCTGTAAAAACGCAAGTGGAGACATAGCCAAACCAAACAGAAGCGGCACAATAACCACAACGCTCATCATGTACCAGGTATGGCCTTTAGTAAGATTCCACGCGTAAGGAAAAGAAACACCTTTACCAATCGCGATGGCAGGAAAAACCAAGACTAATCGACAACACACAACGCTTAACGCTAATAGCGCGATAGCTGCAAGGATAAGATTAATCATCGCGAAAATCGCAGCCACTGCGACCACCGCCACCGTCATGGCCAAGTAGTGGCCGATAAACCACATTTCGATTTTTCCAAACGTGAAACGTCCCCACTGCGGCACAGACTGAGGGCCTTTCAAAATGATGCTGTGAACGTTGATTGCAACGATTGCAGATAAAACAGCCATCAGGATCTGAACAAGAATAGGAGCGACATCCCCTTGCGCTGAGTTCAAAACAAGATCCAGCATCAAAGAAAGGAGAATGGGTAACGCCGTTGCTTTCGCAATAGCCTGTTTATTTGCACTCAATGAAGAGAAAGCGCTTTTAACGGTATCGACAAACATAGTTGGATTCTAATTAAGAGTAAGGTTTATTCTGGTTACTGATGTTATCTTCCAGATAGTAAATGAGCAAACCTTTCCCTAATTATCATTGAGTTACCGTAATTACTTCGACCTAGATAGATTCATTTACCCACAACTATGCGCTTTGTTCACCGAATACGGTTTTGTTAGATTAAATGTCCAACTTTACGAATCAGTACAGCAAGGCTTTCCGCTTCGAGTTTCTTCATCACGTTGGAACGGTGTACTTCAATCGTCCGCAGAGAGACACACAACAAATCCGCCATCTCTTGGTTTTTCATCCCTTTCACCACTAAGCCAAGCACTTCCCTTTCGCGCTTAGTCAGATTCTGTAGAACTTGTTTTGCACCAAGCTTTTCGCAGTTTTTGATCGACTGTGCCATCGCATCGTCTACGGCAACCACCAGAGCGTTGCCATCAACCGGCTTTTGGAAGAAATCTAACGCTCCATCTTTGAGCGCATCTACCGCCATCGGGATATCACCATGCCCTGTCAGGTAAATTACACTGATTGGACTGAATTTCTCGTTCATGAAGTGGTGAACGTCTTGGCCTCGCATCTCTGGCATGCGGCTATCAAGCAAAACACAACCGGGTGATGATAAATCGGCACCATCGAGAAACGCCATCCCGCTAGAGAAAGTCTCAACCTCATAACCATAGCTTTCCAACATAAACGCCATGGATTCCAATACTGGCTCTTCATCATCAACGATATAGAGCGGACAAAGGTTACGACTCATGACAAGCCTCCTGATACGGTAATACAATGGTCACCTGACACCCCGTTGGCTCAATTGACCTAAATTGAATGCTGCCTTGGTGGGCATCAAGTACATCACGACAAATCGCCAAACCTAAACCCAACCCATTCTCTTTGGTGGTGTAGAAGGCTTGATCAAGTGGTGTGCTCTGTTCTTCAATACCAATGCCGTTATCGGTCACATCAATGATGACCATCTCATCACAAAAACTGACGTGCAGGTCCACGTACAAACCTTTTCGTTTCGGTGAATGGCTCAAACAGGCGTCTTTGGCATTGTTCAGAACATTAAGAATGACTTGCTGCAAACCAGTCACGTCGGCAAACACTTTTTGCGGTTCGCCAGAGTACAGCACGCCAAGTTGGATACGATGACGTTGGAACTCGTAATCCACCAGCTTCATCGCTTCTTCGATTAAGAAAGGTAAATCTACCCAGCTCTTTTCAATCGGCGTTTTGTTTATCAAGCTACGAAGACGCTGAATAATGTCGCTCGCGGACGTAACTTGCTGCTGAATTTTATCTAGGATTGGCGACATTTCTTCTGCTGTCGCACCCCGCTCCATTCGCACTTTCGCGCCCTGACTGTAATTCTTGATGGCTGCAAGCGGTTGATTGATTTCATGCGCAAGGCTACTCCCTAACTCACCAACAATGGTAATTCGCTGGGCATGCTCAAGCATCGAGCTCTTACGACGCAAGTCGTTCATCGTTGCTTGTAGTTCTTCTCGGCTGCGTTTGAATTTCCACTCCAACCAGAAGTGATAGCCCGTTAATAGCAACAGAGTCAGTAAAGAGGCCATCGCAATCGCTTGGTTCTTATGCAGCCATTCTTGCGCTTTTTGTCCCCAAGATTTTTGTAATGGGTGCATGTCTAAGTGCTTGTAGACTTTATCGACATTGATGCTCGGCGCTGGCAACATCCACCCCACGTTATTCGCAGCAATCGCTGCAGGGTGCTCTTCAGGCATTGCGAATAAGGTTTGCGCCACCATTTGCCCCACATCCGCAGGGGCTCGCTCTGTCATTGCCATCGTCCAGTTTGGGTACAAAGGTGTACTCACCGCACAAACAGAATCGGCGGGACGCTTTTCATTTAGAACGCGCAAGTTATGCAGCTGAATACGCCCCTCTTTCGCCATGTTCTCCAGAGTACAAGCTGGCACGATCGCGACATCGAGATCATTCTTGATCACGTCCAAAATCAGTTGATCAGTCGGCGGGCCAGTAAAGTGGATCTTTTCGAAGAAAGAAGAGTTGAAGTAACCCAATTTGTCGAGCTCGTAACGCAGGGCTAAGAATCCACCAAACGCTTTTTCTGATACTGCCGCAACGTTCGCTTTATTGATGTCACGCAGCGTTTTGTATGGTGAAGCTTCACGCACTACAACGACAGATGCGATCGATTTATTCGGCAAATTACTATAGGCAGTTTTCTGCGTTGCCAACCAGTTGATTGGGTATTCACGAGCAAGCTTGGTCGCCTGCCCCGGACTGGTCAGGATGAAATCGAGCCAACCGTGTAAAAACGCGTCTTCGAGTTGGTCAAAGTCGTAAGTATGTAAGTTGAATTTATAACCGGGATTTTGAGCCTCTAACCAATCCAAAGTCGGTTGCCATGCTTCTCGCGCATGTGCGTGCCCGCGCAGTGCTAATACACCGACGTCATAAATCATTCTTTGTGTTTTTTGCTCGTCCGAAAAACTAAAAGAAGAGAAGAAAAGGGAAACAAGGAGTATCAACCGGACGAATTTATGAGAATGGTTATTAATCACTTAATAAATAATATGAAAATTTGTTTGTAGCACATTTTACCATCACATCCCCCTATCAGTTTGTTGCTTTAGATCAATTCGGATTCATTATTGTGGGAAACCACAATACCCCCTAAGTATCAATTTCCTCAAAATGCCTACCAACAAAGGGCTAGATGCAAATGCACTCTTTAAGAGTGTTAATACACCATGAACACTTATGAAAAATTACAAAGTTCATGCTTCTTCTTCCTAGCTGCAAAAAATTCTAACTGCCGAGCGAAATGACTCGTCAGGAAAACTTTAAATTAAAATATGGAAGCAACTCATGAAAAAATCGACGATTGCGTTGGGTGTGTTGGCGGCTGTCGCAGCTGTTGGCTACTCAGCTTACAATACGATGTTCTCAGCTGAAGCAGTGACAGTGGATGCCGCAGCACAAGAGCAAAAGTTCACTGAATACGCTCACCCAGAGCACTTCATCTCTGCACAACAACTGAAATCACTGATGGACAGTGATAAAGACGTGGTTGTAATCGGCGCGCTAAACCCTATCAAGCCAGATAGCCCTATCTCTGGTTCTTACACTATGTGGCGTAACGATTACTCTGCGGCAGAAGGCGTTTACGATTTCGGCGGTATGAGCAACAGCACAGAAGAGATGGAGACCATCTTAGGTAGCTTTGGCGCAACAACAGACAGCACAATCGTCGTTTACGCGGCAGGCTCTCACCACGATGCTGCACGTCTTTACTGGCAAATCCATAACCTTGGTCACCAAGACGTTCGTTACCTAGACGGTGGCTTAAACGCTTGGATGGGCGCAGGTTTCCCAACTGGCTCTGCAAACCAAAGCGTTGCAGCGGTTGAATACAAAGCTCCGAACACGAAGCAAGACAACAACACACTAGCAACGCTAGACATGGTTATCGCAGCGCAAAACAACCCAGACTGGGTGATCCTAGATACGCGCGGCAACGACGAGTTTAACGGCGAAGTAGCGGTGTCTGGCGCGTACGGTCCGGGCACTATCCCAAGCAGCGTTCACATTAACTGGACCAAAGCGTTGAACGAAGACACAACGCTGAAATCAGCAGAAGAATTGCAAGCCCTTTACGGCGACATCATCAAAGGCAAGAAAGTTATCGCTTACTGCCAGTCTGGTGTTCGCTCTGCCCACACCACCATGATTCTTACTGAAGTATTAGGTGCAGAAGGCGTCTACAACTACGACGGCTCATGGATCGAGTACAGCCATGCTCACTACGAGCAGAAGAATCCTGAAGTGAACGTTATCAACGGCAAGAGCTAATCAACACGGAAACCGCAGTTAATGAACAATGTAATTTTTAGCCAAAAGCTATACGACACCGCGCAAATGATTGTCGATGGCTGTATGGGTGATGCCGATCCGGCATGTCAAACCGCATGTCCAATGCACACAGACGTAAAACAATACGTTCGCATGGCAGGCGAAGGGGATTTCCAAGGTGCTTTGGATCTGATCCGCAGCAAACTATTCCTACCTCAAACGCTTGGCCGCATCTGTGCACACCCTTGTGAGGCTTCTTGTCGTCGTAACACTGAATTCGGTCAGCCAATCAGCGTTGCTGGCATCAAACGCTTCGTTGCAGAAAAACTGGATAACCAAGATCACTGGGATCTTAACATCGCGCCCCTAACCAACAAGCACATCGCGATCGTGGGTGCAGGCCCTGCTGGCGCGCAAGCGGCTATTGAGCTTCGTCGTCAAGGCCACGAAGTAACGATTTACGAAAAGCTAGACGTATACGGCGGCATGATGCGTGTCGGTATCCCTGAATACCGTCTACCACGCGACGTTATCGACTTCGAATACAGCTACTTAGCAATGCTAGGTGTGACGACTCGTTTCGGCGTTGAAATCGGCAAAGACATCAGCTTCGACACTCTACGTAGCGAACACGATGCTGTGATTCTGGCTCACGGTGCACACGTAGGCTCTATCATTCCGCTACCAGGTCACGACAACGACGGCGTGTTCTCTGCGGTTGAGTACTTGAAAGAGATTTCTGAAACTCGCCAATTCCCACGTGCAGGCAAACGCGTGATGGTTATCGGTGGTGGTGACGTAGCAATGGACTGTGCGCGTTCTTCATGGCGTATCGGTGCAAGCGACGTTTACCAATGTTCGCTTGAGAGCCTAGAGAACCTACCTGCAAGCCAAATCGAAATCGACGAGTCGCTAGAAGAAGGTGTCGAATTCAACGCAGGCTGGGGCCCAGTTGCTATCGAACACGAAAACGGCAAAGTAACCGGCATCACTATCAAGAAAGTAGTGTCTATCTTTGACGAGCAAGGCAACTTTGCACCTAAGTACAGCGAAGAAAGCAAAACTATCTCTGTGGATACGGTTGTTTTCGCTACGGGTCAAGTTGTGGCTGACATCACTGGCGGCGCACTAGAACAAACTCGCGGCGGCCGTTATGTAGTCGATAAACAAACGCTAGCGTCTAGCCTAGAAGACGTCTTCGTCGCCGGTGACGCGTGTGGCGGTAACATCGTGATTGAAGCGATGGCATTAGGTCGCAAAGCCGCAATGAGTGTTGAGCGGTTCCTAACGACTCGCCCACTGACTGAAGGTCGCGACTTCGAGCAAGAATACAGCTACTCATCTCGTCTAGACGTGCCACTACCAAAAGGCACGGTAGATACCCCTCGCCTACACGGTGAATTGCGTAACGCTGAAGAGCGTAAGCAAGATTTTGCACAAGTGGATTTAGGCTTTACTGAAGAACAAATCAAACAAGAAGCATCTCGCTGTCTGCAATGTAGCTGCAAGCTATGTATGACCGAGTGCATCATGATGAACGACTTCAGTGACTGTCCAAAGACCATCTTCTCTGACTTTGTGAACAACAAGTCAATGGACCCACTGATGGCTTACTCATGTAACGCCTGTGACCAGTGCACCATCGTATGTCCGAAAGACTTCCCTATGAAGGAAATGTTCCTAGGCGCACGTGCTGACTTTGTTAAGGCAAACAATGGTGAATCACCAATGCCGGGTCACAAAGCAATCAATATGCACCAGAAGCTGGGCTTCTCAAAAATCTTCACTATGGCAAAACGAGCGGTATCGACAAAATGAGTAATAAAGTATTTATGCCAGGATGCAGCTTGCCATCCTACTCACCAGAAGGCGTAGCAGCAATTGCGAGCTACTTAAAAGAAGTGTACCCAGACATGGGCGCAGTGCAGAAGTGTTGTGGTAAACCAACCGCTGCTATTGGCCAAACTGAGAAGTTCAAAGAGCGTTACGGCCAGCTTCAAGCAGACTTCGATAAGCTAGACGCACAAGAAGTCATTGTGGCGTGTCAAAGCTGCTACGGCATGATCAAGAAATCTGGCGGCACACAAAAACCGGTTTCATTGTGGAAACTGCTTCCAGAAATCGGTCTGCCAGAAGCTCTGCGTGGAAAAGCGAAAAACAGTGACGTGGTATTCACCATTCACGACTCTTGCTCTACTCGCTACGAAAAAGAACTGCAAGACGGTATCCGCTGGATCTTGAACGAGCTTGGCTACAAAACCTCAGAACCAGAACACACACGTGAAAACACACGCTGTTGTGGCTTTGGCGGCATGGTAGTGCCAGCAAACCCAGACGTCGCAACACGCGTAATCAAACGCCGCGTGGAAGAGTTTGAGACAGACTACGTTGTGGTTTACTGCTCGGCTTGTCGTGCATCCATGATGGGTGTTGGTACGAAATCTTGGCACATTCTGGATCTGATGTTCGGCCCTGTAATCATGCAAGGTGATGAGCCGCCAGTAAACGTGCTCGCTAGCCCTGTGAAAGCTTGGTTCAACCGCTACAAATCTAAAGCGGGCCTAATCAAGTGTATGTCTGTGTAGCTGTGTCTCTGTAGCTACGTTTTTGTAGCTACATCTTTTTAATTATTAGGTTTAAGTGAAGTTGAACTTATGAAATTCGTAAAAATCGCTCTTATTGTTGCTGTTATCGCTCTCGCTCTATTTGCAGCAAAACAAACTGGCATCCTTGAAATCATCACAGACATCAAGAGCCTACAAGATTGGATCGCAAGCTTTGGCGTTTGGGGTTACGCAGTATTCGTAGCAGCATTCGTGTTTGCATGTGTTTTCCTACTACCAGGCAGTGCGTTCACCATCGTAGCGGGTATCGTATTTGGCCCAATCAAAGGCGGTATCTTAGCGCTGTTTTCTGCAACGCTTGGCGCGGTGGCGGCATTCATCGTGGCGCGCTTCCTGCTTCGTAACACCATCATGAAGAAGTTTGGCGATAACCCAATCTTCAAGAAAATCGACGATGGCGTAGCAGCAAACGGTACAAGCTTCTTGATCCTGACGCGTCTCGTGCCTGTATTCCCATTCAGCCTACAGAACTACGCTTACGGTCTAACCAGCCTAAACCTTGGCACTTACGCTCTGGTTTCTCTACTAACGATGGCACCAGGTGCATTCATCTTCGCTTACATGGCGGGTGATATTGCGACAAACGGTGTGTCTGCGATGCTACTAGTGAAGTTTGCGGTTGCGGGTCTTATCCTGTTTGGCATGTCTCTGATTCCAAAATACATCGCGAAGAAAAAAGGCATCAACATGGAAGAATTAGCGAAGTAATCCGGTCTATCCATTATTGACGCCAAAAGAGTGCGACTTATCGGGAGTTGCACTCTTTTCATTCTTACTAATTTGCTCACAGTTTGTGCCTCTTTTGGCGACTTTTAAAACCAAAAACTGACGCGAATTGGTATGACCTCACAAGGCGAATAATTCTATGAAACTATTATCAAATTCGCGTTGATAATAAAGCGAGATAGATTACTATCCATGTAGAGGGAACGGAGCGTTCAGCCTGTTTATACCCCTATGTTGAGTATTGAAAATAGACGTTTTTCATCACATAGGCGAACAAAGCTCCAAAATGAAAACAAAGATAAAGAAACACGGATTACGTATGAAAAAGCTACTTAGCACCATTGGCATTTTAGCCACCACTTTTGCCACCTCCTCTTATGCCACTTCTCACTCCGAAGAATGGCAAAAAATCGAACAACAAGCCGACGGTCAGACTGTTTATTTTCATGCTTGGGGTGGTAGCCAAGAGATCAACCGCTATATCCAATGGGCAGGCAAAGAGCTTAAATCTCGCTACAACGTGACGCTTAACCACGTAAAAGTCACCGACATTTCTGAAACCACCACTCGTCTTATCGCAGAAAAAGCCGCAGGGAAGAACAGCGGTGGCAGCGTAGATATGGTTTGGATTAATGGTGAAAACTTTAAATCAATGAAAGACAACCAACTGCTGTTTGGTCCTTTTGTTGACGGTCTACCAAGTTGGCAATATGTCGACAAAACACTACCGGTAGATGTTGATTTTTCAGAACCGACTGATGGCCTTGAAGCGCCATGGGGTGTCGGTCAACTTGTTTTTATCTACGATGAAGAGACGCTCAACAACCCACCAAGCTCGTACGCAGAAATGCTAAGTTACGCAAAAGCGTTTCCTAACCGCCTTACTTACCCTCGCCCACCAGAGTTCCATGGCACTAGCTTCATTAAATCTCTGCTCATTGAGTTAAGTAACAACGATCCTGCACTGCAAAAACCAGTGACCGACGAAGCATTCAAAACCGTTACGCAGCCTCTATGGGCTTACTTAGATGAATTCCACACTGTTGCATGGCGTGGCGGTAAACAGTTCCCTGGCGGAACAGCAGAAACCGTACAACTGCTAGATGATGGTCAGATTGACCTAGCTGTCACGTTCAACCCGAACGCGGTTTTCTCAGCACAATCAAGCGGTAACCTAGCAGAAAGTACCAAAGCATACGCAATGGACGCTGGCGCATTGTCGAACATCCACTTCTTAGCGATTCCTTGGAACGCAAATGCCAGTGCAGGCGCGCAAGTTGCTATAAACTTTTTATTGAGCCCTGAAGCACAATCTCGCAAAGGTGATATCAACATCTGGGGTGATCCTTCAGTGCTAAGCAGCCAGTACCTAACCGGCACGGCTAAGAATACTCAACAGTTCAAATCTATCGCGGAGCCACATCCAAGCTGGCAAGCAGCGTTAGAAAAAGAATGGCTGAAACGCTACGGAAATTAATACACACCCATGTTAAGAGCGCTGTATCTAGTTATTATCGCAGTTTGTATATTACCGACCATCCCGGGGCTACTCGGGGTGGTGGTGTCTGCGCTCGGCTATGTACCCCCTATCGGTTTGCACCACTTTTCACTGGATGGCTTTCATGCTGTGTTTGACTGGGAAGGTGTGTGGACGTCGATTGGACTGACTTTCTATTCCGCCATTTTCAGCAGCTACCTTGCTTGTTTGATCACTTTCGCGATTCTTCAAGCTTCATGGGGCAGCAAGTTCTGGCGCAAGATTGAAATGAGTCTTTCCCCTCTTCTTGCTATGCCGCATGTCGCGTTTGCTATTGGTTTCGCTTTTCTATTCGCACCAACAGGTATGGGCGTTCGTGTACTCAACCAAATGTTTGGTTACGATCCAAATGCGCAAACGGTGAATGACTTAGCGTTGTTGATTAAAGACCCACACGCACTGGGTTTGATCGTCATGCTTGCTATTAAAGAAGTACCATTTTTATTGTTGATGAGCATTCCTATTCTTCAGCAGTTAAAAGTTGAGAAGATTGAAAAAGTCAGCCATTCGATGGGTTACAGTTCCGCCCAAGCATGGTGGAAATGCGTTTTCCCACAATGGTTAGCGAAGTTGCGTTTCCCAATGTTGGCTGTTCTGGCTTACAGCTTATCCGTTGTGGATGTGGCGCTAATTATTGGCCCAACCAACCCTCCTACGTTTGCAGTGTTGGTCTGGCAGTGGTTTAACGATCCTGATTTGTCGCTCCTACCAAGAGCAGCGGCGGGTGCAGTGGTACTGTTTGCTATTGCAAGCCTATTAATTGTTTTTGCACGCCTTGTCGAATGGAGCATTACCAAAGGCTTTAAACGCTGGCAATACTCCGGCCGTAGCGGCTTCCGCTTACCGGGTAAGACCTTGTTCTCCATGATTGCCCTACTCGCACTGTTAATGGTGCCTTTGATGGTGGTATGGAGCTTTGCACAGCGTTGGCGTTTCCCTGACTTATTACCAAGCCGTTATAGCTTACGTTTTTGGGAATACGAGTGGCAAAGCATTCTTGGCACGCTAGAGCAAAGCATGTTGATTGCAGTTATCAGTGCATCTATTGCCCTTGTATTGGCGCTGATCGCTCATGAGTACCGTCTACGATACCGTTGGCAGGTGCCGGGGTACATCATCGCTGTACCTATGCTGATCCCACAACTTTCTGTGTTGTTTGGTATGCAGGTCGCCACTCTGTATCTCGACAGCAATGCGTATTTCTTCTGGGTATGCTGGGCACATGTCTTCTTCGCTTTCCCATTCGTTTACCTGTCATTGGATGGGCCTTGGCGCAGCTTCGACAACGGTTTGACTCGTGTCGCTCTTAGCCTTGGCAAATCACCAATGCAAGCTTGGTTGAAAGTGAAGTTGCCGATTCTTCTGCCTGCCATTGCTTTTGCTTGGGCCGTGGGTATTAGTGTGAGCTTGGCGCAATACCTACCAACACTAGTGCTGGGTGCAGGTCGCATCAGCACCATAACAACAGAAGCGGTAGCCCTCTCAAGTGGCTTCGACCGTCGTGTCACCGCGATTTACGCAATTTGGCAAGCGCTCTTGCCGTTAATGTTCTTCTCTTTTGCGATTCTACTTAGTCGTTTACACGTCAAGTATCGCCGGTTGTCTATTAAAGGTTTACTACCGAATGAGTCTTTGTCTCGAAAACCTCGCCATCCGTAAAACCAATGGCGACACACTTTTCTCTGCGTTCAACATGACCGTAAAGAAAGGTGAAATTGTTACCCTGATGGGCCCAAGCGGCTGCGGAAAATCCACCTTGTTGGATGCGATTGCTGGTCACCTGTCTTCCGAGTTCGACTATTCAGGCTCAATCACGCTCGATAACGAAAAGCTGGATGCTTTACCTGCGCACAAACGTCAGGTGGGTATTCTGTTCCAAGATGATTTGCTCTTCCCGCACCTCACCGTGTGGGAGAATCTGGCCTTTGCGCTGCCCGATTCAATCAAAGGCGCAGAGCGCAAAGAGCGTGCGATGCAGGCTTTGAAGCACATCTCGCTAACTAAACTTGCAGAGTCTTTCCCTGATCAAATCTCTGGCGGCCAGCGCGCACGTATTGCTCTCACCCGCATGTTATTGGCAAAACCGAAAGTTGCCCTACTCGATGAGCCATACAGCAAATTAGATAAAGATCTGCGCGTACAGTTTCGTAACTGGGTTGTGGAGCAGCTTCAACAAGCCCACATTCCTGCTTTAATGGTAACTCACGATGAGGATGATATTCCTGAGGGCAGTCGCTGCCTGAACTGGCCTTGGGAGACAAGCCATGCTTGATAGCCTAAGTATCAAAATCATTAAGTGGCCATTGGCACAAAGCGCAAAACTCATTGATAAATGTGGTGTGACGGCTAACCAAACCACCTTGTTTGGCTTCGCCCTTGGCTGTTTTGCCTTACCTGCATTGATGGCAGAGCAATACACGCTTGCATTAGCGTTTATTCTGCTAAATCGAATCTGTGATGGATTGGATGGTGCTTTAGCGAGAATTCAAGGCATCACCGATGCCGGCGGCTTCCTTGATATAAGCCTAGACTTCTTGTTTTATTCTCTGATTCCCTTTGGCTTTGTACTAGCAAACCCAGAACAAAACGCTGTCGCGGGCGCGTTCTTGATCTTCTCGTTTATTGGTACAGGAAGCAGCTTCTTAGCATTTGCGATCATGGCGGGTAAACGTGGTATCGATAACCCTGTCTACAAGCACAAATCTCTGTACTACATGAGCGGCCTGACAGAAGGCACAGAGACCATAGGTTGCTTCGTGCTGTTTTGTTTGTTCCCGCAACATTTTGCCGTGATTGCGTACATCTTTGGTGCAGCATGTTGGTTTACTACGTTTACGCGTATTTACTCCGGGTTTCATACGCTGAAACCATAAACAAAACTTCAAGAGAGATTCCTGATTGCAACGAAGGAATGCAGTCGGGAATCTCTATTCCATCATCCCTCAATAAAGCATCCCACTCACCACCAGCGTCACCACAATTCCAGAGACAAAACTCGGAAAATGCCACGTCCGCTGCTTAGCGCGGTAATACTCTTTTTGTAGGTCCTCTTGGTAGCTCTTTACGGCTAACTCTTTAATGTAGTTATTATGCATAACCTGTCCTCCTGACGTGTATTACAGATGGAGGATAAAAGCTCAAGTTAACTTCAGGTCAACGGAAAAAATTCAATTTCGGAGAATATTATTTGCGAAGGCTGAATCCCTCATTCCTAGCTCTCAAGCGCAATCAGTTGCACTTGTTTGTATCACAGTTCTGTTATGTCACTTGATCGTCGTCAATGGAACATCAATCTCTCACACCTTTCGATGTTCAAATGACATCAAGTTGCTAGCATGAGCCCATTCAAGATAACTCTGGGCTTGTTATGACTCCTACTGTCGACCACGTACTTCTCAATATCGCACTCAATCTGAGCTCAAATCGCTCTCATGAGCAGCAATACCAAAACCTGATTGACGGGGTGGCGCAAGTGTTCCCTTGCGATGCGAGCTGTCTGTTTATCTTTGATGAAGATGGCTTCCTAACGCCAGTCGCAGTAAAAGGTTTGTCGAGCTCAGTACTCGGTCGCCGTTACTTTCCTAAAGCTCATCCCCGTTTGGATGCCATCATTCATAGTCGCGAGCCTGTTCGCTTTGATGCCGACTGCGCCCTACCCGATCCATTTGACGGAACACTGTTAACCGAAGATCAATGTATTGACGTCCATGACTGCATGGGCTTTAGCTTGTACGTTGAGGGGCAACTTGTCGGCGCATTAACCATGGACGCACTTGCGGTTGGTGCGTTTGATCATATCGACCCAGTCGCAATCGAAACGTTCGCAGCACTAACGGCAGCAACACTGCGTAACATTGCGCAATTAAAAGCCCTTAAAGCGCAGAACCAGAAGCAAAAGAGCGTCACGCAAACCCTGATCCAACAGGCGCGCTCACAACACAGTGACATGGTTGGCTTAAGCCCACAAATCAATCAATTACGAAACAACATTGCGACCGTTGCTCAATCAGATTACGCAGTATTGGTAACGGGAGAAACGGGGACGGGTAAAGAGCTTGTTGCTCACTCCGTCCATGCTCAATCTCATCGCAATGATAAACCGATGATTTATGTAAACTGCGCCGCTCTACCCGAAGGTCTGGCAGAGAGCGAACTGTTTGGCCACGTAAAGGGCGCTTTTACCGGAGCAAATAGTCATCGTGCAGGTAAGTTCGAACTGGCTGATGGCGGGACAATCTTCTTAGATGAAGTCGGTGAATTGCCATTGATTTTGCAGGCAAAACTGCTGCGAGTTATTCAACAAGGTGAGTTGCAGCGTGTAGGTAGCGATCAGCATTTGATGGTTAACGTGCGCATCATCGCAGCCACTAACCGACAGTTAGAAAAAGAAGTGGAAGATGGCACATTCCGTGCGGATTTGTTCCATCGTTTAAATGTATTCCCAATCAAAGTGCCACCACTGCGTGCGCGTGATGGCGACATTCCAGTTCTTGCGGGGTATTTGTTAGAAAAAGTACGTCAGCAATTTAACGCACCAAACCTTCACGTTCACCCTAAGGTACTGACTCAACTAGAATCTCTGCCTTGGTATGGTAACGTTCGAGAACTTGAACACACCTTAACGCGAGCAGCGTTACATGCCATTCAACAAGGTGCGATCACCATCATGCTCAATCACTTTGATACTTCGTTGGTATTGGATGATGTAAAAAACACATCGCATTACTTGCCGAAAGAGAGTCAGCCAATGCGCGAGCTTGTAGAGAGTTATCAACGAGACTTGATTGAGCACGCTTTGAGCCAAACTGGCGGTGTTTGGGCAAAAGCAGCGGAGTTTTTACAAATGGATCGAGGCAACTTGTATCGCATGGGTAAAAAGCTCGGCATTAGCAAATAAAGTACCCTACTTCGCTCTTTTTTCTAGAAGGAAAAAGTTACCTCTTGAACAGAGGGATTCCGGATGGCTCGCTTAGACTCGTCCGGAATGACACCCAACACCAATGTACATTGGCTAACTGCCCCATCTGGTTTCACGCATTTCATTTTCTCTTCCACATTAGTGACAATTAAACAGCTCTAGTCTCCGCTTTCTTCTGACTCTTTAAACTCACCAAGTTTTCAGCAGCCCTATTGCGTCACTCCCGAAATCTACAGAGGCGCGGAATAGGGAATCTCTTTCTCCACACAACTTCATTAACTTTTCTTCTGTTTAACAAGCACTTCCACTATCGTCCGTTAAAACGTTTCTCGCGCGTTGCTTTTATCATCACATCTAAAACCCTGTTGTCATTTGTACATCATTCGTGTTGTCACAATCACATCAACTACGCAATTAATAAGCAATAAAACCACTAAAAATCAACAACATAACAATTGGCACGCATTCTGCTCTATAAGGAAAAACAAAACGACTATTACTACAATCACTGGAGAACCCAATATGTTCTGTATTCAATGTGAACAGACAATCCAAACCCCAGCTGTAAAAGGCTGTTCTTTCGCACAAGGTATGTGTGGCAAAACTTCAGAGGTATCCGATCTACAAGACGTGTTGGTTTACACTCTGCAAGGGGTTTCTTTTTGGGCAGCACGCGCGCTTGAATTCAACATCATCAATGATGAAATCAACCAATGGGCTCCAAGAGCATTCTTCTCTACGTTGACTAACGTAAACTTCGATCCTGAGCGTATCCTTGAGCTAACTTCTCAAGCAGCAACATACAAAGCATTGCTAAAAGACCAAGTCATGTCTGCCGCAACACTTGCTGACGAAGTCGTATTGAACGTACCTAACGTTGCGAACTTCGAGCTGCCAAACAGCGCAGAAGAAATCCTAGCATTTGCTCCTCAAGTGGCAGTAAACCGTGGTAAAGACCAAGTACACGAAGACGTTATCGGCCTGCGCCTACTTTGCTTGTACGGTCTAAAAGGTGCTGCAGCGTACATGGAGCACGCGCGAGTATTAGAGCAAACCAACAATGATATCTTCGCGGAATACCACGAAATCATGGCTTGGTTAGGTACTGACCCAGAAGATCTAGGCGAGCTATTAGACTGCTCAATGCGCATCGGTCTTATGAACTACAAAGTGATGGAAATGCTGGATCATGGTGAAACAGCAACGTTCGGTCACCCAGAGCCAACCACTGTTAACGTTAAGCCAGTGAAAGGCAAATGTATTCTTGTTTCTGGTCATGACCTTCACGACCTAGAGAAAATCCTGCAACAGACTGAAGGCAAAGGCATTAACGTTTACACCAACGGTGAAATGCTGCCTGCACACGGTTACCCAGAGCTGAAGAAATACCCTCACCTAGTGGGTAACTACGGTAGCGCTTGGCAGAACCAACAGAAAGAGTTCGCTAACTTCCCTGGCGCGATTGTGATGACATCAAACTGCCTATTGAACCCGAACGTTGGCCAATACGCAGACCGTCTATTCACTCGTAGCATTGTTGGCTGGCCGGGTGTCGCTCACCTAGAAGGTGATGATTTTAGCCAAGTCGTTGAATGTGCATTAGCGCAAGAAGGCTTCCAACATGACGAAATCGAACACAACATCACGGTTGGTTTCGGTCGCAACGCACTAATGAACGCAGCACCAGCGGTTATCGACCAAGTGAAGCAAGGCAACATCAAACACTTCTTCCTAGTAGGTGGTTGTGATGGTGACAAAGCAGAACGTAGCTACTACACCGACTTCACTGCAGAAGCACCAAAAGATACGCTAATCCTAACGCTGGCTTGTGGTAAATACCGCTTCAACAAGAACACGTTTGGCGACATCAATGGCATCCCTCGCCTATTGGATGTGGGCCAATGTAACGATGCGTACTCAGCAATCCAGCTTGCACTGGCACTTGCGAAAGAGTTCGATTGCGACATCAACGAGCTACCTCTAACGCTTGTTCTGTCTTGGTTCGAGCAAAAAGCGATTGTGATCCTACTTACGCTATTCGCTCTTGGTGTGAAAGGCATTTACACGGGTCCAACAGCGCCTGCATTCCTGACGCCAAACTTGATTGCGATTATCCAAGAGAAGTTCGACATGCGCAGCATTGGCAATGTTCAGGACGACCTTAAAACCATCCTAGCAGCGTAATCGCCTCGCTTATCACGCGCCTCCTTAATTGGGGGCGCTTCTATCTATTGAGTACTCGATAACCAAAGAGATTGTTATGTTTTTTGAATGGCAAGGCAGTCAACCTGTCACGTTACGCTGTGTAGATAAATACCATGAAACTGCCGATGCAGTGAGCCTCAAGTTGGCAGACCTGTCAGAATCGCTCTTGTTTGAATTTAAAGCCGGTCAGTTCATCAACCTTGGCGTTGAAATCGATGGCAAGATGGAGTTTCGTGCCTACTCACTCAGCTCTCTTTCCGGTGACGATTGCCTGCAACTGACGATAAAGCGTGTCGAAGGCGGTAAGGTATCCAACTACATCATCGATAAGCTTCTCATTGGCGATTCAGTTCAAGCGCTTCCTCCTACAGGTGATTTCAACTGCATTGATCATCCACCAATCGAGGTCAACGGTAGAAAGAAAGCACTGCTCATTAGTGCGGGCTGTGGCATTACGCCTGTATTCGCGATGGCAAAAGAATGGCTAGGCAACGACGCTGGTGTTGATATTGAGTTCCTGCACATTGCCCGTTCTAAGCCGGAAACCATCTACTTTGATTTGCTGGAGACCTACCATTCGGTTTATCCAGATTTCAATTTGAAATTGCTACTGAAAAACCGTGGTGAAACACTATACCCAGAAGGTCGTTTGAATACCGAGTGGTTAAAACAACTGGTGCCCGACTTTAAACAGCGCACGGTTTACCTATGCGGTCCAAATCAGTTTATGCTTGACGTCCAAAGCTATTTGAGTGAGCTTGGCTTTGATATGGCGAACTTCTTCCAAGAAAGCTTTACTCCTACAGCCAGTGAAGAAGCTGAAGTGTCAGATGAAAGGCCAGTGTGTCAGTACCTGACTTTGCTCAAACGATCGATGCGCAAAAAGGTCAAGTCCTCGCAGACGTATTGGAAGGTGCTGGATTACCGTTGATCGTCGCTTGTCGAAGCGGCATTTGTGGCTCTTGTAAGTGTAAGGTTCGCAAAGGTAGCGTTTCTTCAACCAGCCTAGAGACATTGACCCCAGAAGAAATTGAGCAAGGCTATGTACTCGCCTGCTCTTCGACAATTGAATCCGATCTTGAAGTACAGATTGGTTAAAGCCGTTGATACGAACATTAAAAAAGCGCCGTACTAGGCGCTTTTTGTTTATGGAAAAATATTATTAAACTCAGAAGTTTCTTTATCTAAACTCAGCTAAACAACAAAACCTTCAGTGCAGCTTCGCTATCTACATCCATAAACTCTGGTGGGTTGTCCAAACGCTCACGGAATGTCAGCTCTGGCGCTTCTTCCTTCATGCTTTCAATCAAGAAGTCGCTAGTCACCGATGGCGAGTTAACACACGCTAACACCTGGCCACCTTCTGCCAACAAATCTGGCAAACGGCGTAGAATCTTTTTGTAGTCTTTGGTTAGTGCAAAGCTGCCTTTCTGGAATGACGGCGGATCAATGATGATCATATCGTACTGACCGGACTTCTTAATCTTGCCCCACGACTTAAAGATGTCGTGTCCCATAAAGCTCACTTGGTTGATGTTATGACCATTCAACTTATGGTTCTCACGACCTTTTGACAGCGATGCTCTCGCCATATCCACGTTAACCACTTTATCTGCGCCACCAGCAATTGCGGCAACAGAGAAGCCACACGTGTAAGCAAACAGGTTAAGTACGTTTTTGTGCTTCGCATTTTCACGTACCCAGTCACGACCGTAGCGCATATCAAGGAACAGACCGAAGTTTTGGTTACGACCGATGTCTAGCTGGTACTTCAAGCCACTTTCTTCAACCACAGGTCGAGCATCTAGCTCACCCAACAGAACTTCTGAAGGTGCACCGTCAGCGTAACGGTACTGAATCACGATCGTGCGACCTTGTTTCTCTGCCCAAAGAGCAGATTCAGCTAACGCGTTCAATCCTGCTTTTAATTCGCTAAGAAACGTCTCATCCACTTCTTTAAATAGGTTGATGATCAACTGACCTTGTAACCAATCACATGTGATTTGCTCTAAACCTTCGAAGCGGCGACCACGACCGTGAAACAGTCGGCGGATTTCATTGGGAGCTTGTGTTAGCTCGGCTTCTAGATGCTGAAAAAACAGCGGAAGTTGTGATGCTTGCATCGAATTCTCTTATTAGTTTTCTTTGTGATGGTTATTTAATCGTAGGCCAGTTCAGCTCCCACGGAGAGAGCCAAGTGTCGAGACCTTGGGATACCGTTTCATTGTGCCATTTGCTGCCAAGCGCTTTGTGTTCACGCGGATCGCAAACAAAGCAATGTGTTTCATCTTGATATGGGAAACACAGTGAAAATGCATGCAAGTAGCCACGGTCAGCTTCATTGCCTGCATTATAAATAGGATCGCCAACAATACCCGAACCAACGGATTTTAATGCCACGCGAATTTGGTGTGTTTTGCCAGTATGTGGCTTACATAAAAACAAGCGCTCTCCCGGCTCTGCAGCGAGGGAGAAGAATTGGGTAATCGCGGGATTCGTTTTACTGTTAACCAATTTCCATGACGAACGACGAGAGCGTTCCATGTCACCCACTACCAGTCCTTGCTTCTTCTTAGGCTTTTTCGAACCAATCGCAAGGTAGAACTTCTCAACTTCACGATCTGCAAATGCTTGCGACAACGCACTTGCTGCTTTTGCGCTGCGACCCAAAAGCAAAATTCCAGACGTCATTTTGTCGAGACGGTGGATAAGATACAACTGCTCATCACCACTTTGTTTCGCTACTTCTTGCAGCAACATGGTATCACCATCGTCCTTATGTACTGAGACGTTGGGATGTTTATTGATGATCAGAAAATCTGGATGGGTGTGTAGAATGTCGAACATAAAAAACTGGCTCCACGTTTGGAGCCAGAAGTATACCGATTCTAAGCAATTAGGCGAGCTTAAACTTACCCACCAGCGCTTCCAATTCTTGAACTTTACGGTTCAGACCTTCTACGCTTTGCGAGCTGTCATTCGCCAATTGTAATGAACGGTTTGAGATATCGCTGATCGAGGTAATGTCAGCCGCAATTTCTTTCGTCACTGCAGTTTGCTCTTCCGCTGCCGTCGCGATTGAGTTCACCATGCTTTGGACATGCGCCGCACCAGAAACGATTTCTTCCAATGAGTTCACCGCACCCGAGCTTTGACTCACACCAATCTCAACCAAACGACAGCCATCTTCCGTGTAAGTCACGGCCTCTTGAGTGCCCACTTGAATCGCTTGAATGATCTCACCGACCTCTTGTGTTGCCTTTGTTGTGCGTTCAGCCAGAGCGCGTACTTCATCGGCAACCACAGCAAAGCCACGACCAAACTCACCTGCACGCGCGGCTTCAATTGCCGCGTTCAATGCCAGAAGGTTCGTCTGCTCTGCAATGTCTTCAATCACTTTGATAACCGCGCCGATCTTCTCACCATGAGAGCCTAGGCTGTTCATCTGCACCGACATATCCGACATTTGCTGTGATACTTGCTGAATGCTTTCCACCATCTCAACAATCACGTTGCGACCTTGTTCAGCGGTTGATTCCGACTTGCGTGCTTCTTCAAACGTCGCAGCACCTTGCTCGGCAACTTGAGAAATGGTCAAGCTCAACTCTTCTGCCGCAGTCGCGATCAAGTTTGCTTTATCAGATTGGCTGCTCGCACCCGACACAATATCTTGGCTCACAACGGACAGTTCACCGGTAACAGATTTTACTTCTTCCGATACGAGCGAAATTGAACCAATAAGGCTAGTCAATGATGCTTGCATCTTATTTAGGGAAGTCGCTAGGTTAGCCAACTCGTCACCCGATTTATCTTCAATCGGTTCTACCGTTAAATCACCTTCAGCGACACGTTGCGCCAGCTCGTCCAGCTTACTTAAACGAAGAGTAATCGAGTTAGACAACAAGTACGCAATAACCGCGGTTGCAATAAGCGCAATCGAGCCAAGTACATAAATCGTCAGCTCAATGCTGTTAAATGAATCAGAAAGATCCAGTAGCGCTTCACTGGTACTTTGGCGACCATCCGTTGATGCTGCATCAAGGATAGATTCAATCGGCGCTAGGTTAGCGTCATAAAGAGAGCGAAGGCGCGCAACGTTTTCTTCAACGTTTTCTAAACCAAGGTTGGTTAGCACCTGAGATTCAAAATCTTGGGTGAAGTTCGCCATGTAACGTTCCATCTTCTCGATGTTACGGTAATCTTCCCCACCAACCGTCTCAAGACGTTTCACTTCTTCAATTGCGGCTGCGAACTCTAGCTTATTGGATTGGTAATCCGCTTGAGCACCCGCAACATTAACGATGCTACCTAAAGCATCGCGGTACACGTCACCTGCTTCATCAATCAAGATTAAGTAGTTAACGGTTTCAGGAACATCGTCCGTTCTCACCTCATCAGCTACTTTGTGCGAGTTCAACACTTCTAATGTAATGATCCCTATCATCACTAGCATGATTGCCAAAATGCCACCGAAACTCGCGTACAGTTTTTTACGAACAGACATTGTCACTAATAACCTTCCTTACCCTTGTCTTCTATTTTTTAACTTGGTTTATCCACACATTTACACATGCTTTGTAAGGATTATCGGAACGAACAACTGCAACTTTAATACATTTTTTTGTGATCTAAATCTCTTTGCGAGTGATCTCACAATTAATACCCATAATTAATATGAATTAACTCATTCTTATAAATGATAAATATAAAAAAGCGGGAGCCTGTTAAGACTCCCGCTTTCTATCGTTTGTTTAATCTAGATATTTATAGCTTTCTAGAGAAGATACCAGCGACTGCGATGATACCAATACCTAGTAGCATGATTTCGCCTTTACCGCTGTCGAAACCAGACTTGATACCCATGAAGGCTACGATTGCGATAGCAACTGGGATTACGTATTTAACTAGGTTGTACCAAAGACCAAACAGTGGGAAAGATACTTTACCGTCGTTAGTAATTTCTTTCTCTAGGTCAGCACGGTTTAGACGCCAGCCTGCGAAGATACATACCAACATACCGCCAACTGCTAGGAAAATCTTATCCGTTAGTAGGTCGAAGATATCAAATGCGCCCGTACCGAATAGTGTTGGACCAACACCACCAAGTGATAGCGATGCGAACACACACAGTGTCGCCATTAAAACACTTGCAGAGATAACCGCTGTTGAACGCTTCAGACCTTTCTCATCAATTAGGTAAGAAACCACAACCTCTAGTAGAGATACAGAAGACGTCAGTGCCGCTACTGTTAGACCAATGAAGAACATCAGAGCAAATAGAAGACCAATTACGCCGCCCATTTCAGCAAACAGTTGAGGTACAACTACGAATACTAGACCTGGACCTGCTGCTGGCTCCATACCGAATGCGAACATTGCTGGGAACATTGCTACACCCGCTAGGATTGCAACACCTGTGTCCATTGCCGTAACCATACCGGTTGTTTGAACTAGGTTCTCTTTCTTCTTCAGGTAAGAACCGTAAGTCATCATACAACCCATACCTAGACTTAGAGAGAAGAATGCCTGACCTAGCGCCGCTAGAACGACATTGCTGTCTACTTTCGAGAAGTCTGGCATGAATAGGAACTCAAGACCTGCCATTGCGCCCGGTAGCATCAGACCTTTCACTGATACAACGATCAGGATAAGGAATAGAAGAGGCATTAGGATTTTACCCGCTTTCTCGATACCGCCAGAAATACCTTTCATTACGATAACGATGTTTAGGAACAGGTAAACACCCATCCACATTAGCGGTTGAACTGGATCAGAAATGAATCCGCCGAAGCTGTCACCAATGGCTTCAGGAGCACTTAGTAGACCACCACCTACTTTAAAGATGTACGCTAGCGCCCAGCCACCTACTACAGGGTAGAAACCCATGATCAGTAGACCACTTAGTACGCCGATAACACCCGTAAATGTCCAACGACGGTCAGTAGATTTGAAAGCACCTACTGCTGAAAGACCTGTCTTACGACCAATAGCGAATTCAGTAAGCATTACGCTAAAGCCGATAAAAATAACAAATAGAAGGTAGATTGCAACGAACGCACCGCCGCCGCTCTCACCAGCTGTGTAAGGGAATTTCCATATATTGCCTAAACCGACAGCGGAACCCGCTGCTGCCATTACGAAGCCTAGTTTAGACCCCCACGTATCACGTGGTGCTGCTGTATTTGTAGCCACGCTTTTTCTCCAAAATGTATTGTTGTGTTTGCATAGAGATAGGCGTCTAGAATATGTTCGTGTAAAAAATAATGTACACTTTATAAGATGTTTGTATGACGCTCTATGTATGGCAAGTAAAGCAGTTTCAATTTAAAATTGGAACCCCGATCAGCACATTTATCGCACAAATGTATCATTGTTCACGCTAAATGCTGCTTTTTTTGCGCAAAAGTTAAAGTTTCATCCAACTTTTCACACCTCAGTAACACAAACCCCCGTTATAAAATTCATTTCACAACACAAAATCACTTATCCGTGATGGTATGAAAATAGTTTCCCGTTCCGCCATTTACGCTTAATATCCATATTGGGCTTATTACTTTTGGCGTATATGGACAAGTTCTATCACTTTCTCACCCTAGCCAGCATCGGACTTTATTGGTTCCTAGTCGCTGGTGTTACTATTCGTGTCGTATTAAAACGTCGCGCTGTCAGCGTTTCTCTCGCATGGCTCATGATCATCTACATCCTTCCGGTGCTTGGTGTTGCCTGTTACTTCCTGTTTGGTGAGCTCAACCTTGGCCGAAAACGTGCGGAACGTGCCAAAGTCATGTTCACACCGTTCCAACAATGGTTCACTCAGTTAAATGATTGTAACGCGCATGTTCCAGAAGCCATGGGCCGTCACATCTATCGCATCGATGAGTTATGTAACAACCGTCTTGGCCTTCCAGCACTGAGTGGTAACACGCTTTCACTTCAACAATCGCCGGATGAGATTCTCCATTCAATCATTGAAGATATCGAAAACGCACAACACAGCATTCGAATGGTGTTCTACATTTGGCATCCGGGCGGCTTGGCCGACTCTGTTGCTTCTGCATTGATTCAAGCTGCGAAGCGTGGCGTGGATGTTAAGCTGCTGCTCGACTCAGCTGGTAGCCCTCGCTTCTTCCGTAGCCCTTGGTACAAGATGATGAAGGATGCAGGCATCGATGTGGTGCAGGCATTAGAAGTAAAGATGTGGCGTATTTTCCTTCGCCGATTGGATTTACGTCAGCATCGGAAGATCATCGTGATTGATGACGAGATAGCCTATACAGGTTCTATGAACTTGGTTGATCCTGCTTTCTTTAAACAGAATAGTGGCGTGGGTCAATGGATCGATATCATGGTGCGTGTTACAGGGCCAACGGTAAACGTATTAAGCGCTATCCATTGTTGGGATTGGGAAGTAGAGACTGGCGAGCGTCAGTTTCCAAAGCACCCAGAGTGCCGCATTGACAACAGCGATGAGTTTCAACATCCAATTCAGGTGGTTCCATCTGGTCCGGGGATGCCAGAGTACTTAATTTACCAAGTGCTTACGCTGGCCATTAACCAAGCAAATCGCTCTGTCAGAATCACGACGCCTTACTTTGTGCCGAGCACAGACTTATTGGAAACGCTTAAAATGACCGCACAACGCGGTATTGAAGTGGAACTGATCATTCCGCATAAGAACGATTCGATGATGGTCCAGTGGGCTTCACGTGCGTTTTACAGTGAGTTACTTGCTGCAGGCGTCAAAATCTATGAATTTTATGGCGGTTTACTACACACGAAATCGGGGGGGGTTGACCAACAATTCTGTTTGGTTGGTACGGTCAACATGGACATGCGAAGCTTGTGGCTGAACTTTGAAGTGACGCTTGCGGTAGACGACGAAGAGTTCACAAGACAAATGTCGTGGCTACAGGATACTTACATCAGTCAGTCTCATACGGTTGATAAAGTCGAGTGGGAAAAGCGCAGCATTTTTTCTCGATTCCTAGAGCGTGTTTTCTATTTATTTAACCCATTACTGTAATAAATAGATTAAAACCGATAAATCCATACAAAACCGACAGATTCACGCTGTCGGTTTTCTTTATCCCCCTCTTTACTCCTCATGTTCACATGATGCTCTGACGAGCCCTGTCATTTCCATTTTTCCCTTGCAAACCACCCTTGGTCCATGTTTTAAATATTGAAAATCGTAATTTAGACAGGGAATTTTTATGTCAGAAGGCAAAAAGACCAAATTCGTTACCGCAGGTCGAGACAAGAAATGGACTAACGGCGTGGTAAACCCACCAGTACAGCGCGCTTCAACCATCGTTTTTGATACGGTTGCTGAAAAGAACCAAGCAATGATCAACCGTACAAATAAAACACTCTTCTACGGACGCCGTGGCACGAATACGCACTTTGCTTTCCAAGATGCCATGGTTGAGATCGAAGGCGGTGCGGGTTGTGCCCTATACCCATGTGGTACTGCTGCGATTTCTAATGCCATCCTGTCTTTTGTTGAAACGGGCGATCACATCTTAATGGTGGATACCTGTTACGAACCGACTCGCGACTTCTGCGACACCATCATGAAGAAGATGGGCGTCGAGACAACTTACTTTGACCCTATGATTGGTGAAGGTATTCGTGAGCTTATTCAACCGAATACCAAAATCTTGTTCCTAGAGTCTCCTGGCTCGATCACCATGGAAGTGATGGATGTCCCAACGATGGCGAACATTGCTCATGAGCAAGACATCATCGTCATGTTGGACAACACTTGGGGTGCCGGTGTGAACTTCTCACCATTCGAGCACGGCGTTGATATCTCTATCCAAGCTGCAACCAAGTACATTGTTGGTCACTCAGATGTAATGTTGGGTACGGCCGTTGCGTCAGAGAAATACTGGGACCAGCTGCGCGAGCAAAGCTACCTTATGGGACAATGCGTTTCTCCTGATGATGCATACCTTGGTCTGCGCGGTATTCGTACTTTGGATGTTCGCTTACGCCAGCATGCAGAGAACAGCCTGAAAGTCGCACAGTGGTTGGCAAGCCGCCCTGAAGTCGATCACGTTCGTCACCCTGCCCTAGAAAGCTGCCCTGGTCATGAGTTCTTTAAGCGCGACTTTACCGGTGGTAATGGCTTGTTCTCATTCGTATTGAAAAGCTCGTACCCGAAAGCAACTACAGCATTGTTGGATGGCATGAAACACTTCAGCATGGGTTACTCATGGGGTGGTTTTGAGAGTTTGATTTTAGCTAACGAACCAAAGAGCTTTAACAGTTTGCGCACAGTGGCGAATCCAAACTTCGAAGGCACACTTGTCCGCCTTCACATCGGTCTTGAAGATGTTGAAGATCTCATTGTCGATCTTGAAGCTGGCTTCGAGCGATACAACGCACTCGTACTAGAAAAAGAAGCCTCATTATAAGCATTCAGAACAACTATTAAATAGCCTCGTACTGCGAGGCTATTTTTTTGCCCCTCATTATAGAGTTACTAACTCATTGTCTTAATTAGAATTAACTAACATTCTAATATTCATCAATCCAATGTTAATTGAATCTGTTGATTTTCTTTTGAGTAATCACAGATTAAAACAATGTGCCACAAACGAACTTCTCAACCGCAAAACTTATCTCCTATTTTATAAAACTCATAAGAGGTCATACCACAAGGAGATGGTTTTGAAACTCAGATTCATAACAACAATGCTTTTCGTTTTAAGCACCCTACCCTTTGCATCTGCCAACGCCAGTGGTTACACGGAGACTAAATATCCCATCGTTCTTGTTCATGGGTTGTTTGGCTTTGATACCTTAGCCGGTGTCGATTACTTCTATGGCATCCCACACTCTCTGACCAAAGATGGCGCAACGGTTTATGTTGCCCAAGTGTCTGCGACTAACAGCAGTGATGCTCGCGGTGAGCAGCTTTTGGCACAGGTTGAAACACTGCTTGCTGCAACAGGCGCACAGAAGGTCAACTTGATTGGGCACAGTCACGGGGGCCCAACAACACGTTATGTCGCCTCCATACGCCCAGACTTAGTGGCATCCGTTACCAGTATCGGAGGGGTAAATAAGGGCTCTAAAGTTGCAGATATTGTGCGCGGTACGGTGCCTGAAGGCTCTATTAGTGAAGGCGTGGCCGTGAAGTTGGCAGAAGGACTCGTCACACTGATTAACTTACTTTCTGGTGGCACAGACCTCGACCAAGATCCTTTGGCCTCTTTAGAAGCTCTAACCACCGAAGGTTCTTTGGCGTTCAACCAATATTATCCGGAAGGCATCCCAACCAGTGAATGCGGAGATGGTGATTTATTGGCATCCAATGGCGTGTATTACTACTCATGGACGGGCGCTTCAAACTTTACCAATCTGTTTGACCCAACAGACGGCGCAATGGTCGTATTAGGCTTGGCATTTGATGGTCCAAACGATGGCCTTGTTGGGGCATGCAGTACTCACCTAGGTAAGGTGATTCGAGACAACTACAAGATGAATCATCTGGATGAAATCAACGGATTACTTGGCATTCATCACTTATTCGAAACTGACCCAGTCACACTATATCGTCAGCATGCAAATCGCCTGAAACTGCAAGGTCTATAAAAAGGAACTTATCATGAAGAAAGCCGCTCTTGTCATTGTGTCCGTTGTATCACTCGTTAGTGTAGGAGCGGTTTATTTGTTTCAACCTCAGTCAGCGAAGCCAACAAAGGCGCATTCACAACAAGACACTACAGTTGATCTTTCCTCCCAGAAAGACTTCTTTGAGTACTCATTGAGCAGTCTTGGGGAGCAAAGCCTTGAAGAAATCAAAGCCAACGTAAAAGCCGGCGAATCACAATCAAATTCACTGGGTATCAACGCTGAGCTGTTCGAAACTTATCTCGCCTACAAAGAAGCGTTATCCAAGCTAGAACCGTTCGAAGGAAATTCACTGTCATTGATGGAATTGGAACAACTGAACAACGCCATCTTGTCGATGCAGAGCGAATTTTTTACCGACGAACAAATTGATCAACTTTTCGATGAAGAAAATCGCTTACGTCAGTTAGCAATAGATAAACTCGCCATTCAAGAAACTGAATTAGACGCGGATTCTCAACAACAAATGCTCGAAGAAAATCTCGCCTCTCAACCTGAATATATTCAGCAAAGTGAGCGCAATAACGCACTAGTGATTGAACTAAATCAGACCTCGGAAATGTCTGCACAAGAGAAGTATTTGGCTCGTGTTGATTTGGTGGGTGAAGAAGGCGCCGAACGACTACAGGCTTTGGATGAACAACGAGCCTCGTTTAATGCATCACTCAACGATTATTTAGAGAAACGAGCGGAGATCATCAACAATGATTTCCTCGGCGAAGAAGAAAAGAAAACAGAAATCGCCGGATTAAGAGAACAAAGCTTCGAGCAAAACCAATGGCGTCGCGTCGAAGCTTTAGAAAGAATTCATGATAGTGAGTCACCAAACTAGATACTTAAAGTCCAAGAGTCATTAAGGAAAATATCAAAAAACGTAAAGTGTCCGGAATCGCCCATTAAAGACGCCTTGCATTTAAAACCTCACACCTCTGAGATATAAAAAAACCAAGCGTCATTTCTCTAAAAATGTGCTCTATTCAAGGGGTATATGGGCGGCTAAACTCGCTTCTTCTAAGCATTTTTCAACACAAATTGTAAAAATAGGAATTATAAAAACTGTAAATAGATTTAATATAATGCGCATTGATAGGATTCGCTCCTATTCAAACATATCAGATAAGTAAAAATGAAAAGGTTATTTCTAGCATCTCTTGTGTCAGCGACGTTGATTGGTTGTGGTGGTTCAGACGGTGGAGCGTCTCCTCCCACTCCTCCGCCTGTTGATGATAACAAGCCGCTTATTCCTCTAGAGCCTTCAACACCAGTTGTTCCACCTACTGATTTGGTTCCTGTTAACTATGCGCCTGTTGTTTCTAGTGTTCCTAACTTTAGTCTTAGCTCAGATGAGGTTGCCTACCACCAAATAGAAGCTTCTGATGCTAATGGTGATGAACTATATTACACAGCTCGCAGCGGTTCAGAATTTATTACTGTTGATTCGAATGGTTACATGGTTATCCACGGTGATCCTAACTATGCTGGTACACATGAGATTTCTGTGGCGGTGTCTGATGGCTCTTTAACAACTATAACTAACACGTTTGAAGTCCGTGTATCACTTCCAATGACAGATATCGAACCCGCCCCTATTCCACCAACAGAAGATTGCGGAATAGGTGGTGAGTGTTTAGAAGATGAGTTTGAAGTGGATGCTACCTTTGCCGAACTTGTGAATCTAGATCTATCAAATAAAGCTATCAATGAAGTTCTAGCTTTGTGCCAAATGAGTGACGGTGTTTGGTGTGGCATTGATCATGCAAATGACATGTTCTTTGTAGGTTACGGGGCGACTCGTTTCTATCCAGAAACCAGAACTTTCTCTGACTCTTACCAGCTGGCAACGAACGGAAACAAAGAAGGCATTGAGTTTACAGTAAAAGGATCTTCTTTGAAGTACAACTCAGACCAATCTGAAGAATCTGAGCATGTAGTTGAAATCTTTGACGATAATGACGTGTACGCCGTGATGATGTTTGAGACTGACATTGTTGAAATCTATCAAATCATTAACCACGGAGATTCATTCGTAATGAGCGGTGAGATGACCATTGAGAAAACACTGGACGGTGTTTCTATTGAAGATACCCACACTGTGAGCTTCTATGTATCTAATTCGTTAGCTCGAATTGTTAATGTTATTGCTGAAGATATCTACGGCGGAACAAAGGCTTACCACCAAGAGCTTGCTTCTCGTTTAAATGCTGACATTGATGAGTTCGACACCATTTGTAACACCAAGGGTTATACTTGCTACGGTATGCCATCTGGTGCTGCGAACGTCGCTAACTACAACAACGGTGTTATGTATTACCTAAACGATGAAAGTTCTAGTCTACGTTTGATGCGGGAGTTCGAAGTAACTCAAGATTATGTGGATAACTACTACACGTTCTCTACTGAAGCGCATATATGGTTTGAAGATGAAAGCTGGTACGAAGTCAACCATTCTACAGCTTCACATTACAACAATCTCACATTTGAGACTTACCACAAACTAATTTTAACTCCAGAGTTTCTTAGTGGTGTTGAAAACGGTCAAGTGGTTAACATCTCTGGCAAAACCCTTTATGCAGATAATGAGTTCACATACCAAGATTCGTTCGTGATTGAGAACGATGTTCTATTCAATACTTTGAAGCAAGAACTAGCCAAGTAATATACTAGAAGTCATTGGAAACAGTGACTTCTTTGAAGAATACTTTTTTGTTAAACGGACAAATGAAAAACAAGATTAAATTTAAATAAACTAGCCGTCAGATAAACCCAGAGAGAATGCAACATAACCCTGATACTGCTTAATCATCTGGCGCTATGGGTATCCTTAGTGCTTAAAGTGTAGCATCATTTCAATGAGTTCATTCCCCCTCAATATATTTATAGAATGATAGTTTTTAAAGCTCAAACCCTATATTTATCAAGTAAATTACAGCTATACACTTAATGACTAGACCAAATAGCTAGAATTAAAAACTAATTCGGCTTTTTAGGACAGCCAACAATGTGGTCATCGACCATGCCTACTGCTTGCATTAAAGAAATTGCTTAGCATAGTTTAGAAAAACGGCCTACCTGCTTGGAGTTCGGACGCAATAGCACCAGAGCAGGAACCATGAAAGCCGTGGGGCTTACTCACTCCAAACAAGCAGGTTTCCTGTTTTGCAAATAGACGTTAAACCTCCCTTTTAAATCTCACATTTATCATTTATAAGAAAATGCCGACCTATGTGATATTTGTGCTATTTGTGAGATTTGGAGATAAGCTTTTGTAAGATAAGCTTTTTGGGGTACGGTGGCACTATAAAGCGTGTTATGGATCTGCACTCTCTTTCATAAAGGGGGAGGTGGGGTGTTGCATAGGTGTTAAAGAAGTGTAGCGACCAATTGTTTTGGGTGTAGGTGTGCCGTCCTCACTGATAACAGAGGCATAACATAAAGAGCGGCCCTATGACTATCTGATAACAAACCATGCAGTGTCTATCGTGTAGCGTTACATTCTTCACAATGATCTAACAATCCTGCTTAGTATTTACACTGAAATGTAAGTAAAGCTGGTGGAAATGTTATTACATTGTTGCACTCCTCTCTATTCCATTCACTTAGGAATAACAAATCTATACAGACCATTAACAGCTACAACCATTCCATAACAAAGAACGATGGTTTTTTAGTCGATCTAGTATTGTATCACAAGTTCAGTCCACCAGCAACCCATGCCATTAAGTGCATACATAAACCCCTATCAGATGGGTATGCCCTAGCGATAATGTATGTGCGGGGGTAATCACCTATCAAAACCCTATCATTTAGAGTTGACAGGACTTAAATGAGAAATTATCATAAAGCCCTAACCCAAACGATAGAATAAAAGAGAATGAGTACAATCAATGCCAACCACCTAGGCTACCAGTACACGAATGAAGCAGGTGTGGTCGTAAAGGTCAGTGCAGCAGAACGTGAAGCAGAGCAGAAAAAAGTTGTGCAGGTCTGTGGTGCTAATTGGTCGGAGGTTAAATCTATTCCGGCTCAACAACGTGTGGTTGTGGTTGGTGAGATGTGGCAAGCACTGCAAGAAGAAGAAGCAGCAGGTGACGCGACACAATACATTTATGCTCGTGTGTCTACGAAAGAGCAGAACGTAGAGCAGCAAGTTAAGAAGCTGCAAGAAGAATACCCAAGTGCCGTGGTGTTTTCTGAAAAGGAGTCGGGCAAGAATGTAATAGGCCGTGAGGAATTTCAAAAGCTGCGTGGCATTGTTAAGCGTGGTGATCTTATTGCTGTACTGTCAATCAGTCGTCTAGGCCGCAACACTGGTGATGTGATCTCGTTTGTTGATGAGATGAAGTCGAAGGGTGTGAAAGTGTACGTCAAAGATATCGGCATGGATGTTACAAGTACTATGGGTAAGGTCATCATGACGACTATCGCGGCTATTGCTGAGATGCAGCGTGAAGATATGCTAGATAAGCAGCGTATTGGTATCGACCGTGCCAAAGAAGAGGGCAAGTACAAGGGCAAGCAGCAATCAAATAAGACACGTAAGAAGTTGGAAGAAGCGATGGAGTACGTTGCCAAAGGTATCTCGAAAGAGAAGGCAGCAAAGGCAGCGGGGGTTGGTGTGGCTACACTGTACCGACACATCAAAGAGATGCAGCAATAGATCACGCGAACAATTAAGTGCAATGGGCTATCCGGTTGGGTAGCCTTTTTTTGTATCTCTAAACAACTGGAAAAATGTATTGCCACCAGCATTTTCGTACCCTTAATTTTTGTTTGCAGTCTGGGTCTTGATCTGGGCTAAAAACGATTGAGAGTTAGGATCAAAAGTGTAAATTAAGAAGCACAAAAAATCACTGTGAAGCCTTATTGCATAAGGGCTGAAGGGACAAAAAAGGGCTTTCCTTCTTAGGTGCCAGAGAGGGCTAATTGTATGGCTTTAGATAAGCCTAAACACTGTAAAAAGTGCAATAAAAAGCACAAAGATTTCTATGCAGATGGCAAGTGCAAACGTTGCAAAGCTGCACGGAATAAGAAGTCAAACAAGAAAAACAACAAGAACCGGACGACTGAGTATCGTCAGGACAACCGAAACAAGAACCGACCACAATACACCAGTGATAAGTTCGAAATTGAATCTGCTATCAGAGCAAGACTACCGGAGGATCTAGTAGTGTCTTTTTATGGAAACAAACAAATGTATGCACTGACACAAGACCGTAAAAACCTTGTTGTTACTTTGAATGGTGACACTGGCAAAGCCGATTGGAGTGCGGATCATTACGTGGCAGTTGGTAAGTTGCAGCAGGATAGCCAAGGCCGTTTCTGGTCTGGTTCACATCAAGCCCCGAACCTGATTGTTACGACTATCGAATACAACCGTCAACGTTCTGCACGTCCCGTTAGTGATGAGTACTTGCGACCACCGTTTGCTATCCAAAGAGATCCGGAGCAGTTCAGAACGGAGGCCGTGAAGACTTACGCGAAGATGCGTGGTCTGGTGCGTCAACGTCTGGACTATGATCTGTCTGGTAAGAAAATCAAAGAACCGTCAATGGGTACACCAGATCCAAACGATTGGGTGTTGCTGACTCCGGAGGACTTCGTATTCCCTGAATGGGGTGCGGAGTATTCCCGTTGGTCTGACGCTGAGAAGGAGGCCTTTAGCCGAGAGCAATGGTTGTCCGAGTGTGCTGAACTTGAGGCCGCAATTGCTGCCGAGTTTGAGTATAAGGCACGTAAAAACCGTGTCCCTGCCTTTAATCGTATTGAGGGCTATGCCCTTATTTTTGACCGCGTGGCACCGTTGGCAGATGCCAGAGACTTGGCCGAGTTTGCAGAACGTCAGGACTGGATACACATTCTGAATGGCCTGTTGTCTGGTTCAATCAAGAAGTTGTCAGAACGTCGTACCATGTACGGCAATCCAACTTATAAAGACCTGCTATTGGCTAAGCGTGAGATGGGTCATTACTCTGAGCTGATTCAACTTGGCAAGCCTGTTAAATGGGCTGATTGGGGTTGGTCTATTCCGGGTGAGCCAACGTTGCAGCAGTATGCGGTTGAAAGTATCAACATGGACGAGGCAATGGCCTTTGCGGATCACTGTTTCAATGAGTACAAGGCCAACGGAAACAAGCACCCAAGGGGTGAGAGTTCGTTTATCCGATGGACTCCACCTATTGACCTTAAACCCCACGGTAAAGAGCATAGAGCAGCGGTTGCGGCTGAACTTAAAGCCGAGAGCCAAAGGCAGAGTTTGCAAACCTGTTGGTCTGGGATACTGCCGAGGCCGAGCAAGCTGAACCTGTAGAACGTACAAACCCTGTTGTGCCAGAGTTGACAGCACCTAAGACCAGAGCAGAAAAAAGACGACTAGCCAAGGCCATGAAAAAGTTCGTGCGTTCTGATGGTCGTATGATCGGGATGGGTTCAGGCTCACACTATGCCACTGAACCGAAACAAAAAACTGGTGTGCGTTATGTGACGAAAATTTGCTCGAATGCAGATTGTGAAGCACTGACAGACTCACCTAAAGCACGGTGCAAATGGTGTAAAAGTCCGTTTGTGCCATACACTGGAGCACCTATTGAAATAGAGGCCTAAATGGAATTTAACCCTGAAATAATGGCAGTCGGGAAGACTTGCCGAACCTGTTGGAATGCAGGCCACAAGAAGACAATACGATACAAGGCAGCACCTAAAGCGTGTGTCCGTTGTCGTGCTGTTGCTAATGCTAAATACAATAAAACCACCAAGGAGGTGAACTCATGAGAGATTCAAACGGAAGATTTGCAGCAGGGAATACCTACGGCACGGGTCGAAAAATAGGCAGTGAGAACCGTCTCACTAAACTGATACGCGAGCGTCTTGAACTAGAGGCCAACAACGACACGTTTCACGTTGGTGACTTCTTGATTGAGGTTGTTAAGGATGAGGATCAGCCTGCCGAGTTGCGTGCTAAATGTGATTCGAAGTTGCTCGATATTGTTGCCAAAACAGAGGACGAGGTCACTGAAAAGCAACAGTTAACACCCGAAGAAATGGACTTGCGAATAGCTCAACTGTTAAGTGAGTTCGGAGACAAGATCGTCCCTGCTGACTGGGTGTGTCATCCACCGTCAGAACCGTGTCCGTGCGGTGTTAACATGACTGTTTAATGCAGTTGTACCAGTAATTAATGACAAGCCCTGTGGTGTGATGCTACGGGGCTTTTTAAGGGGGTTAACATGCCTATACTTGATTATAAGAAACATGAAGATGGTGATTTCGATGCGTCATTCATGGCACGTATGGAGAAAAAAGATCGATGCACTACTGTAGACGTTTTTTCTGAGCCTGAACCGGAGACGGAGGATCATTGCGTGTACTTGGTCGATGATGGTTCAGGGTTGCAGTTTAGGTCTGCACCGTGTGAACCTTTAAACATTCCAGAACGTGTGAACTCACATAGACTGGCACTGCAATCGGCCAACCATGAGATCCGTAGGTCTTGGGGAGGTATGAAGTTGAAAAATTGGATGATGAATAATGCTAATTGAGTTTTACGACAAAAAGAACAAGATCACCGGACTTCAAGAAGTTGACGGGATGATAAAGCACCAAGTCATTAACCTGAGTCCTGAGATACGTCTGCATGTTAAAGAGGTGCAGTCTATTAGCAAGGGCTATTGCGGCAAGGTTATCGTAGAATTTCATGATACCAGTGTACCAGTTCCAAGTGAGGAATGGGTGTGGATTGAAGTAAGAAAATAACACTTTTTTAAGAAGAAAAAATCCCTGCAAACCCTTGTGCCATAAGGCCTGAGAGCTTGCGGGGATCACTGAAAAAGGGCTTTCCTTCTTAGGTGCCAGAGAGGGCTAATAGTTCCAGATTTTTCCGGTGAGTTTTCGTGTCTTGTGGTACGGGTTTTTCACTGCCGTGTAGGTCTTCGACTCGTTCTGTGCGGTCTTAATTTCAAACGTTACGATATCGTTTTGGCCTTTGTGGATGATGAAGTCTTTAAGCTGTGCTAATAGGCCTGTTAACTTGGTACGGGCTACAAAGTTTTCGACTTCGTTACGTTCCGAGAAGGCCAAGTCCACCAGCATTTGACGCTCAAATTGTGCTGCCTTTGTCTGGTTGTATGGGGAGAGTTCAGAACGTAAATCGTCTAATTTGGTCTGGGTTTCTACCTTCTTGGCTGATGTCTCTAATAGTTGGCTGTTGATGGTTGGGTCAAGTGTTGCAGCGTATGCAGCAGCAAGACCGGAAACGGCTTCTGTGAGCTTTTCCAGTTCACTCTCTAGCGTGGCTAGTTCCTTTGCTTCGGGTACGTCTGAGAGGCTGACAGACGCGAAATCTGATGTGATCCACACTTCGTTTAACCAGTCGTGCAAGTATCGGATGCTGACAGGTCGAGAACCTTTACATTCAACCGAGCACTGCAAGTAATACAAGTGTTGTTGTTGCTTTAGTCGGATCGTTCCGTTGCAGCAGCCACAATGTGCGATGTGTTTTAAGACGTTGCGGTATGTCTTGGTTGAGTTGCGGTTATTTCCTTTATGACGGCCACGGAGGGCTGATTGTACTTGGTCGAAGTAATCAGAATCCAAGATCACTGGATAGTTTTGGATAGGTGAACCGATAGGTTTTTCAGAACGTACACCGTCAACAATCACACGTTGTTTAGGTTGATATTCCCCAAGTACTGCACGGTTGTTAAGTACTTTGGTGATGGTTGCTGTAGACCATAGGCCACCACGGGGAGCAGTGATGCCAGATGAATTAAGTTCCTGAGCAATTACTCGCGAACCTAGGCCACCAAGTGCCATTGCGTAGATTTGGTGTACTGTTTCGATGTACTTGTTAACTTCGTAATCAGTGCGATCTTTATTGGGGGTGAGCCAGAACGGGCAATTTTTGTGGATGAATTTTCCGAGGGTTCGACGTTCTTGCCACTTTTCCTGTAGACGTTTTGACTTGGTTTCGGACTCTTCGTGTGCTCGTTGCATGATGAGACCTGCCAACATTATGTCCTCGAAATCCATGTCCTTTGTGTAAATGCGGCCATCAACCAGAGTCACAACGTGTACGTCTTGGTCTGTGATATCCCAAAGTTGTCTCATTGCGACTTTGATTTTAGCACGCGATAGACGATCCAAGTTTTCAACCAATAGCGTGCATGGTGTGGTGATCTTGCCTTCACGTAGAGCAAGCAGGAATTGGCCTAGGCCTGCGTCTTCACTGGCATTGGCAGCACGATAAGCCGATACCCCTAGGTCTTCGAATGATGTGTCACTGAGAGTTAGGCCATGCTGTGTAGCGTAGTCTTGGGCTAGTTTGGTCTGACGTTTCAGAGATGAGCCGAACTTCTGTGTTAAGAAAGAAAATCGACGGTAGCTATAAGCCTGTTTTGGTAGGTCTTGCATTTGAAAGCCTTGTATTTAAAGGGGTGCAGAGCTTATCACCTAAACCATACAAAGCAAAAACTTTAATGAAGGCGTAGCAAATCGTCTCGCCCACAAACTTAAAGCCTTTCTTTTTAAGGAATTTGCTCATCGCTTTGGACTGCTCTGTCGATACTGGCACTTGGCTCATGTCTGTCCAGTGATTCACAATTGGCTTGCCATCAACAAATTGCCATAGCGCAGCGGAAAGGCTTCCGTATTCTTCTATCAATTGCTTGGCCGCTTTGGCATTGCTAAATACCGAATTGATTTTACCGCGATGTTTAACGACGTCGTAGTTCTCCACGATGAACTCTGTGCGCTCTTCATCGCGTTGAATTAACTTATCTAAGTCATAGTGCTCAAATGCTTCACGATAGCCTTCTCGCTTTTTCAGAATCGTAATCCAACTCAAACCAGCTTGCGCACCTTCTAACGTGATGAACTCAAACAACACGGTATCATCATGCACAGGGATGCCCCATTCTGCATCGTGATATTCTCGTTCAAGTGGATGGTTCATTGCCCATGCACACGTATTCTGTTCCATATTTAATCCTTATAAAAACGCCCCTGACGGTTAGCCAGAGGCGCTTTAGAACGTTCTTAAAACTCAGTCGTTACTTCGGCACTGCCACCTTGTGGAATAGACGATACAACACTGGCACAACAATTAGTGTCAGTACAGTCGCAAAACCCAAACCAAACATGATGGTTACAGCCATTGGTTTAAAGAATATATCCGGTAATAGAGGAATCATACCAAGAATGGTAGTGATTGCCGCCATACATACTGGGCGCACACGACTTACCGCTGCATCCACAACCGCGTCGTACGCATCTTTACCTGACTTCATCTCAATCTCGATCTGGTCAAGCAGTACGATACCGTTTTTCAATACCATGCCCGACAAACTCAAGAAACCAAGCAGTGCCATAAAGCCAAACGGCGTGTTCAAGGCGAGCAGACCGGTTGTTACACCAATCAATGCCAGAGGCACCGTTAACCAAACAATCAGCGGCTCTTTGATCGAGTTGAACAAGAAGATGGTGATCAAGAACATGAACAGGTAACCCATCGGCATCGTAGTGAACAATGACGCCTTCGCATCACCTGATGACTCATATTCACCACCCCACTCTAGTGAGTAACCCGGTGGCATTTCAATCGCTTCAATCTGTGGTTGTAGACGAGCTTGCAATGTTGCTGCAGTCTCTTCACCCAAGATATCTGGATCAGCCATCACCGTTAGCATGCGCTTACGGTTTTTACGAACGATGATCGGGTCTTCCCAACGCATGTCGTAACCCATCGTCACTTGCTGTAGCGGGATAAACTCGCTCTGTGCAGGGCTCCAGATCTTCATGCCTTCGATGTTACGAATGTCGATACGCTCATCTTCAGGAAGGCGAGCTACGATTGGCATCAGCGTTGTGCCATCGCGGTACAAACCGATATTCATACCTGAGAACGACATAGATAGGAAATCATCCACATCAGACTTAGTGATACCGTAACGACGTGCTTGGCTCTCGTTAAATTGAGGCTCTAGCACTTGAGTACGTTCACGCCAGTCATGACGAATGTTGGTCGCGCCAGGATCGGCATACATCACGTCCATCACTTGCGCTGCGATAGTACGAAGTACAGTTGGATCTGAACCGATAACACGCGCTTCAATCTTCGCACCGCCGCCAGGACCCAATTCAATTTGCTTCAACTTGTAGTTGATTTCTGGGTAATTGGTTTTGATGTGATCTCTAAAGCGGTCCATCAGTGGTGCCAACGCTTCGTAGTTCTCTACACGCGTCGTGATTTCACCGTAGGCTGCGTAACTCTTCTCTGGTGAGTAAGTCAGCATGAAGCGTTGTAAGCCTTTACCCGCAGTAGTGGTAATGTGCTCAACGTGATCTTGCTTAGCTAGCCAACCTTCAAGCTCTTTCAGTTTGTCGTTTGTCGCGCGAATGTCTGTACCTTCAGGCAACCAAACGTCTAATTGGAAGATAGGAGTGGTTGATGATGGGAAGAAGGCTTGTTTTACATGCGTAAAGCCGTACACACTTGCCGCAAGACCTGCCACCAAAACCACAACCGTAAACCATGCTCGGCGCATACAGAAGTTTAAGAACTTTTTGTACACCACGAAGATGATGCCGTTGTAAGGGTCGTTGTCTTCCCCTTCACCACTCTTGATTTTCTGACCTTTAAAGAAGATGTCAGCAAAGAATGGCGTTAGCGAGATCGCAGTAAACCAACTCAGCATCAGAGAGATAAGTAATACAGTAAACAAGGTACCACAGTACTCACCCGTCGAGTCTTCTGACAGACCGATTGGAGCAAATGCCGTAACGGCAATCACGGTTGCACCTAACAAAGGCCATTTAGTTTGCGTTACGATGTCTGTAGCAGCTTGAAGTCTCGTTCGTCCTTTCTGGGTACCGATGAGTATCCCTTCCACGACCACGATGGCGTTATCCACCAGCATACCCAGTGCGATAACCAGAGCACCCAAAGAGATCCGCTGTAGGTCGATGGCAAAGTACTTCATAAAGATGAAGGTACCTAATACCGTCAACAATAGGATCAGACCAATGAGAAGACCCGAGCGTAACCCCATAAAGAAGAGCAGAACGACAATTACGATGCCCACCGCTTGCGCCAAGCTGACAACGAAACCACTTACCGACTTATCTACTTCTTTTGGCTGGTTATAAATTTCTGAGATCTCGACACCAACTGGCTGTTGGTATTTAAGCTCTGCCACTCGGCGGTCAAACGCTTTGCCCACTTCAACTACGTTAACGCCTTGGGCAAACGAAATACCCATGTTGAGCGCCAACTCGCCATTGTAGTTAATGATGTTGGTTGGAACATCGACATAGCCACGTTTGATTTCCGCTACGTCTTTCAAGAAGATCAGACCTTGCGCGCCCGACTCTGTCAGTAGCAAATCGCCGAGTTCGTCAACGCTCTGGAACTCACCGGTTGGCTGAATACGAATGTACTCATCACCAATTCGGATCGCACCTGCGTCAGAAACGACGTTTTGTGTCGATAGTAGGTTAAATACCGTGTTCGGAGATAGACCTAGGCTGCTTAGCTTCTTCATCGAAATCTCAATGAAGACTTGCTCTTGCTGTTGGCCAGATACAGAAACCTTACTCACTCCGTCGACTAATTCGAGCTCACGTCTCAAATAGTCCACATAGTCGAGCAGTTCTTTATAGCTGTACCCATCACCAGTTACGGCCAACAAGATGCCATATACATCACCAAAGTCATCAATGACCGATGGATCATTAACACCCGGCGGTAACGTGCCTTTTAAGTCGTTGACTTTACGACGTAACTCATCCCAAATCTGCGGTAAGTCATCCGGACCATAGTTGTTTTTCATGGTCACAGTAATTTGCGATAAACCGCGGCTGGAAATGGAGTTAACCTCATCCACATAGGTTAATTGCTGAATCGCTTTTTCGATTGGATAGGTTACCTCTTCTTCGACCTGTTGCGGTGTCGCACCAGGGTAAGAAGTGACAACCATTGCGTCTTTGATGGTAAAGGCTGGGTCTTCAAGACGACCTAGGCCAAAGAACGCAGAGATACCACCGATTAAGAAGATCAGCGATACCATCCAACTAATTACACGGTTACGAATGAAATACGCCGCGATGCCCGTTACGTTTTCATCATCATCTTTTTGAGGCGCAACGTTATTTTGTTCACTCATTGAGTTGCCTCCTGCTTAACCACTTCCACTTTCATGCCATCTCTTAATCGGGACACACCAGCGACAACCACTTTGTCGTCAAGCTCTAAACCATCAAGGATTTGAACCGAGGTTTGTGACGCTTTACCAGCACGCACTTGCTTGCGAGTTACGGTATTGTCGTCATTCAAGACCCAAACAAATTTGTTTTCACGATCCAGATCATCACCATCAGCATTAAAGATGGCTTCAATTGGCACGTTGATACCGATGTTGAGGTCCAGACCGGTCTTTTCATCTTTAGAGGTCACATCCACCGCCATACCATCAAGAATATATTCGTTGTCTGGCATAGGCAGAGACAGCGTCACCGTAAAGGTGCCAGTGTTAGGATCTGGCTCTGTGGTGAACTCTTTGATTTGAGCGTTGTATTCATTGCCGCTTGGTACACGAACTACGGCATTGATTCCCGTCAGATGTTCTTCAGTCGGAGGCTGATTAACGTACAAACGGTCAGGAAGCTGAATCAGTACTTCGACGCGATCCACACTGTGAATGTTTACGATGTACTGACCAACTTGAATGTTTTCAAACTGGTCTACGTTTACGCGCGAAATAACACCATCAACCGGTGCTTTTAGCTCTGTAAACGACAAACGAAGCTTGGCGAGTTCAAGTTCAGCAAGTGCAATTTGACGCTGTGCTGCAATCTCATCAAATTGTGATTTTGCCAATAGACCTTTTTTCACTAGAGGGGCTGAACGGCGGTATTGGCTGTCAACCACAGAAAAACGCGCCGATGCGTTATCAACATCAAGCTTGTAATCGGTAGGGTCCAGCGTCGCAATAACATCACCTTTTGTGACCTTATCACCTTCTTTGACCAAGACTCGACTGACCTCGCCCGCAACACGGAAGCTTAAGTGTGAACGGTCAGCAGCATTGGCGACAGCAGGAAAATACAGGTTATCGTCAACCTTCTGACCTTCCAGAGAAGCCACTCGAACGCGCGGCGTTTCAAGTTCTCGCTCCGGCCCTTTGTCACCACAACCTGCCAATAGCATTGCTGAGCAAAGTGTGGTTAAAGCTAAGATTCCTTTCATACTACAGTCCTCGCTCCTTAACCCACTCACGCACTTTGATGCCAGGCTCAATCACGTTGACGCCAGAGATAATGATTTGGTCACCGTCTTCTAGGCCGGACGCAATCTGCTGTTTCTCGTTCAGCGTTACCGTCACTTTCTCAACGATGCCTTGGTCATTCACACGCCAAACACACGTTTTATCGTTCTCAGTAAACAGTGCTGAATTCGGAATTCTTGTGGCACCTGCATTTTCAGACACCAAATGCACATTGCCGGACATACCCGGTAAGATACCCACCCCTTCTGGGCGCGCCATCACCATGGTGACTTTGTAACTGCCCGTTTTAGGATCGGCTTCGGTATCAATTTCTTGGAAGGTCAATTCAAAAGAACGCTCTGGGAACGCATCAAACGTCATTGACGCATGTGCGTTGGCACCTTGCGTAAACTTACTCAACAAGTGATCTGGTAATTGGAATAACACCTTCATCACTTGGTTGGTTTGAATGTTCATGACGCCTTCTTTTGCCGCCACGTATTCATGGTTTTCCGCTGGCAGGTAAGAAATAGTGCCATCGTAAGGGGCAACAAGCTTGGTGTATCTCAGGTTTGCTTTAGCCTGATTCCACTGTGCTTTTGCAGAATTATGATTAGCTTTCGCTGCATCAAAATCTTGCTCAGACACTACTTGCTCTTTACGAAGCTTTTTCGAACGTTCGTATTGAACATCCGCTAGGGTGTAATTCGCACGAGCTTGTTTTTCGAGTAGTGAATACTCGTCAGGGTTGAGTACAGCAAGCACATCGCCTTTGTTGACCATCTGCCCAGCATTGACTTCAATCGACTGAAGCAAACCAGGCACACGGAATGCGAGTACTGCTCGGTCGCCGGCTTCTGTGGTGGCAGGAAAATGTCGTTCAAACTGAGCATTGCCTACAGAGACCGTGAAGAGTTTGGCGGGCCGAGATTCGGGTTCAGGGACTGGTGGCAGCTCTTTTCCACACCCAGAGAGAACCGTCATGACAGCGATTGGAATGAGCGCTTTTCTCATGTTAATTCATCCATTTAAGATCCATTCCTTTTAAAGTAGATGAATTTATGGTGTTCTTCTAGAGCATCAGAGCAAAAAATTTCTTTAAAAATAGCAATTTGAGACAAAAATAAAGCAGGCCGAAGCCTGCTTTATCAATAAATTAGTAACTAATCACTAGAGCTTATTAAACTCTCTGTTTACGCGATAAGTGTCAGAAGTGACATACGCTTCCATGTTGCGAATTTTTCCATCGAGACGGTTAAAGTCATTTTCAAGCACGCTTAACAGCTGATCTGGACTCTGTCCTTTTTGCCACGGTTTGCTCTTCAACGTATGTTCTTCGCGTGACTTAATGTTCTCGGTGTAAGTCATTGGTTGCTTCTCTAGCATGAAGGTCATTGCGATGTAAGCCAACAAGACTAAAAAAGTACCACCTAGCAAGGCTGCGGAGATCACGACGATACGAATCAACCAAACTTCCGCGCCAAAGTAGTTTGCGACTCCAGCACACACACCGGAGATTTTGCCGTTTACTGGGTCACGATACAGTTCTCGTCTATTCATACTTTCGTCTCCATGTTGGGGACTCTGAGTCTAGAATACGCTCTAATGTTTCAACTCGAGACTGCATCGCTTCCGCTTTTTCAGACAGTACCTGAAGGCGATCTAGATCTTGGCTCGACAGTGCACTATCTGCTTTGCGTTTGCTGCGATAGTGTAAGAAGAGCCATAGTGGAGCGACAAAGATTAAAAAGACAATCAATGGTCCAGTAATAAAAAATGTCGACATAAATGGCTCCTTTCTTATTTATCGTTCGATGACATCTGTTCTTTCAGTTTTGCCAACTCTTTTTCAATTTCGTCTTGTGCTTGTAGCTCAGCAAACTCTTGGTCTAGCGACTTTGCATTACCCGTTTTTGCGTATAGATCCGCTTCCGCTTCCATCTCGTCAATCTTACGAGAGTATTGCTCGAACTTTGCCATCGCTTCGTTTGTACGACCTGCATGAAGTTGCTTTTGTACATCACGACGGTTCGATGCCGTTTGGTTACGAATCGCTAGCGCTTGCTGCTTCGCGCGAGTTTCTGTGATTTTTGCTTCTAGCTTACCGATTTCACCAGTCAGTTTCTCAATGGTTTCTTCGACTAGCGTTTGCTCAGTGTGAAGACCTTTAATCACTTGCTCGAGCTTTTGCTTTTCAATCAGAGCAGCACGTGCCAAATCTTCACGCTCTTTCACTAGAGCTAGGCTTGCTTTCTGACCCCACTCAGTGATTTGCTCTTCTAAAGCTTCAACTTTGCGAGCCAACTCTTTTTTGTCTGCAATCGCTTTAGCCGAGTTAGTACGCACTTCTACAAGCGTGTCTTCCATTTCTTGGATGATAAGACGGATCATTTTTTCAGGATCTTCCGCCTTGTCTAGCAATGCACTGATGTTTGAGTTAACGATGTCTGCAAAACGAGAAAAAATACCCATAACGGAACTCCTCTTTTTTCCTATTTAAACTCGACAAGGTGGTGATTCACCTTGTGTCTCCCTTTAGGTATAACAAGTAGCGTGCCAACTTTTATTTTCTTTAATAAACAGTACGTTACGCATTTTGTTGTCGTTACACTCCGTTATGCTATGATGGTTTTTACCAACTGTTGGTAAATTTCACCAACTCCAATACTGTAAATCGTGGCTAGATAGAAAATAAGAAGGATTTTATGAAGCAGAACCTCATTGGTGAATCGCCCGCTTTTCTCGCCGTACTAGATAAAGTATCACAACTTGCGCCGATTGAACGTCCTGTTCTCATCATTGGGGAGCGAGGTACAGGTAAAGAACTCATCGCGCAACGTTTACACTATTTATCAAAGCGTTGGGATAAGCCACTGCTTTCTCTAAACTGTGCAACATTAAGCGAAGGTCTGATTGATTCAGAACTGTTTGGCCACGAATCCGGTTCATTTACTGGCTCTAAAGGTAAGCACAAAGGCCGCTTCGAACGCGCAGAAGGTGGTACCTTATTCCTTGATGAATTGGCGACGGCTCCTCTTCTTGTTCAAGAAAAACTTCTACGCGTGATTGAATATGGTGAGTACGAACGTGTTGGCGGACATACTGCACTGACTGCAGATGTGCGCTTAGTTTGTGCAACCAATGCCGATTTACCAAAACTGGCGGAACAAGGCGATTTCCGCGCAGATTTACTCGACCGTTTGGCGTTTGACGTCATCATGCTTCCACCACTGAGAGAGCGAAAGGAAGACATTCTTTCCCTTGCCGAGCATTACGCGATCAAGATGTGCCGTGAATTGCAGTTGGAATACTTTGTTGGCTTTACGGAAGAAGCACAGCAATCACTTTTGGATTACGCGTGGCCGGGCAACGTACGTGAGTTAAAGAACGTGATTGAGCGTGCGATTTATCGTCATGGTTTAAACTCTGATCCGATAGAACATCTTATCTTTAACCCATTTGAAGCGGGTTGGGATAACGCGTTGGGCCATACAGCAAATCAAGAAGAATCAGAACTTGAAGAAACGGCGCCGAGAGCTGAGATTCGCTTCCCTCTGGATTACAAACAGTGGCAAGAAGACCAAGATATCGAACTGCTTAACCGCGCTTTAGAAGAAGCGAAGTTTAATCAACGCCAAGCGGCAGAGCTGTTAGGGCTAAGTTACCACCAGCTCAGAGGCATGGTCAGAAAATATGGCTTAGTTGGTCAAGGATAAATAGCACCTGCCCTCTCACTCTAGCTTTGTCTCACTATACTAAGGAAAACAAGCCGTTTCCTAACCAGCGGCAAATCACACACATAGTGAGCAATTTGAGAGGCAAATAAGGTCGCCAACCAGAAATGATACGGTAATTTGATCTAACACCTCGCTACACAACGATTTTATGTTTGGAGCGAGTTGGCAAAGGTGATAAATTAGCGGGATCATTTTCGCTTGTCAGCCCTGATGCAAAAAGCAGAAGGAACAAGCAAAGTCCAATGACCATTTCATATTATGAAAGCTTTTATAAGACTATCGCTGAGCCTTATTGGTATTAGCTTACTCACCGCATGTGGTGACGAAATCGATCACAATGATATTCGAGAGAATGGCTTTGTGTTTTGTGGGCAAGGTAAGCCAACCACGTTTAACCCTCAGCTCATTGACAGCGGCATCACAGCCGAAGCATTAAGTCCTCAGCTGTACGACACGCTGCTCACTCTCGATCCTAAATCTCACCAACCTATCGCAAACCTTGCGGAAAGTTGGTCGGTTAACGACGAAGGCACGGAATACACGTTTAGCTTAAAACAAGGGGTCGCGTTTCAAAAAACCGCTTGGTTTACACCGACTCGTCCGTTTAACGCCCAAGATGTGGTATTCAGCTTTAAGCGAATCATTGATGTAGACCATCCGTTTCACGACGTCGGTGGTGGTTTTTATCCATGGTTTGCAGGTTTGGATTTCCAAAACCTCGTGAAAGATGTGATTGCTCTGGATGACCACACGGTTAAGTTCGTACTTTCTCAGCCTAACTTTGCTTTTTTAGCAAATATTGCCACTAGCCATGCTGTTTTGCTTTCTGCCGAATACGGGCAGCAGTTGGCAGAGAAGGACGAAAAAGCACAAATCGATATGCTGCCGATTGGTACCGGTCCTTACCAACTAAAAGAGTATCAAGTAAACGATTTGATTCGCTTAGAACGTCATCCAAAATACTGGAAGTCACCGGCGAAGATGGAACAAGTGGTATTCGACATTTCTCACCGCGGTACTGGCACGCTGGCTAAGCTATTGAGAAACGAATGTGATGTTTTGGCGTCACCGATTTCTAGCCAGATCCCAATCATTCAAGAAACGGAAAACCTTGAGTTAACCGCAACACCTGCGAACAACGTTTCTTTTATTGCGATTAACACTGGTCACCCTGCGCTTCGCGATCCTCGTGTTCGACAAGCACTGAATCTCGCGATCAATCGTCAGAACATTCTTGATTCGGTTTACTACGGAACAGGTACTCAAGCCTATACCCTACTTCCACCTAATTCTTGGGCTTACCAAAAAGACAGCGTAAAAATCCGTTACGACCGTAACTACGCCCTAGCCCTATTGCGAGAAGCAGGTTACGAAAAAGGGCTTCAGTTAACAATGTGGGTGCCTTTAGAACCACGCGCATTCAACCCAAGCCCACGCAAAACCGCTGAACTGATTCAAGCTAACTTTGCGGATATTGGCGTTGATTTACGACTTCTGACCGATGACCGGTTTGAGCGTACTCAGTTAGAAACCATCAATGATGTCGATTTACTGCTAACGGGCTGGATTGGTGATACAGGCGATCCGGATAACTTCTTCCGCCCACTGCTTTCTTGTGAATCAGAGCGCGTTGGTTTGAACGTTTCGATGTGGTGTAACGATGACTTCGACTTCTTGTTGGATCTTGCGTTAGAAACAGAGCAACAACGTTACCGTTTGAATTTATACCGCCAAGCGCAAAACATATTGAACGAAGAGTTCCCGGTGATTCCGCTAGCTCATGGTGTTCAATTCCGTGTTCACGATAAATCGCTGAAAGGCTTTAAGTCGAGCCCTTTCAATGCACAACCTTTTGATAGAGTTGAGAGAATTCATTAATGTTTTGGTACGCCGTAAGACGTCTTAATCTGTTTGTCATCACTTTGATGATTCTCACGTTAGTGGGCTTTTCACTCCTGCGTTTGGATCCCACTTCCCACTGGGCAAACGTTGAATTTTGGTCGGGTTGGCAAAGTTATTTAGTCGAGTTGTCTCAGCTTAACTTCGGCATCAGTAAAAATGGCAATCCAATTTACGAAGAGCTCGCTGTCGTTTTCCCTGCGACGTTAGAGCTGTGTTTCTTTGCATTCGTAGTGTCGTTACTTATCGGTATCCCACTGGGTACCATTGCAGGCATGAAGCAAGGTAAATGGCTCGATACCAGTATCTCGTTTGTGTCGATGTCGGGTTACTCTGCGCCAATCTTCTGGGTTGCTCTCATGCTGATTATGGTGTTTTCACTTCAGTATCACGTGTTCCCAGTTGCAGGGCGCTATGACCTACTCTATGAAATCGACCACGTAACAGGATTCGCTATCATTGATGCTTTCATGGCAAAAGGTGAATACCGAGCGCATGCGCTGCAAAGTGTTATTGAGCACATGATTCTGCCATGTTTGGTATTGGCCTTAACGCCAACCACTCAGGTCATTGGCTTGATGCGAGCATCAGTTGCAGAAGTGATGAGCCAAAACTACATCCGTGCCGCGCGAATCAAAGGTTTGTCGAACCGTGAGATCGTGACTCAACACGTACTTCGTAATGCGATTCCCCCCATCATTCCAAAGGTTGGGGTTCAGCTTTCTAGCATGATTACTCTGGCAATCATTACTGAATCCATCTTCAACTGGCCAGGCATTGGTCGCTGGTTGTTAGACGCCCTTTCCAATCAAGACTACGCTTCGATTCAAGCGGGTGTAATGGTTCTAGCAACCCTTGTTTTAACTGCCAATATCCTTTCGGATCTGATTGGTGCCATGATTAACCCTCTGGTGAGAAAGGAATGGTATGCTAACAAATAACGTTTATCAGGAAGAACGCATTCCGACTCAGTTCGAACGTTTCTGGCGCAGCTACCGTGCGAACAACTTGGCAATGTTCGGCTTGTGGTGTTTAGCTTTCGTCGTACTGATTACCATTTTTGCTCCTCTGCTAGCACCTTACGATCCGCAAGCGCAATCGGGCGAATTACTGGTTCCGCCATCATGGGCACCAGCAGGCACTGTTGATTACTTTTTAGGAACCGATGACTTAGGTCGTGACATTCTTTCACGTCTTATCATGGGCTCTCAGTTGACGTTTGGTGCAGCGGTTGCAATCACAGCAATTGCAGCTCTTATCGGTTGCTTTATTGGCGTGTTAGCAGGTATGACCAAAGGTCTTTTATCTAGCACACTGAACCACCTTCTCGACACCGTCATGTCAATTCCATCACTGCTGCTTGCCATCATTTTTGTGGCTTTCTTGGGCTTTGGGGAATTCAATATTCTATTGGCGATATGTTTGGCTTTGATTCCACGCTTTATTCGCTCGGTTTATATTGCCGTGCATACCGAAGTTGAGAAAGATTACATCATGGCTGCTCGTTTGGATGGCGCTAACGACTTCTACTTACTTTGGAACTCGATTCTACCGAACGTGTTAACAGTCATCGCCGCAGAAATCACCCTAGCACTATCTGTTGCGATTCTTGATATCACCGCACTGGGTTTCCTTGGTCTTGGTGCACAGGCGCCAAGTACGGAATGGGGTGCAATTCTTGGTGACTCTGTCGAACTGATTTACATCGCACCTTGGACGGTGACGCTACCCGGTCTCACCATTATGTTTACTGTTGTTGTTCTAAACTTAGTGGGTGAAGGTGTACGCCAAGCGCTCAATGCGGGGATCGAATAATGCCGTTATTAGATATTCGACATTTAACCATTGAAATTGAAACACCGTCAGGCTTGGTGAAAGCTGTAGATCGCATGAGCATTACCCTAAACGAAGGGGAAATACGCGGTCTAGTAGGCGAATCAGGTTCGGGTAAAAGTCTCGTCGCCAAAGCAATTGTTGGGGTTTGTAAGGACAACTGGAAAGTCACCGCTGACCGAATGCGCCTTGGTAACATCGACTTACTTCAATTGACGCCGAAAGAGCGCCGACGAGTGATTGCGCGTGACATCGCGATGATCTTCCAAGAGCCTTCAACCTGTCTGGACCCTTCTGAAGAAGTAGGACGTCAGTTGATCGAATCGATCCCTTCTCGCTCTTTCGAAGGCAAATGGTGGGAGCGCTTCAAGTGGCGTAAAAAGCAGGCGATTGCCCTACTCCACAAAGTCGGTATCAAAGATCACAAACGTTTGATGGGCAGCTATCCGTACGAGCTGACAGACGGTGAATGTCAAAAAGTCATGATCGCAATGGCGATTGCAACCAAGCCGAAAATCTTGATTGCCGACGAGCCAACCAACGACCTTGACCCTATTACTCAGTCACAAATTTTGCGTTTGTTGAGCCGAATGAATCAGCTTAACAACACCACGATTGTGTTGATTGGTCATGACTTGACCACGATTACTCAGTGGGCGAATCGTATTACGGTAATGTACTGCGGCCAGTCGGTAGAATCCGCCGATACAGAAAAACTGATTGCGGCTCCAAAACACCCGTATACCGCAGCACTGCTCAAAGCGATGCCTGACTTTAATGACTGGATCCCTCATAAACAGAAACTGCAATCGCTGCCGGGTTCCATCCCTCCTTTGCAGCACTTACCAATTGGTTGTCGCTTAGGGCCGCGTTGTCCTTATGCACAAAGGCAATGTGTAGAGATTCCACATACTAAGCGTATTAAGAATCACAAATTTAGCTGTCACTTCCCATTGAACACGGAGAAACATTCATGAGTGCGTTGCTTGAAGTCGATAACCTATCGAAACAGTTTGTCACGCGCTCAGGTCTGTTCAAACGCACAGTCAAGGAAGCGGTAAAACCGGTTAGCTTTACTCTAGAGCCGGGCCAAACCATTGGCTTTATCGGTCAAAACGGTTCAGGTAAATCAACCCTAGCGCGTATGCTTGCTGGTGTAGTTGAGCCAAGCTCCGGCGAGATTCGCGTGAATGGTGAACGTCTAGAGCACAAAGATTATTCGACGCGCTGTAAGCTGATTCGTATGATTTTCCAAGATCCAAACACCTCTTTGAATCCACGAATTCAGATCGGGCGTATTTTGGAAGGCCCGCTTAAGCGAAACACCAACATGCCGCCGGATGCACGAATGAAGCGTGTGAAGGATACTTTGCTACGCGTAGGTTTGTTACCGGAGCATGCTTACTTCTACCCTCAGATGCTGGCAGCGGGTCAAAAGCAACGTGTGTGTCTTGCTCGTGCTTTGATTCTTCAACCGTCTATCATCGTTGCTGATGAGGCACTAAACGGTCTCGACATGGCAATGCGCTCTCAGATCATTAACCTGTTCTTAGAGCTACAAGAAGAGATGGGATTGTCGTTTGTTTACGTGTCGCAACATATCGGCATCGTGAAGCACATTACCGATAAGGTGATGGTAATGCATGAAGGCGAAGTGGTCGAATTTGGTGAAACAAACCAAGTGCTGACCAACCCAGAGCATGCGATTACTCAGCGACTGGTAGAGAGCCACTTCTACAAAGCGCCAAACCACTAAAAATTGAGCGAGTGGTAAGTCTCTAGTATTCGCTTCCTCAAAAAACCGTCTTCTAAAAACAACAAAGCCTGCATCAACGCAGGCTTTTTTTATTCTCTGAATTTGAGAGCACGATTTGTAGTGTCTAGCGACGGCTCTCTTGTTTACGAAGCTCGAAATCAAACTCGTCAGGGAATAGAACTACGCCTTCTTCGTTCTGGTTTGGGAAAACCACAACAGACAACTCATCGTCCTCTAGGCCAGATGTCCAACGGCTGTGCCACTTATTCAAAGAGATAGCTTCTGGTTCACACTCTTCCCAGTCACCTGTCGCCCACTGTTGTGCGAACTCTTCGTTTGGCCACACAGGCACACAATCGTCATCTTCTGTATTTAGCATCACGCAGCCGTGTTCATCTTTCAGAATCCACACTTTGCGGTTTGCTACGATTTCCTTCACACAGTATTTCAAACGCTGCTCTTCGTTGTAGCGATTGATGGTGTCCATTTGCTCTTGGGTTAATGCTTCAGACATGTTTGTCTCCTATTCCCATAGAAAAATGCCCACCTATTGGCGGGCATTTAAAGTATACGTTGGTAATAATGAAATTACACAAGCTCAGTTTGAAGCCAAGGCCAGCCTTGCTTCTTACGGCTTAGAGTGTTTTCCATCATTAGCATGCCGTCTTTCTCGTGCTTAACAAGCTTCTCAGCCCACTCACCTTTGTAAAGAAGACGAGTTTGAGCAGTAGTGATGTCTGTTAGCATAACAGCAGCAAATGCTAGGTTGTCGTTTGCACAACGAGCTTCTAGATCCGCTTCTAGTGCTTCGATCATGCCGTCAACTTGCTCTAGAGTCGCAAGTTCAACCTGACCTACTACTACGTCACGACCGTTGAATGGGTAACCTTTAAGGTCTTTTTCAACAAGTTCAGCCGCAGTTAGACCTTCGATGTTTGTCTTAGCAATTAGAAGATCTTTAGTGAATGCGTCAACATCTTGTACGTCTGCGATAGCCGCTAGCTCAGCTACAGCATCTTTGTCTTTTTGAGTACAAGTTGGAGAAGCGAAACCTACTGTGTCAGAAAGAATCGCTGACATCATTAGCTTAGCGATTTGAGGCTTGATCTCGTGACCTTCAATCTTGAACATGTTGAACAGTACTGTGTTAGTACAACCAACAGGCCAGATCCATGCTTCCATTGGGTTTACTGTCATCACGTCACCTAGACGGTGGTGGTCAACAATACCTGCAACTTCTGCTTCAGCAATATCGTCTGGTGCTTGCGCTAGATCTGAGTAGTCTACTAGCCAAACAGTTTCACCCGCTACTGATGTACGAAGTTCTGGAACTTCTGCACCAGCTACTTCTAGGATGTGCTGAGTTTCACGGTTAATTTCGCCTTGGCGGATTGGCATTGCTTCAACGCCACGCGCCTTTAGAAGTTCAGTTGCAACTAGTGCACTACAGATGCTGTCACTGTCTGGGTTCTTATGACCTACAACTAGAATCATGTTTCTTCCTATTCAAGTCAGTTTGATGCGCTTCCTAAAAGGGTGAATTGCATAACGAATTACACCTTAGAAGCGGGTTTGCTCACAAAGGCCGATACTTTACCTGATTTGAGGGAAATTGACACGAAGAAAAGTTGTTACCGCCTATTGCGAATAATTCTCACTTTCATATAATGAGAATCATTCCTATTTGCATTTGAGCCTACTATGAACGCAACAAAAATTTTCCACTCGGCGCATCAGCTGCTGCAGCCAACTCAATTTCGTCTAGCCTATAAGAGGCTATTGCTGCCTATCGCATTGCTCGCTCTGTTAGCTAGTGAAACCACAAGAGAAGTCACCGTCGCTACCCTATCTGATTCTTTCTGGGCGGTTTCTTGTTACGTTGCAGCTACCTTAGCTATCTACCATTACCTTTCGAACTTCATGTCGAAGACAAATCGACTCACTGCGCTTTACCACAGCTCTCGTAGCCATCAAGTTTTCTTTGCAGCACTCCTTGGAGCTTTGCCTGGTTGTGGTGGTGCTATCGTTGTCACCACTCAGTTCATCAGTGGCCGAGTTGGCTTTGGTGCTATCGTTGCAGTATTAACCTCGACCATGGGTGATGCTGCCTTCTTATTACTCGCAGCAGAACCTGCAACAGGGTTTGGTGTGATTGCTTTAGGTATTGTCGTAGGCGCAATATCTGGGTGGGTAGTGAATGCATTCCACGCTGATGACTTCTTGCGCCCAAAGCAAAAAGAGGATGTTGCACAACCTCAATGCTGTAATAGCCATAGTGATACGCACACGCCAGTCGAGCAACGTGCTATCAATCTTCAAGGAGCATTCTGGAAATGGCTGCTCATACCTGCAAGTATCATTGCCGTTCTGGGCTCATTCCAAGTGGATACCAACCAATTACTTGGCCTCAAAGAAAACAGTATGGAATGGTTAGGTGCGACATTTGCAGTTGTCAGTATGTTTTTGTGGGCGATGACCAAAGAGCTAGGTGATTACAAATCAACGGTATCTGAAGATGACAAAATCATCGATTCACACCCGATTCAAAAAGCGGCTCAAGACACAAACTTTGTTAGCGCGTGGGTTATTTTGGCTTTCTTAGCCTTTGAACTTACCACCTATTTCTCGGGTTTAGACTTGGGAGCGACGTTCTCAAACTGGGGGATCTGGATGCCTCTCATTGGTTTGGCTATTGGTATTTTGCCAGGCTGTGGCCCGCAAATTCTCGTAACGAGCCTTTATATCTCTGGCGCAGCGCCATTATCAGCACAGCTTTCTAATGCCATTTCCAATGATGGTGATGCCTTATTCCCTGCGATTGCAATGGCTCCTAAAGCTGCGCTTGTCGCCACTATCTACTCTGCGATACCAGCCTTGATTGTCGGGTACGGCTACTTTTTCCTATTCGAATACTAGCTTTAGGTTCAGATGCAATGGATACAAAAAGAGCCTCAATCGAGGCTCTTTTGTTTTTCGGAAGCGCGCAAGGTTAAGCTGTCACGATCGCTTTAGCATTGAGGCCTTTGTCTAAACTCACCAACAACAACTGGCATGGCTCTTGGTTGAGCTTCTCTCCTGTCCAGTAATCGTACCAATCTGTTGGCTGGTCTGCGGTGAGCGTAAACTCTGTCGCTTCATCATTGGTGTAATTAAATAAGCAGTGCAGATCGTTTTTAGATGTTAGCGGCAGGAAAGCATGGTTTAAACCTAGCGCGGTAAACTTGGCCGATTCCTGATTACGACGCTGACGCAACATCAATTTCGCTAGCGTCTTACTCGCAAATGGAGTGATTTCTGGTAGAGGATCACCAGAAAGCAGCAGACCACCACATGCTAGCAGCACGTTACGATGGAATTGGTAATCTTCACGTGAGGCTGCTTGGTTAGGTAATGAAGTGAACGTTGCGCAATCTGGGTCAATTTGCCATAACTTACGATGCTGCCAACTACGGAAGAAGGTTTCTTTCGCAATTTGTTCAAAGCGATGGCTATGGCGCTCTACGTCGTCAGAGACACGCATTGCATCAACTAAGCCCAAAGAAGGCCACATTGGCGCGTTACAACCTAACAGCCATGCATCCCCTGCCCCTTTAGCGATCGCTTCCATACCCATGCGGTAGGCTTCTACACCGGTGACACCCGATTGGCTTCGCTTACCTTTTAACGTGCCCCAGTAGTTTGCGTCTAATTTGAATAGCTCAACGCCCCACTCTTGACGCATGACAGAAACCACATGAGTCAGGTGATCTTGCCCTTCTGGGTTTGAAGTATCGAGGATATACCATGGTGTACAGCGCCAACCGCCGTAGGTGACACCTTCTGCTTTTAATAGGCTGCCATCTTGGTGACGCACAAACCAATCAGGATGCTTTTGGAAGATCTCCGATTCTGGTTGAGCAATGAATGGCGCCATCCAAATCGCTGGTTTTTTGCCTTTAGCGCGAATGTTGTGAATCAGTTCTTTCACACCGCCAGAAAACTTATCTGAAGGCGTTAGCCAATCCCCCATAAATGCTTGGTAACCGTCATCGAGCAGCACCCATTCCAGCTCAGCTAGGTTGTCTTGCATGCATTCGACGTTTTCTAATACGTTATTTTCTGTCACATCCGCATAGTATGCGTACCAAGAACACCAGCCAATAGGCGCATCTTGCGTGACACCGTTACGGATTGGGTGATGCTCGGCAAGCATCTCACTGTACTGTTTGTATAACTCAGAGAGAGAATTGCCACGTAATACTGCAACAGATTCCAGCTTGTTGTGCTCCCAATCAGCCACTTGGGTCTGCTCTCCGTCGATAGAAGCAGAAAGAACCCAATGCTCACCATGCTGCTGCACTTCAAAATAGCCTGCAAAGCGATGACAAGAGGTAAAACCGAACAAGGTATAACCTGCGGCGTCTTCAACAGCTAGATAGTTGTAGTAACGCTTTGGGGAATTCTCAGGGTAAATACGGTAAGAGTTGTTGTTATCCGGGCAACGACCAACGTCGACAGGTTGAGAAATGGTGCCGCTGGTCTGCGCCAACATTTGGAAACCGTCGCCTAACACGGTTGCGCCCTGTTCGTAGAGGAAAGGCATTTCAAACAGGACTTCACGATCGGTGAAGGTTTTGTTGTGGATCCCTGCAAACGAAAAATGAACTTGGTTGCCCATCACTTCAAACAGAAGATCATTATCATGCACCGTTAGTTCGGTGTGATTGGCCAATTGAATGGTTTGAGCCATAGAAAATCTACTCACTTGATTATTATTGTTTAGTTTGGCTCATTATCCTCCGCTTCTCCTACCCAATTCGTTATCAGCATCACGAATCTAGCGGTCGTGCAGATACTTAGATTTGGTATTGAGAGAGTGCTCACTGAAATTTTGGTTAAAAAAATACCAGCCCGAAGGCTGGTATTTCATTTAAAGCTTAGTGCTGTGATTAAGCAACTTCGATTGGACCACCGAATGAAGTCACTGGTGGAACTTTACCAGTGAATTTCTCGAAGTCTACGATACATGTGTTTGCAGAAGTCGCCTGTGCTAGCTCAGAAGAACCGATATCTTGAGTTAGTGTGTTAGGGTCACCGTAAGTACAGATTGCACCTACTTTCTCGTTTAGAGGACCGTACCACGCACCTTCTTCGATACGCACAACACCACGTGGGTAGCTGTCTGTTAGAACCGCACCAGCAAGAAGTTGACCACGGTCGTTAAATACGCGTACCAAGTCACCGTCTTTAATGCCTTTTGCTTTCGCATCAGCTGGGTTGATGTATACAGGCTCGCGACCTTGAACAGCGTAAGTAGCACGGAAATCTTCAGATTCACACATCTGAGAGTGCAGACGCTTGTCCGGGTGGCAAGATTGTAGCCAGTACGGGTGTTTGTCAGAGCCAGGGCCACCGTGTGAACGTTCTGATTTCTCAAACCACATTGGGTGTTCTTGACAGTGTTCGTAACCGTAACGACCGATCTTACGAGAAGTGATCTCGATAAAGCCAGAAGGCGTACCCAATGGGTTGATTTCCGGATCTTTACGGAAGTCCGCATGACGAACCCAAGGCTTACCTTCACCGAAGTCTAGTACGCTTTGTTCCCAGAACTCATCAAATTCTGGCATTTCAAACTTACCGTCGTTCGCTTTCTTACAATCGTTGTAAAGACTGCGGATCCACTCCATCTCGCTCATGCCACGAGTGTACTCGTCGCGACGACCAAAGCGTTGAGTCAGTTCACTCATGATTTGGAAGTCTGGCTTAGATTGGAACAATGGGTCAACTAGGCGATGCATCGCGATAAGACCTTTGTTCGAGTATGAACCGTATACGTCAATGTCGTTACGTTCCCACTGCGTACATGCAGGTAGAACGATGTCTGAGAAACGACAAGTCGCCGTCCAAGCAAATTCAATAGTCACAACCGTTTGAAGCTTCTGGAACGCTTGCTTCATGCGGTTACGATCTTGGTGGTGGTGCCATGGGTTGTTACCCGAGATCACCATCATCTTGAAGTCTGGAAGCTTAACTTTACCACCGTTGTAGTTGATCTCTTTACCTGGCTCTAGAAGACAGTCGATCCAACGTGCAACTGGGATAGTACGGCTGTAACCGTTAAAGTCGTTGTTGTCCCACTTCGGTTTCATACCTGTATCTAGGTTACGAGGGAAACCACCAGGGCCTGCGAAACCAGTTGAAGGTACACCGATACTTGAGTAGTGGTGACCGTAAGAGATACCACCGCCAGGTAGACCGATTTGACCAACCATCGCTGCAACTACTGCTGCTGCCCAGTATGGCTGCTCACCGTGCTCTTGACGCTGGATACACCAACCCATAAGGATCTGTGTACGGCCGTTCACTAGCATGCGTGCGAATTCACGAATCTTGTCCGCTTTCACACCACAGATAGGTGCAGCCCACTCTGGAGTCTTAACAACTTTGTCTTTCGTTTCACCTTGAACGTACTTGATGAAGTCTTCGAAACCTAGACAGTAAGTCTCAATGAACTTCTTGTTGTGCAGATCTTCGTTGTAAAGTACGTGCGCTACAGCAAGCATGAATGCTACGTCTGTTAGCGGGTTGATGTATAGGTGATCGTTCTCTAGGTAACGTTGAGTCTTGTTCTTAACTGGGTCTACAGATAGAACGTTGATCTCGCCTTTCGCTACTTTTTCTTTCAGTTGCGCTAGGTACTTGAATGACTCGTGCGTTTCACAGTTCCAACCTACTTGTAGGTTTTTCACTGGGTCGTTTGCCCAAAGAACGATGTTGTCTGAGTTTTCTAGGATTTCAGACCAAGACGTACCTTGTGCGTAAACTTCTGTTGAACCTAGTACGTAAGGCATGATGGTTTGACCTGCACCAGTAGAGTAGTCACCTACTTTAGTGATGAAGTTTCCGTGCATACCTACCGCACGTTGCATGTGCGCTGTACAGTTGTTGAACGCACCAGTTTGGTTCCAACCTGTTTGACCTGCGTGTAGAGCCCATGGACCGTATTCTTTCTGAACACGCTCTAGCTCACGGTAGAACAAGTCTAATGCTTCATCCCAAGTAACACGGATGAAACGGTTGTTACCACGCGTTTCCGCGCTGTATTTGTGCTTCTTTAGCCAATCTAGACGAACCATTGGGTAACGAACACGTGATGGGCTGTAGATAATACCCTTGATGCCGTTCAACATTTCTGTTGGGTTCTTGTCTAGTTCTAGCGGTTTGATCTCTTGAACTTTACCCGCGTAGATGTGGGCGCGGAACGCGCCCCAGTGTGAACCTGTTACTTTCCAAGTACCTGTAGTCTCAGCTGCGTTCGCAGATGCTGAAGCCAATAAGCTTGGACCGATAACTGACGCTGCACTTGTGGTTGCTACACCTTTAAGAAAACTTCTTCGTGTAATAGCCATTTATATTTACTCCAATCCGACGCTTATTAGTGGTGACCTTCAGCATAATCTGAAGAGTGCTTCTGTAGGTACTTCAAGATCAGTGCTTCACTGTCTGTATCTAGGTTAACGAACGCTAGCATACCGTCGAACATACCTGGCCATGTGTTCGCATCGAAGTGCGCTTCAGCTGGTTGTGTGTGACATACAGAACAGTTAGTTTTGTAAGCTTCTGCAGATTTTTCCCATACAGGGTTGATGTCGTTTAGCATAGATTCTTTCTTGATCCATACTTTCGCAGCTACTTTCTCCCAAGGAAGACCAGTTAGCTCATCAACTTTCTTCTCACCAGCAGTAACTACTTTAGCGTCTGTTGCTGCTTCTTTTAGTAGCGATGCTACTGCAATGTTCTTACCGAAGTCTTCTTGGATTACACGACCGAAGCCTTTCGCTTTACGCCAACCATCGATTTCGATTTCAACGTAGTCGCCTTTATCTTCAAGAACTTTAACTGTTGACGCAGGGTTTAGAAGACCTGCTTCTTCAGTACCTTTATCGTCGAAGTAGATTGGTAGGTGACGAACACTTACTAGTTGCTGACCAACACCGTAATCTGTGTTTGACGTCATACCTTCTAGGTCACCAACGATACCACCGATGCTGTCCATGCCAGCTGGTAGTTTGTGTGCGATACCTTTGTGACAGTCAACACAGCTTTGATCTTTCTCAGCTGCTTGCTTCATTTGGATACGAGCTGTTGGAGACATTTGCTCGAAGTCCATTGAATCGTAGTTGTGACAGTTTTTACACTCTAGGGATTTGTTTGCAGAGAAACGATCCCATTCGTGTTTAGCAAGTTCGATACGACGCTCTTCGAAAACACCCGGTTCGTCGTAGTTGCCAAATACTTGTGCAAATACTTCTTTAGACGCTTGCATTTTACGAGCGATCTTATCTGTCCAGTTATGTGGAACGTGACAGTCAGGACAAGTAGCACGAACACCAGAGTGGTTTTTCCAGTGAACAGTGTCTTGTAGTTCAACGTATACGTTGTCACGCATTGTGTGACAGCTAATACAGAATTCTTCTGTGTTGGTCGCTTCTAGGGCTGTGTTAAAGCCACCCCAGAAAATAACACCAGCGATGAAACCGCCCATAGTCAGCACGCCAAGGCTGATATGAACTGCCGGGCGCGTCATCGTACGCCACAGTTTAATGATTAATGATTTCATTATTTGCTCTCTTAAAATCTTTTCTAAAGTGTGGTTGTGAGCTCACTGGCTTACATGCCGTGAGCACCTGGAGGACCAAAGAAGAACACTTGTAGTGCCCAAACGATAAATCCGTAGCCACCTACGAAAGCCACACTCAGAATTGGGAAGAGAACAACTGCAATGAAGAGGAAAGACTTCCACTCCAGTGAGCGTTTTTCACCACTCTCAATTTTGTTAACATCACTCATACATTTGCCTATTTTGTATCTAGTGTTATTGAAAAGCTCGCGTTACCAAGCTTAAGTTTTTTACAATCTCTATTGGAAAATGTTAGACCATACTAACAGTAAGGTTCAATCAAATCTGACGCTCCAGCCCTTGTTATCCAACACTTTTTTGAGCTCATCCAGAGATGTGTTTGATTGATATTCTTTGTGAAGAAATATTAATGGATGTGAAGAAATAAGTCTTTTGCATACATGTTAAGAATACAACATAAGATTAACTTTGTTTACATTTTTATGGATTTTTCCGTGCTACTAAATCGCTATTTTTTCGACTAAAGACAAGAAGTTGTGATCCAAATGTTAATAAAACCTCACCAAATGTCTGCTTTTTTCTGGACATAAGATTGCAAAAAAACAGAGTTCTGCAATTCATAAACCAAATGAGCTCCGTTAAAATCAGACGGGTAATTTTGGGAGAAGGTTTATGAATCAGGTTGTCGATATAAATTGGTTTGAACTCGCACTTTTTAGTTTGATTCTTATCGTTCCCCTTACCATTAATGCTCGATACAAATTAGGCATAGCCAAAGACACTGCCATCAGTGTTGCCCGTATGACCGTGCAATTAATTTTGGTTGGTGTGTACCTTGAGTATCTATTTGAACTGAATAGCTTGATGGTGAACTTAGCGTGGTTAGCGATTATGGTAGTGGTTGGCGCGAGCTCAATTGTGGGTAAAGCAAACCTCCCTAAAAAGCCCCTAATGATGCCCCTTATCACCGGATTGTCATGCAGTTTACTTCCACTTCTTGCCGCCATCGCATTGGGCCTTGTAAAGCCTGAGCCTTTCTATAACGCACAATACATGATCCCTCTAGCGGGAATGCTACTTGGCAACAGCTTGAGTAGTAACATCGTCGCACTACAGAACTTATTCACCGCTTTCGAACAGAGAAAATCTGAATATGAAGCAGCCATTTCTCTTGGGGCGGCACCTAAGTACGCTTCCTTCCCTTTCCTTCAAGAAGCGCTTCGTAAATCTCTTGCTCCAATCCTTGCTTCGATGGCGACTACAGGGTTAGTAACCCTACCTGGGATGATGACAGGTCAAATTCTCGGAGGAGCGAGTCCTATGGTGGCAATCAAGTATCAACTGGTCATCATGTTGGCGATTTTTGTCATGCTAAGTGTGTCGGTAGCGATTACCTTAGAGATGACGCTTACCTGTGTACAAACTAAAGAAGGACGCATAAAAGTGAAGTTTATCAACAAAGAGAAAGCCTAACGTGCTCACTAAATAGTCATATAAGCATCTCATTTTATGAATTTTTCTGGATCACAATAGATACTCACGATCTTTGCGACAGGTTATCCACAGAAAATGTGGATAAACCCCTAAAACCCATAAGCAACCAGAAACATAAGCGTCATTTCGGTCGACCCTCTTCTGAGAAATTTAATGGTCATTGATTGGTCATTGAACCGTCACTTTACTCCTCTAAAGTGCGGTTAACCGACAACGGGAGAGCTCACATGGATATGTTAATCACACGAGAAAAGGTCGAAGACTTATTATTAGAAACGCCAGTGGATTGGCTAGTGCAAGAACCCTCAGAGATGACGTCTCACTGGACGCCAAACGAATATGGCGTCAATGAAGAGTTGGTTTAAACACTAAGTTTGGAAAGATCAAAAAAAGGCAAGCCACTGGGCTTGCCTTTCTTAAAAATTACTTAAGATGCTTGTCTTCATCACGTAGGTAAATCATCCAGTACCACATGCCAACGAAGACACCACCACCGATGATATTACCAATCGTTACAGGGATAAGGTTGTTCACCAAGAAGCCCATCATGTTCAGATCCGCATAGTCTGCGATGTTTGCACCTGTCATTTGCCAGAACGACTCTGGAGCAAAGTACTTAATACCGATCGCCATTGGTACTTGGAACATGTTCGCAATACAGTGCTCAAAGCCAGCAGAAACGAACATAGCAACAGGCAAGATCATTACTGCGATTTTATCCGTTAGTGTGCGCCCACTGAACGTCATCCAAACTGCGATACAGACCAAAACGTTACACATGATGCCCAGCGCGACTGCTTGGAAGAAACCGTGATGCAGTTTGTGTTGCGAAATTGCCATCGCGTTCAAACCGACTTGACCACCGTCGAACATGTATTGCTTAGTGATCAGCATACACACAACCAGTAAAACTGCGCCGACCATGTTACCGAAGTACACGACCACCCAGTTTTTCACTAAGGCTTTCCATGAAATCTTGCCGCTTGCACGAGCCACCAGCGTAAGAACCGAGCTAGTAAATAGCTCACCGCCGGTTACCACCACCAAGATCAAGCCAAGGCTGAATGCCAAACCACCAATAAGGCGAGTTATGCCCCAAGGGAGATCACCGGCACCTGTGGTTACGGTTGTATAAAAAATAAAAGCGATACCAATGTGAAGACCTGCAGAAATAGCCAGCAGGAAAGATTTCATCGGAGCTTTAGTTGCTTTGCCAACACCTACTTCGGCGGCACGTTCAGCAGCCTGAGGTGGTAATAGTGAGTCAAACTGATTGAAGTTCATGGAAGTGTAACATTTAGAAACAATTAACGAGGCGCGGATAATCGCTCCATTTCCAGACTTTTTCAAGGGCTATTTTTCATGTTTACTAAATTTGTTGTTGCTGAGAGAGTAATCGATAAAATTCAACTATGAGTTCTTGTCTTAACCATTATTAATATTTGGGTCAAATGTTTACCTTAGAATAAAAAAACCGCGTTATATCAGGCCTATAGCGCGGCACTTAACATTTCTAAGTGTTTTCTATTGCTCAACCTTAGTTTTCAGACTAGCTTGGATAAAAAAGTACGAAGGAAATATCTATGAAATATTCAGCTGACCACATTGCCGAACTGAACCTACTTCTTCAATTCGATTTAAGCAGCGCAGCAACGGGCATCAAAGTCCACAAAGAAGCTTCAGAAGAAATGCAGGCAGCGGTTGCTCGTCTGTATGAGAAACAACTTTGCACACAGCCGGACGGCGGTTACCTAACTGATGAAGGCATCGAAGTTGCAGAACACGCCGATAAAATTCTTCGCGTACTAACTGCAGAATAAGCTCATATAAATAAGCAAGTTCTAAAATTAAAAGCCACCATACTTGGTGGCTTTTTTGATAATTATATTTATCTAGACTCACTATATTAAGCGATTAATTTTCTCATTTTTCCAAAAGGCTGAATTTTATCGTAAGCCCAGTTAAAGCCCGTTGCATAAAATAAGAAGAAAATTAGAAAACCAGCTTCCAATGCAAGCGCTTGTAATAAAGTTATTTGCAAGAACCACGCAATGACCGGAATCGATAGGAAAATCAATCCGCCCTCAAAGCCAAGTGTGTGACCAATTCTCATTGCTAAGCTACGGTCCTCTCGGTTCGAGCCAAACCATTTATCAAAGTACAGGTTATAAATGTAGTTCCAAACTACGGTGTAAAGACTCAAGCCAATACCTACCACTGCCAAGTCACTCGATCCCTTCCCTGTTATCAAAGAAGCCGCAGGAATGATGATCGCCAATGCAATCATTTCAAATAGTACAGCGTGAAAGATACGTTCGTTACGAGTCATGATGTTTTACCTAAATAGTTCTACTCAATGACTGGCATTTTATCTATCATTTAGATAAGTAAAAGTTAGATACCATCGGTAAAAGCGATATGTTTACTATTGAACAACTTCAAGCGTTCGTCACCACTTCAGAAGCCGGATCTTTCTCCGCAGCAGCGCGTAAGCTTGGGCGAGCTCAATCGGTGATCAGCCAACACATCATGAATATGGAACTTGATTGTGGCGTTGATTTGTTTGACCGTACAGGCCGCTATCCTAAACTGACCGAGAAAGGCCATCAGTTGATGCCCTATGCCCTCGCCACCTTAAGCCAACTGGATCGACTGAATAACAAAGCATCTCAACTCTTTTCTGCACCAGCGAGTAAGCTCGTTCTTGCGGTTGATGAGGGGATTCCATTAACCCGCCTCCCCATTGCTTTAAAACATTTGGAACAAAAGTTTCCTAATCTTCAAGTGGAATGTCTCACGGCTTCAAGTCCAGATATCATCGAGTTGGTGAAATCAGAGCGTGCTACCACAGGCATTATATTAAGTGACTTACAGATGCCTAAAAACGTCGACCTATCTAACCTAGGTCATATCGGCTTTGATGTATTTGTCTCTTCAGAACATCCACTCGCACAGCAAAAGATCCGCAACATCGATGAACTCAAGCAACATCGTCAACTCGTTATCCGCTCAAAGAGTGAAGATGTAAGCGGTCTTAATCAGGCGTTTAGCCCGGATATCTGGTACGCTGATGATTACTACATATTATTAGAACTGGCGAACAAGGGATTTGGTTGGTGCTTTCTTCCTGAGCATTTGGTGTCTTACGCACCGAATACGTTGATCAAAATTGGCGAAGAATTCACAAAGCTGGCTTGGCAGGTCAACATTGACTTGATACAACATCAGAAATGGCATTCCGATCCCCTACACCAACAAGCCAGATTAGAATTACAAACCCTGTTTGAGTGATCTCAGGGCTAACAGTAGGAACACACAGATGGCAAATACATTGATCGTAGGTGCAGGCTGGTTAGGCACCCCACTTGCACAAACTTTGATTGACCAAGGACATCAAGTTACGGTGACACGTCGAAGCCAAACCAGGCTAGATGAGTTCCCGCTCACTTCCGTTCAACCTGCTCTACTCGATCTCAACGAACCACACTCACAGCAACAGCTTATTGAGCTTATCGAACAACATCAGATTGAACGCATGGTTGGCGCTTTCCCACCAGGATTTCGTAAAGGCAACGGGCAAGAGTACGCACAGCAGTGGCAACGCTTAGTCTCAGCAGCCAAACAAAGCAGTGTAAACAAACTGCTCATGGTGAGCTCCACCACGGTATATCCAAACCTTGCTGTCGATATGAAAGAAGAAGACGCCACACTCGCCTTGGCCCAAACGAGCGAACACTTCTCAGACAACGCCCGCATCATGCTACAAGCCGAGCAATACGTGATTGATTCCGGAATCGACTATGCCATCGTTCGTTGTAGTGGTTTGATTGGCTCTGACCGCCACCCTTCTCGCTTTGCAATGCGATTAAAACAAGTGAGCCGTAAGGCCCCTGCAAACATGGTGCATCAAAACGATGCGGTAGCCGCGACAGCTTTCGCGCTTAATCAAATTGATAACGAAGTGGTAAACGCCACAACACCAAATACCGTAAGCAAAGCCGAATTTTACCAAGCGGCGATTACCCAAAGCGATTTAGATATAGCACTTCCGCCAGTCACAGAAACCGCAGATAAACGAATCCTAGCAGACAAACTTGTCGCACTTGGCTATCAGTTCCAATTCAACTCAACGCTGGACGCACTATGAAGCTATATCAACACATTGAAACCCTGTGGGATTACATGCAACTCAAGCAGGAGCTAAAACCTGCCAACTGCTTATTTGTTATGTGCAGCAATGACTTACGTGTTGCCGAATACGCGGCCAAACTCTACAAACAAAAACTTGCGCCACTCATTGTGTTTTCTGGTGGCGAAGGGCGTTTTACAGATGGCTTGTTTGACAAAAGCGAAGCGGAAACATTCGCAGAAATTGCAAAACTAGCGGGCGTGCCAAGTGAAGCAATCTTAGTAGAGACAAAATCCAGCAACAGCGGCGAGAACGTTCGCTTCACCGAACAGTTGTTGAAAGATAAAGGGATTAGCTGTGATTCTCTCATCTTGGTTCAAAAGCCATTTATGGAACGACGCGCCATTGCAACCTTTGAAAAACAGTGGCAATCGCCTTATTCACAACTCCAAGTGACTTCTACTGCGCATCCTTTCTTTGAATACATCAACGAAGAAATGCCCCTGATGATGGTACTGGAAGCATTGATGGAAGATTTTTCTCGTGTGAAGACTTACCCAGAAAAAGGCTTTCAAACAGAACAAAAAATCCCTGCTCACGTTGAATCTTCTTACCAAGCACTGAGAGAAAAGTTCGAATTTGGTCTCGCTTAATCCTTCGTTCAGCGACCAACAATCAGACAATAAAAAAGCCACCGAATTCGGTGGCTTTCTCTTATCTAGATTGGCTTACTTACCAAGTGCTTCTTTGTAGTGCTGACGACAAACCGATACGTAACGGTCGTTACCGCCAATCGCGACTTGATCACCTTCTTTGATTGCAACACCGTGCTCATCAGTACGGATAACCATGTTTGCCTTGCGACCACAGTGACAAATCGTTTTGAGTTCAACCAATTTGTCTGCCCAAGATAGCAGGTACTTGCTGCCTTCAAAAAGTTCGCCTAGAAAATCGGTACGAAGACCATAGCAAAGTACAGGAATATGCAGCTTATCAACCACTTCTGTTAGTTGGTAAACCTGTTCTTTCGACAAGAACTGACACTCATCAATTAGGATACAGTGACGTTTTTCAACTTCATGCAGTGCTGCAATCTCTTGGTAAAGGTTGGTATCTGGACGGAACAAATGCGCGTCTGATTGCAAACCAATACGAGAGCTCACTTTACCTACGCCGTAGCGATCATCTAACGCTGCTGTGAAAATCACAGGCGTCATACCACGTTCTTGGTAGTTAAATGAAGATTGAAGAAGAGTTGTCGATTTACCCGCATTCATTGCCGAGTAATAGAAATACATCTGAGCCACAGAGCACTACCTTCGTTAAAGTTTAGAATTTATAAAAGCTTGTAAAGAAAAGGGCTGAATCATCAGCCCTTTAAAAAGATTCGATTACTTACGACGCCACGTTGTGCCTTCTGGACCATCTTCCAGAACAATGCCCATTTCCGTCAGCTTGTCACGAGCCATATCTGCGTTAGCCCAATCTTTTGCTGCACGAGAATCGTTACGTAGCTTAATTAGTGCTTCGATTTCAGCCACTTCATCGTCGTCGCCTGCATCGCCTTTTAGGAAAGCTTCTGGATCTTGGTGAAGAATACCGATCACGTCAGCCAGTTCACGCATTAGCGCACCTAGCTCACTCGCTTTCTCTAGGTTTTCTGTCTTCAGACGGTTTACTTCACGCGCCATGTCAAAAAGTACTGAGTAAGCTTCTGGTGTATTGAAGTCATCGTTCATCGCTGCTGTAAAGCGAGTTACGTATTCTTCACCACCTGCTGGCGCAGCATTTAGATCCAGACCACGTAGAGACGTGTATAGACGCTCAAGAGACGCGCGTGCTTGGTTCAGGTTATCTTCGCTGTAGTTTAGCTGGCTACGGTAATGACCAGACATTAGGAAGTAACGAACGGTTTCAGCATCGTAGTGACCTAGAACGTCACGGATAGTGAAGAAGTTACCTAAAGACTTTGACATCTTCTCACGGTCTACCATTACCATGCCGCTGTGCATCCATGTGTTCACGTATTGAGTGTCGTGTGCACAGCATGATTGCGCGATTTCGTTCTCGTGGTGTGGGAACTGAAGATCAGAACCGCCGCCGTGAATGTCGAAGTGGTTGCCTAGGATTGACGAGTTCATTGCAGAACATTCGATGTGCCAACCTGGACGACCTGGACCCCATGGTGATTCCCATGTTGGTTCACCCGGTTTAGACATCTTCCAAAGTACGAAGTCTAGCGGGCTACGTTTTGCCGTTTCGATATCAACACGCGCACCAGCTTGAAGCTGATCAAGGTCTTGCTTAGACAGCTTGCCGTATTCGTTGAACTCACCTACTTCAAACATTACGTCGCCATTGTCTGCAACGTAAGCGAAACCACGCTCGATTAGTTTTTCAACCAATTCGATGATTTCAGCAATGAACTGTGTCGCACGAGGCTCAACGTCAGGACGTTTCATGTTCAGGGCATCGAAGTCAGCGTGCATTTCACCAATTAGACGCTCAGTCAGTGAATCACAAGACTCACCATTTTCTGCAGCACGCTTGATGATTTTGTCATCGATGTCAGTGATGTTACGTACAAATGTTAGGTCATAGCCAAGGTAACGAAGGTAGCGAGACACTACATCGAAAGAAACAAATGTACGACCGTGACCGATGTGACAGAGATCGTAGATGGTAACTCCACAGACATACATGCCAACTTTGCCGGCTGTAATTGGTTTGAATTCCTCTTTCTGTCTTGTGAGTGTGTTATATATCTTTAACATGATCTCTATCTATGCTTGTGAATGAATTACGAGAAGAAGGAGTATAACAACTCCGACCTTATTAGGTAATAGCAATTAACGGATAAAACGATAATCGGCTAAACTTCAAGCACAAAGCGTATATTTTCATTGTCCTGAGTTTTCCATGCGTATTAACTTAGGCTAGAATCCCTCTTTGAATACAACACAGTAAAGGAAAATAGCATGATCACCCTTCACACTAATTTTGGTGACATCAAGATTCAACTAAACGAAGAGAAAGCGCCAGAAACTAGCGCAAACTTCCTTCAATACTGCCGCGACGGTTTCTACGACAACACGCTTTTCCACCGTGTTATTGACGGCTTCATGATCCAAGGTGGTGGTATGGAGTCTGGTCTACGTGAAAAAGCTACACGTGCCCCTATCAAGAACGAAGCAAACAACGGCCTTAGCAACAAAGTGGGTACACTTGCTATGGCACGTACTATGGAGCCGCATTCAGCAAGCTCTCAGTTCTTCATCAACGTAAACAACAACACATTCCTAGATTTCCGTAGCGAAAGCCTAGACGGTTGGGGTTACTGTGTATTCGGTGAAGTAATCGAAGGCATGGACATCGTGAACAAGATCAAAGGTGTTAGCACTGGTTCTTACGGCATGCACCAAGACGTACCTCTAGAAGACGTAATGATCACTGGTACTACAATCGAAGAGTAATTCTTTGAAATTGCTATTAAGAGATAAGTTTGTGGGGAGGCTTAGCCTCCCCTTATTTCTATGACGACATTATTTATATCTGATCTCCACCTGACCCCTTCTCGTCCAGACATTACGGAATGTTTCGTGACGTTCATGCGTAATGAAGCGATCCATGCCGACGCACTGTACGTGCTTGGTGATTTGTTCGAGTTCTGGATTGGTGACGATGACAACACCCCTTTTGCAGACCAAATCCGCGCAGAATTTAAAGCACTGACGGATACCGGTGTGCCAACTTTTTTCATCCAAGGCAATCGAGATTTTTTACTCGGGAAACGCTTTTGCAAAGAAACCGGTATGACATTACTCGATGATGTCTGCACGATTGATCTTTATGGTCAAAAAGCCGTAATCCTACATGGCGATACGCTTTGCATTGACGATGTGAAATACCAAGAGTTTAGAAAAACCGTTCACAAGCCATGGCTACAATGGTTGTTCAATCGCATTCCATGGTTCGTTAAAAAAAGAATTGTCGCTAAAGTTCAATCTGACATTCGAGACGACAAAAAAAACAAGTCTCTCGACATCATGGACGTCAACCAAGGCGAAGTTGAACGAGTATTGTCTCAAAATTGCGTCAACCTGATGATTCATGGTCACACGCATCGACCAAATACACATATTTTTGAGCTAAATGGTGCTAAAAACACTCGTATTGTTTTAGGCGATTGGTATACCCAAGGCTCAGTTTTAAAAGTAAATTCTGACCATTTTGACTTGCAAACACGACCGTTTGACACAGAATTGAAGTAAAGCATGTCGAGCGTGTTGAAGATTGACGCGCAAAGCATAGAAATTTTGAAAAAAATCGCTATTATCGTATTACTCAGTTAAACAGAACAAAGTACCGCATTGAAGTATTCATACGTAGCTCGCCAGCCGATATTGGACAGAGAAAAGCGTACCATAGGGTATGAGCTTCTCTTCCGTGACGGTCCGAAAAATACCTTCCCAGAAGTAGAACCCGAGCTGGCTACTAGTCGACTTCTATCTGATCATTTCCTTACCACACACTACAGTACTCTGGGCGACAAGCTCGGCTTTGTTAATTTTCCTTACCAAAGCTTGGTTAACCTCGTTCCTACCCTGTTCCCTAACGAATCATTAGTTGTTGAGGTATTAGAAGATTGTGAGCCGACTGATGAACTGCTTCATGCGATAAAACAACTGCATGCATCCGGGTATCGTGTTGCATTAGATGACTTTGTTCCAACCAAAGCTTGGAAGCGATTTTTACCTTACGTCGCGATAATCAAATTCGACATTCGCTTAATCCCGATCGAAAAAGCGGCCATTTACATTCAGTCGTTAGGGCATTTTGGCATCGATTTCTTAGCTGAGAAGGTCGAAACCTATGAAGAATTTGAACAAGCGATGGACGCTGGTTTTGACTTCTTTCAAGGATACTTTTTCAGTAAACCTGAAATGATTCAGAAGAAGCGCCTTAATCCCGCGTTTCTAACAGTGATTCAGCTATGTAAAGAGATCGCAGATAAACCTATCGACTTTAATGAGGTCGAGCGTTTGTTCTCTATTGATGTCACTCTATCGTACAAGCTACTGACGTATGTAAACTCGGGTTACACGCTCACAACGAAGATCAAATCGTTCCGACAAGCATTAGTGTACCTTGGTGAAGACCGCTTAAGACGTTTCATTTCACTTGTCGCGATCGCTTCGGTGCATGAAGACAAGCCTGACTCTCTCTATTCATTAGCGATTCAACGTGCACGGATGTGTGAGATTCTGTTGAGTCAAATGCACACCAAGTACGATCCTGGTCAGGCGTTTCTTACTGGAATGTTTTCACTGTTGGGCCCTCTCCTCGATCAACCTCTTGAAGATGTGATCAGTGATATTCCAGTCGATGAAGAAATCAAACATGCCTTAACCGGACACAAGGGCGTTTTGGGTTACCTTCTATCTATGATCATCGCTTACGAGAAAGCGGATTGGGAAATGACAGAGAAATACTGTACCGCCCTAAAACTCACTGAGCCACAATTAGCCAAAGCGTTTAGCCAATCCACGGCTTGGGCTCAAGAACTGCTGTCTCAAACGCCCTAAACGGCTATAATGCCCCAAAGAATACCTGCGACCTCACTTATGTGGGGTTGTTTGTTTTTACCGCTTAATTAATCGAGATTTCATTTTATGGCTTCTTCTTGTCCTTGCGGCTCTAACCGCACCTACCAACAGTGTTGTGAACTTGCCCACAATAACCACGCTGACGTCACCACTCCGGAGCAGCTAATGCGCTCTCGTTACAGCGCGCATGTGTTAGGTCTAGTGGATTACGTGGTGAACACATACCACCCAAGCTGTAATGCAGAAGAGCAACGTGAAGGCATTGCCCAATCTATCGACAGCGATTGGTGCAAGCTTGAGGTAGTGAAAGCTGAAGCGGGTTGTAACGAGAATGAAGGTTTTGTTGAATTCAACGCTTACTTTGACGAAGACGGCAAACGCTACTGCATGACCGAGCGTTCTCGTTTCGTGAAAGAAGGTGGGCTTTGGTACTACATTGACGGCACGTTTCCTGAAAAAGAGCCAGAAGATGAACCAGTACAAGATCCGCGTTTGAACCAGCCAGTGAGTAGCCTAAAAGTAGGTCGCAACGACCCGTGTATCTGTGGAAGCGGTAAGAAATTTAAGAAGTGTTGTGGGTAAAGCATCCGTACCTAGCTTAATACGCTGGATTTAATTGGATTCTTGGCCTCTCTTAGGCTCATCGGAATGACGTGAATAAATGTACCTGTTTGACGTAAATAACTCTACTGCAAGCACTATTAGAAAATATACCGTCATTCTGAGCAGCAAGGGACGAGCGTGATTCAGAATCTAATCGCCACCAGCACTGCTGCCGGGTTTTCCTCCGAATCAAGAACACTAAAGTAAAAAAGCCCCTAGGCTCGAGAGCATAGGGGCTTTCATTTATCTATAGCAGGCTTATTTATGACGCTCTTTCAGTTTATTCACTACGTCATTCATCGATAAGCCTTGATCTTGAAGCAATACCAGCAAGTGGTAAACCAAGTCTGCTGATTCACACACTAGCTCCGCCTTATCGCCCGACGTCGCCGCAAGCGCGACTTCAACGCCTTCTTCGCCCACTTTTTGCGAAATACGCTTGGTGCCACGGGCATAAAGACTGGCAGTATAAGAGGAATCTGGGTCGGCACTCTTGCGGGCAGCCAATAGCTGCTCAAGTTGATGAAGCCACACCATTTGTGACTCCTCTTGAGGGTCCACATCCCAGCAAGTTGTGTTACCCAAGTGACACGTAGGGCCAATGGGATTCACCTTCACCAGTAGCGTATCGTTGTCACAATCGAGCTGCATGTTCACCAATTGCAATACGTTGCCAGAGGTCTCACCTTTCGTCCAAAGACGTTGCTTGGTACGAGAGAAGAACGTCACTTGACCTGTTTCGCCCGTTTTTGCCAACGCATCTTGGTTCATGTAACCCATCATCAGCACTTGGCTTGATTGGAAATCTTGTACGATGGCAGGTACCAGACCATCCACCTTTTCCCAGTTGATTCGCTCAGCTAGCGAACTTACTTCGGCGGCTTTCACACTCATAGTCGTACCTCAATGCCTTGTTGTTTCAAATACTGCTTTAGTTCACCAATATTGATGACTTGCTTGTGGAATACCGATGCGGCAAGCGCGCCATCCACATTTGCTTTTTGGTAGGCTTCTGCGAAGTGCTCCATGGCACCTGCACCACCCGATGCAATCAATGGCACGTTACACACTTCACGCACCATATTAAGTTGTTCAATATCGTAGCCATTACGCACGCCATCTTGGTTCATCATGTTCAGTACGATTTCACCAGCGCCGCGTTTTTGTACTTCTTGCACCCAATCACGCGTTTCCCATTGAGTTGCTTTGGTGCGTTCTTCATCGCCAGTAAACTGGTAAACCTGATACTTGCCGGTCTCTTTGTCGTAGTATGAATCGATACCAACGACGATACATTGCACACCAAACTTATCAGCAAGGTCCGTAATCAGTTGCGGGTTCGCCAATGCAGGTGAGTTGATAGACACTTTGTCTGCACCAAACTCAAGAATGCGCGCTGCATCTTCCGCTGATTTAATGCCACCAGCCACACAGAAAGGAATATCAATCACTTCAGCAACGCGAGCGACCCAACTTTTATCGACGACACGACCATCACTTGAAGCGGTAATATCGTAGAACACAAGCTCGTCAGCGCCTTCTTCTGCATAACGCTGTGCCAGAGGAACGATGTCGCCAATGATTTCGTGGTTACGGAACTGAACGCCCTTCACCACTTGTCCATCACGAACATCAAGACATGGAATTATTCGCTTTGCCAGCATGCAAACGCCTCCTCTGCTGTGAATTTACCATCTAACAGCGCACGACCAACAATCACGCCAGCCACACCGCTGCCTTTTAGCGCTTCGATATCTGCTAATGAGCCAATGCCACCTGAAGATTGAAACTGCACTTGTGGGTACTGTTTGCATAGGTCAACGTAAAGCTCTACGTTTGAGCCTTCTAGCGTACCGTCACGAGAAATGTCCGTGCAAAGCACGTGTTGTAGACCTACCGTTAGGTAATCGTTGATCAGAGCTTCGATAGTCACGCCTGAATCTTCTTGCCAACCAGAGATCGCCACTTTACGCGTGCCGTCTTGATCGATGTTGATGTCTAGCGCGAGAACGATTTTCTCTGCGCCGTATTTTTCCATCCAACCTTTCACAAGCTCTGGCTGTTTTACTGCTGTAGAACCAACAACAACACGCTGAGCACCAGCTTCTAGCAGGTCAATCACGTCTTGCTCTGTACGTACACCGCCACCGATTTGGATGTTCGCTGGCGTGCTTGCTAGTAGCTTTGCAATCAAATCAAGCTGGCGTGCTGTCGTGTCTTTTGCGCCAGTTAAATCCACCAAGTGCAGCCAGTTAGCACCCGCTTGGTGGTACAAGTTGAACTGCTCTGCTGGGTCGACTTTGTACTCGGTTACTTGGCCGTAATCACCTTGATAAAGGCGAACCACCTGTCCTTCAATTAAATCAAGAGCTGGAATAATCACACTAAATCCCTTTTATAATTCTAAGAAGTTTTGAATAAGCTTCGCGCCCGCTTTTGAAGAACGCTCAGGGTGGAATTGCACGCCGTAGTAGTTACCGCTTTGTACTGCTGCTGTGAACGGGTTGCCGTACTCGCATTCCGCAATCGTGTAATCCCCAACAGGCATTGCAAAGCTGTGCACGAAGTAGAAGTACTCACCTTCTTCAATACCTTTGAAAAGTGGATTACCTGCTTTTGCTGACACTGTATTCCAACCCATGTGCGGCAACGGCAAATCGCCAGTTTGTAGTAGCTTCACTTCGCCATCACAAAGCCCAAGACACTCAACCAACTCGTCGGCTTTCTGCCCTTTCTCTTGAGACACTTTGCCCAACAGTTGCATACCTAAACAGATACCTAACAACGGCTTTTCTACCTGTTTTACCAAGCTGATAAGATCGCGTTCTTCTAGGTTCTTCATCGCTTCGCTGGCGGTTCCCACACCCGGTAGGAATAGCTTATCTGCCGACAATACGACTTGCGGATCTTTTGAAATAGTTACGTCATAGCCTAGGCGTTCAATAGCAAACTTCACCGAAGAGACGTTGGCACAGCCAGTATCGATAATGACAACTTTCTGTTCTGTCACTGTTTTTCTCCTTGCTAAGGTTAGCCTTAAAGCACGCCTTTACTACTTGGTAGCTCAGTGCCTTCTACTTTGATTGCTTGGCGCAAAGTACGACCAAACGCTTTAAACAAGCTTTCAATGATGTGGTGATCATTGTTGCCCGCAGAAGACAGGTGCAGCGTACACGCTAGGGTGTCAGTCAGAGATCGGAAGAAGTGAACTACCATCTCTGTTGAAAGATCACCCACTTGCTCACGGCTGAATTGCGCGTCGAACTTTAGGTAAGGACGACCAGATAGGTCTAGTGCGCATTGTGCCAAACACTCATCCATTGGAAGGCTAAAGCCAAAGCGACCAATACCACGCTTGTCACCCAGTGCTTCTTTCAACGCTTGACCCAACGCAAGAGCGGTATCTTCTACCGTGTGGTGATCATCAATGTGCAGGTCACCTTCCACTTTGCACACCATTTGGAATCCACCGTGCGTCGCGATTTGATCCAGCATGTGGTCAAAGAAGCCAAGACCTGTAGAAATATCGTTCCCGCCTTGCTCGTCAAGATTAACGAATACTTTGATGTCCGTTTCTTTTGTGGTGCGAATGACTTCAGCAACGCGTGCCTTCACCGTTAGATCTTTCAAGATCTGTTTCCAACCCATGGTTTCTGGGTTGTATTGAATGCCACGAATTGCCATGTTTTCTGCAAGTTGAAGATCGGTTTGACGATCGCCAATCACAACAGAGTTTTGGAAATCCACTTTGCCACCTTGAAGGTACTCTTTTACCAAGCCCAATTTAGGCTTACGGCAAGAGCAGTTATCTTCATCGAAGTGAGGACAAATCAGCACGTCATCAAACTTCACACCTTGAGATTCAAAGATCTCCATCATCATGTTGTGTGGTGCATCAAAATCAGCTTGTGGGTAGCTGTCGGTACCCAAACCATCTTGGTTCGTAACCATCACTAAACGGTATCCTGCATCCTGCAACGACAACAGGCTTGGGATAACAAATGGCTCTAGTTTTAGTTTGTCTAAACGGTCTACTTGAAAATCAATCGGCGGCTCAACAATTAAGGTGCCATCACGATCAATAAAAAGGATTTTTTGTTGTTTGCTCACTCGGGAACTTCCTTATTGCTATTCTTTTGGCGCTCCCGCTTTTGAGCAAGAGCGATTAATTTGTCTCTACTTATGCGTAGTAGTTTCTAATAAATCCAAGCGTTTTTTCACACTCGTCGCGGTTACCAACACTGATACGTACACAGCTCTCAATTGGCGAGTTACGCAAAATAATGCCCGTATCCCAAGCCGCTTTGAAAAGATCATCGCCATCTGGGAATTTCACCAATAGGTAGTTCCCCCACCCTTCAAACACTTCTAAACCCGGAATCATTGAAAGGCCAACTTGCAAGTAAGCACGGTTTGCATTCAGATCAAGAACTTGGAACTTCGCTCGCGCTAAACCAGCTTCCGAAAGCGCCTGAGTCGCAATTTCTGCCACTGGAACCGGGACTGGATATGGTGCAATAACTTTAAGAAGTACATTAATCAGCTCTTCGTTCGCAAGCGTAAATCCACAACGCAGACCAGCAAGCGCGAAAGCTTTCGACAGAGTACGCAAAATCGCAAGATTCGGGTATTGCGCCAGTAGGTCTACCGTTGACGCTTCTGGACAAAAATCGATGTACGCTTCATCCATCACCACAATTGCACGGTCTTTTGTCATCTCAAGCAGAGACACAATGTCCTCACGCTTAACCAAGTTACCTGTTGGGTTGTTTGGCGAACATACAAAAACCAGTTTCACGTTATCCAGATTAGCTTCGATGCCTGCAAGGTCTAGTTGCCAATCTGACGTTAGCGGCACGGTTTTACGCTCTACACCGATGGTTTCTGCACTGATGGCGTACATACCGTAGGTCGGTGGACAGTAAAGAATCGCATCTTCACCCGGCTCACAGAACGCACGAATCAGTAGTTCAATACCTTCATCCGCTCCGCGAGAAGTCAGCGTTTGCTCTGGTTTCACACCCGCATAGGCTGCGTAAGCAGAAATCAGTTCTTTAGGCTGACATTCGCTGTAACGATTAAGACGAGCGAAGTCTGTTTTGTATTCATTATTGAATGGCGATTCGTTGGCGTTTAGCCATACGTCACCGGTACCACCAATTCGACGAGCCGACATATAAGGGGTAAGTTGTTGGACTTGTTTGCGCGCTAGCTTTTCCATCTCAATATCCTCTTACTTAGCTGCCAGTTTTTCTACACGGATCGTCACTGCACGTTTGTGTGCATCCAAACCTTCAGCTTCCGCCATGGTTACCACCGTTGGTGCAAGGTTCTTTAGACCATCAGCAGACAGTTCTTGAACCGTCATACGTTTCGAAAAGTCCGCTAAGCCTAAGCTTGAATATGTGCGTGTGTAACCGTAAGTAGGAAGAACGTGGTTAGTGCCCGATGCGTAATCACCTGCTGATTCAGGCGACCAATCACCTAGGAAGATAGAACCTGCGTTATCTAATAGAGGTAGAAGCTCGCGTGGGTTCTTAGTCTGAACAATTAAGTGCTCAGGACCGTAGTAATTCGAGATGGAAACCGATTGAGTAAGAGACTCGGCAATAATGATCAAGCTTGAAGCCAATGCTTGCTCGGCGATATCCGCACGAGATAGCTCATTAAGCTGACGTTGAACCGCATCCGTCACTTGATCCGCAATAACAGGAGAAGGAGTCACAAGTACCACTTGAGAATCAGGACCGTGCTCTGCTTGGCTCAAAAGATCCGCAGCAATAAAGTCTGCATCTGCGGTTTCATCGGCAATCACTAACACTTCTGACGGCCCTGCAGGCATATCAATCGCAGCACCGCGGAAATCATTGCTAACCTGACGTTTTGCTTCTGTCACATAAGCGTTACCTGGACCAAAGATCTTATCAACTTTCGATACAGTCTCTGTGCCGTAAGCCATTGCAGCAACAGCTTGGCCACCACCGACGTTGTACACTTCATCAATGCCGCACAGTTTTGCTACGTACAGAATCTCGTCAGCGATTGGCGGAGGAGAACAAAGCACCACTTTACGACAACCTGCAATTTTTGCAGGAACACCGAGCATTAGAACAGTCGAAGGCAGTGGCGCACTACCGCCAGGAATGTACAAACCCACTTTTTGAATTGGGCGTGTTACTTGCTCACAAAGGACACCCGGCTGAGTTTCTACTTTAATTGGTTGTGGCTTTTGTGCTTTGTGAAACTTCGAGATGTTTTCATAAGCTTGCTCAAGCGCACCTTTCATCTTATTAGAAAGGCGAGCAGACGCCTCATCGATTTCTTGAGCTGATACACGAATGGATTCCGGCTTCACACGGTCAAACTTCTCAGTCAGCTCCAATAATGCAGCATCACCCTCTTTACGAACTTTTGCGATTACTTCAGAAACCGCAGCAGTGATGTTTGCGCCTTCTGCGATTGCCGGACGTTCTAGAATCGAGTCTTGTTGAGTTTCACTCAGCGATTGCCATACAACTGTTCTCATTGCGATTACTCCATCATTTTTTCAATTGGTAGTACCAGAATTGAGCTCGCACCCAGTTCCTTTAACTGTTCCATGGTTTCCCAGAACAGGTTTTCAGTACTTACCAAATGAACCGCAACTTTTTGCTTGTCAGCAGATAGAGGTAATACCGTTGGGTCTTCTGCGCCAGGAAGTAGAGCTTTGATTTGGTCTAGCTTCTCAGCTGGTGCGTGTAGCATGATGTACTTAGACTCTTTTGCTTGCTGTACCCCTTGCATACGAGTCAGAAGTTTTTCGATTAGCGCGACTTTATCTGCATCAAATTCGCCGGTGCGTTGAATCAGTGTCGCTTTTGATTTGAAGATGATTTCTGCTTCTTTAAGGCCGTTCGCTTCCAACGTTGCACCAGTAGAGACTAAGTCAGCGATCGCATCAGCAAGACCAGCGCGAGGTGCTACTTCTACAGAGCCTGTCAGCATACATGTTGAGAAAGGAACGCCCGCTTCATCCATGTAAGCTTTTAGCAGTTGCGGGTATGTGGTTGCGATACGTTTGCCCGCTAGATCTTGAGGACCGTTGTACTCCTCGTCTTTATTGATTGCGATAGACAAACGGCAGCCACCGAAATCTAGACGACGAAGTGGAACAAATTCACATGGCTCGCCAAGCGCCTTACGATCAAGGCGAACTTCTTCAAGTTCGTTTTCACCAATAAAGCCAAGGTCAACAACGCCATCCATAATTAGACCAGGAATATCGTCGTCACGAACCAAAAGTAAATCAATTGGCATATTTTCAGAATGAACAACTAAGCGCTCACCCATCACGTTGAATTTCACGCCGCATTTTTTAAGTAGAGCTTGGCTCTCTTTGCTAAGACGACCTTTTTTCTGAATTGCAATTCTTAAGCGTTGTGTTTGCATTGCTTTATCCCTGTGCCAGATTCGGTAATTTAAATATTTTATAAACCAGTAAAACTAAAAAACCCTCGAGAGATTTTGGTCTCCCGAGGGTTTGAAATCTGTTTTCACTTTGATTTTCACCTCCGGGAGTTTCCTATCTCCCGGGTATGCGTACATCTCCCGAAAGACTAAATTGGGTGATGATGGTGATGAATGTTCATTACAAAATTACGCATACTTATTTCAAGGCTCTTCTCATTTGCTTTGTTAGTAACCACACTAACTAAGCTGATTACTTTTTTCAACCCTTAATTTTAAAAAAAATCGAATTGTATAATACAAATAAAAAAGGAGGCCGAAGCCTCCTATAATTTTACTTTTTAATTCAGTTAATTACGCACTCTGGCAAGATGCCATTTTTGACTTTGAAAGCCATGACAAAATCGCGCAAACGATAACGAATGTAATCGACGCTGCGATGAAAGAGAACGCAATAGAAGCTGTCATACCAAGAGCAATAAAGCCCACGCATGAAACAAGCGCGACTGATAATGCATAAGGTAACTGAGTTGATACGTGATCGATATGGTTACAACGTGCACCAGTCGATGACAAGATCGTCGTATCTGAGATTGGTGAACAGTGGTCACCGAATACCGCACCAGCAAGAACCGCACTTAGCATCGGTAGCATTAGCGCTACGTCTGTTGCGCCAGCCATATCACCCGCGATTGGTAGCATGATGCCGAACGTACCCCATGAAGTACCTGTTGAGAACGCCATTAGGCCAGATAACAAGAATAGGATAACTGGTAGCCAGTGTGGGTTAATGTTGCCTTGTGCCATTGTAGATAGGTAAGAACCTGTCTTCATGTCACCGATAACAGAACCGATAGTCCAAGCAAACACTAGGATTAGGATTGCACCAAACATTGATTTAGCACCAATCCAAAGCGTACGTGCAATCTCTACCACTGGTATGCCTTGCTTAATTACAGTGAACAGTGCCACTGCAAGACCAAGCAAACTACCGTAAATAAGAGAAGTACCAACATCTGTGTTCTCAAACGCACCTAGAAGCGCAAATTCTTTACCATCTGCTGCTAGTGCTTGACCACCGGTGTAAAGCATCGAAGCGATTGTAGCAATGATAAGCGTAACAATTGGAAGTACTAGGTCAGAAACCTTGCCCTTCTCGCTTTCGCGAATATCTAGCTCTTCGTTCAGCTCATGCGCTTCTTGAGTATCGTTTTCTTTATCTTTGTCGAAACCGCGACCTTGAGAAGCTGCGATTTCGTGCTCACGCATCTTACCAATGTCTAGACCAAACCACGCCACTGCAAATACCATTAGTAGAGCAAATACCGCGTAGAAGTTCATAGGAATAAGACGAACGTAAGCACCAAGAGCAGAGTACTCAGTGATACCGTGTGACACCAAGATGCCGCCGATAATAGTAATGATGTAAGCACCCCAACTAGAAGCAGGCATGATCACACACATTGGTGCAGCGGTTGAGTCAAGGATGTACGCAAGTTTAGCGCGAGACACATAGAAACGGTCAGTCACTGGGCGAGAGATCGCACCAACAGCAAGACTGTTAAAGTAATCGTCGACAAAAATGAACACGCCAAGGAAGGCTGCAAGAAGTTTAGAGCCGCGTTTACTTTTCACTCGTGTTTGCGCCCACTCAGCAAAAGCTCGAGTACCACCAGAAAGTGTTAACAGCGCAGTGGTCATTCCCAAAAGGATAAGGAAGCCAACAATACTCATGTTCCAAGTGTTGATACCACCGTCTTCAATAAAGACAGAAGAAACTTGAGAACTTACATAACCTATCGTGTTACCGATAGACCAATCGTTAAGTAGAACCGCACCAAGTACGATACCTACACCAAGAGAAACTAAAACACGTCGAGTTAGAATCGCCAGCGTCAGCGCGACAATAGGCGGTAATAACGAAACAGGAGAATGTGCAAAATCTATTAAATTCATGATCTTCAAAAACCAAAGTTTGGCTAGAGATCTACTGCAGACAAGTCACGTAGCATACGATACGTGCTCATGTTGAACTTAGCGACAGGGAAGCGAACACTTCACCCAACCCTACAGTAGCGCTCCATAGTTTAATGTAAATATACTATGGCAGTGTTGTTCCTTTCAGAGACAACCCCAGCAAGTGGTTTCGATAGGCCACTTACTTCGGCAATCTTCGCCTTCCACTATTATTCATTGGCATCACCCCAATAATAGCTACTCTTCGAGACTGCACCTCTACGGCAACAACAAACTTTTAACTGCTAATTGTACAAATTAGCAACAAATTGTCTGCAATATTGCATCAGGTGACAGTCATTGTACCTATGAAGCCTCCCAATGCAACACATCAAACTAAATTAAATGAATAAATAATCGAGCTTTTGATTTATAAATGAAATGTGATCCAATCATACATTGTGCAACTGCAATCGCTTCAACCTTGATGTTTATGAAACTTTATTACTACTATTAAATTCGCCATAGTTTTACGTGCAACAATAAATGAAAGAAATATGACGATACGAACATTCGATAGCTCGTCCTTTTCTGTCAGAAAAATGGAAATTTAATTCAAGCTATAAATAAACATGATGGTGATCGAGAAAAAGACAGTATCTATAAAGTAAAAAGTGTTAGAAATGGCTAATTAGATTTCAATTTGATTAATTAATATTGTTGATTACCGAAAAAACTAAAGAAATTTAATCTAAATCATGAATTAGCATTTGCACATATGAGAAAGATAAAGTTAAATATAAGGACTCTATGTTTTAATTCTAGTTTCGCATTTAATTTATCGTCTCGATAAGCAATGTCGAACCTTTTAACCTATTAATAGGAATCGTTATGTCAGAGCTGACTAAAACACTTCTAAATATCCGTAGCCTTCGTGCATTTTCTCGTGAGCTGACTCTAGAACAGTTAGAAGAAGCTCTAGATAAACTAACTATCGTTGTTGAAGAGCGTAAAGAAGCAGAAGAAGCAGACCGCGCAGCACAAGCTGAGCAAGAAGCAAAACTAGCTGCTATCGCTGAGCAAATCGCTCAAGACGGTATCGACGTTGAAGCACTAATTAGCGCACTTGCTGGTGAAACAAAAACTAAAGCAAAATCTAAACGCGCTCCTCGCCCTGCTAAATACAAATACACTGACGTTAGCGGCGAAGAAAAAACTTGGACAGGTCAAGGTCGTACACCTTCTGCAATCCAAGAGCAACTTGATGCAGGTAAATCTCTAGACGATTTCCTAATCTAATAAAAGATTTATGAATTTTAAAAAGGTTCCCAATGGGAACCTTTTTATTTATCTATAAATAGATACAAAAATGGCGCATTCGAAATGCGCCATTTTTTCACTTATGTGCAAAGTTGGGTAATTCAACAGAATGAATTAACGTTCCCAGTATGCCTCTTCCAAGCTATCTTCACGCTCAGGAAGACCACGTGAAAGACGTGGAGAATGCTGCACTAACACTTCGTAACTTGCTCGGTTCGCGTATTTACAAACTTGAGAGAACGAAGAATAAGTTAAATACTCATTACTGTGCTTACTTGAGTTAGGCACATTTTCTTTGTGGTATTTATTTGCTGCCATATCGTGAAGAACCGCAGACAATGCCGCATCGCCTGCGCCATTAGTGTTCTTAATTTTTTCAGGGCCACCCATGTATGGAGAGATATGTGAATATACTTTAATTGCATTTTCACATGAGTCTTTCTTAGCAGGACGGCTAAATTCGAAACGGTTAAATTCAGCAATAGAACCAGGAAGCAGTGGCAATGAAGTTTCACGCTTAGCGCTTTCTTCAGTGTAACCCGCCATAAACAGACCTACAGGACCAGCAGTACAAAGAACCAGATCAGCCCACTCAAGCGTCTTATCTGAAGCAGCTAGAGGATCAGACTCGCCCGTTAATGCTTCTGCTTCGTCTTCGTTCATCGCAACGACAGAAACATTGTCGCGAATGAATTCTTGCCAGAATGTTGGATCATCTTGAATAACGAATTTAGTACCTAGCGTTAATACCACTGGTACATCGTGCTTCTTCGCGTATTCAATAGCACGCATCGTTGCTTCCGGCATTGGGTCGCCTTCTTTACAACGAACAAGGTATGCAGTAAGAACTAGAGCAGATGCGCTCTTAAAGATCTTCTCAGGAATATTGTCTGGGTGCAGTTGGTTCATTTGACCTTCGCTGATTGCGAAAGTACGTTCACCATCTTCAGTAATCAGAGCAAAACAACGACCGATTGCACCCTCAACGCCTTGTAGGTAGTTCAGGTCCATACGGCTAGATGTGTTACATAGGTAGCGGTAACCGTAGCTGCCGATTTTGATATCTTGGCTCATTACGCCCAGAAGTGTTGAACGGTCATCGGCCAGCACTGAGTAGTTGTGCAGCGTATTACCGATCGTACCACCTGCATACTCATTGGTAATAAGGCATTCTGCTTTTAGCTGTTGGTACAAAGCTTCTGCTGTTGCGTCATCAATAACCAACGAGTGTCCTTTACTCAAACCGTACTTTTCAATCACATCCGTTGTCACTTTCGCTTCAATATCAACCAGCGTTTGATCAATGCCGATGATGTGAGTGCGCGTCATCTTTTTGCTTTCTTGTGCTTGGCTCACCAATGGGTCACGAGCATGAACAGGAAAATAGTGCTTGGATTTGCGTTGTCCAGGAAATTTCATATTGTTAGTCTGAGTAAGGGATGAAAAGGAGAACGGATTCTATACCGCCGTTATTAAAGCAGCAATAAAGGCAATTATAGCAAACGTTTGCAGTCTGCTTTTTTCTTTCAATCGGCCTATTCGCCTTCCATGAAACCCAAATCTGGTAATTGATCAAGGTGCTCGCTGTAGCGTTTAAGATTGAATTCACCTTCGTTTTTCATCACGTCAAAAATCTCAATCGACATTGCACATGCCATCATAGCAACCGCATCTTCACGTGGTGTACCTGTCATCATTAAACGCATCAGGGTTTCTTTTACTTTGAGCGGATTGCCATCTTCTAGCTGATTTTCAACAATTTCAATCAACTCACTTTCTTGCATAAATTGGTTTTCTTCAGTCATTTGCTTTTTCCTCTTGGATTTTTGCCAACTATGCCATATATAACCCTTCTATACTTATCGAATTTAATCCTCACCTTCGCATTTGGATAAATTTAAGCCAAAATCGAAGTGTGATTTCGATCTCGGATCTGTCACCGGTCAGTGGATTCTGGTAGAATCTGCGTCCCGTTAATTTTAGTGGTGTTTAGTAATGTCTGATAACAGCCAAAAGAAAGTCATCGTCGGTATGTCCGGCGGCGTTGATTCATCTGTTTCTGCGTATCTTCTAAAGCAACAAGGCTACCAAGTAGAAGGCCTGTTCATGAAGAACTGGGAAGAAGATGACAACGAAGAGTATTGTACAGCAGCAGAAGATCTTGCTGATGCTCAGGCAGTATGTGACAAGCTGGGCATTCATCTACACACCATCAACTTTGCTGCTGAATACTGGGATAACGTATTTGAGTACTTCCTTGCAGAATACAAAGCAGGTCGTACACCAAACCCAGACATTCTTTGTAACAAAGAAATCAAGTTCAAAGCATTCCTAGAGTTCGCTGATGAAGTGCTTGATGCGGATTACATTGCAATGGGTCACTACGTGCGTCGTTCTTTCCCTGAAAACGGTGAAAAACCACAAATGCTACGTGGTCTCGATGGCAACAAAGATCAAAGCTACTTCCTGTACACATTAAGCAACGAGCAAATCGCACGTAGCCTATTCCCTGTTGGTGATCTAGAAAAGCCAGAAGTACGCCGCATTGCGGAAGAGCAAGATCTAATCACAGCGAAGAAGAAAGACTCTACGGGTATTTGTTTCATCGGTGAACGCAAGTTTACAGAATTCCTAGGTCGCTACCTTCCAGCTCAACCAGGCAACATCGAAACACCTGAAGGCGAAGTGATTGGTCAACATCAAGGCCTGATGTACCACACTCTTGGTCAGCGTAAAGGTCTGCACATCGGTGGCCGTAAAGGTGGCGGTGGTAACGAAGACCCATGGTTCGTTGGTGAGAAAGACCTAGAGCGTAACGTTTTGATTGCCGTTCAAGGTAAAGACCATCCAATGTTGAAATCAGAAGGTCTACTTGCATCACAACTTCACTGGGTAGATCGTGAGCCAATTCGCGATGTTATGAAGTGCACAGTGAAAACTCGTTACCGTCAGGAAGATATTCCTTGTACAATCATCCCTATCGATGATGAAAACATTAAAGTGATCTTTGATGAGCCACAAATTGCTGTAACTCCAGGTCAATCAGCAGTGTTCTACAAAGATGACGTGTGCCTAGGTGGCGGCATCATCGAGCAACGCATTAAATATTCTCAAGCTTAGGAGTCGTTACGTGGCGAATACACTTTATGACCGTACTATCGCTTTTGCAGGTATCTGCCAAGCTGTTGCCTTAGTTCAACAGGTAGCGAGAAACGGACATTGTGATCAAGATGCCTTTGAAACGTCAATTAACGCCATTTTGAATACTAGCCCAGCGAACACCGTCGGTGTTTTCGGCCGTGAGGCCGACCTTAAGCTGGGTCTTGAATGCTTGGTGAAAGGGATTGATAGCACCCCATCGGGAAGTGAAGTCACTCGCTACATCATCAGCCTAATGGCATTAGAGCGCAAGCTATCGGGTCGTAACGATGCAATGTCACAACTTGGTGACCGCATTCAAATGGCTCAGCGTCAAACGGAACATTTTGAATTGCTAGATGATCAAATGATCAGCAACCTAGCAAGCATTTACTTGGATGTAGTCAGCCCTATTGGTCCTCGTATTCAAGTAACTGGTACTCCATCGGTACTGCAACAAACCTCTAACCAGCACAAAGTTCGTGCGCTGTTGTTATCGGGTATTCGTAGCGCAGTACTCTGGCGTCAAGTTGGCGGCAAGCGTCGCCACCTTATTTTCGGACGCAAGAAGATGGTAGAGCAAGCACAAATCCTTCTTGCTCGAATGTAATAAGGTATCAAGTAAGCAGCTCGCGTTTATCGCGAGCTCATTTTTTTCGACCAAAACAAATCTCGCGCAAACGTTTGCGCAATATTCGTGACAATTGCCACAGTTATTGGTATAAAGCTCACGAAATTTAGAAACCCAATTCAGGAGAACATCATGGAACTGTCAGCATTGACTGCTGTTTCACCAGTAGACGGCCGTTACGGAAGCAAGACAATTGCGTTACGCGAAATTTTCAGTGAATACGGTCTACTAAAGTACCGTACTATCGTTGAAATCCGCTGGCTACAAAAGCTTGCTGCTACTGCTGAAATTGCAGAAGTGCCAGCGTTTAGCGCTGAAGCAAACCAATTCCTAGACGACCTTGCTGCAAACTTCTCTGAAGAAGATGCACGCCGTATCAAAGAGATCGAGCGTACAACTAACCACGACGTAAAAGCGGTTGAGTACTTCCTAAAAGAGAAAGTAGCAGACGTTCCTGAACTGCACGCAGTAAACGAGTTCTTCCACTTCGCATGTACTTCTGAAGACATCAACAACACATCACACGCTCTAATGCTTAAAGAAGCGCGTGAGAACGTGATTCTTCCAGAAATCCGTAACCTAATCGACGCTATCAAAGCGCTAGCAGTGGAATACCGCGACATTCCTCTTCTATCTCGTACACACGGTCAGCCAGCTTCTCCATCTACTATGGGTAAAGAAATGGCAAACGTGGCGTACCGTATGGAGCGTCAATTCAAGCAAATCGAAAACGTTGAGATCCTAGCGAAAATCAACGGTGCAGTAGGTAACTACAACGCACACCTTTCTGCTTACCCAGAGCTAGATTGGCACAAGTTCTCTGAAGAATTCATCACTGAGTCTCTAGGCGTAACTTGGAACCCTTACACAACTCAAATCGAACCGCACGATTACATCGCTGAACTGTTCGACGCTATCGCTCGTTTCAACACTATCCTGATTGACTTCGACCGTGATGTTTGGGGTTACATTGCACTAGGCCACTTCAAGCAAAAAACTATTGCTGGTGAGATCGGTTCTTCAACAATGCCTCACAAAGTTAACCCAATCGACTTTGAAAACTCAGAGGGTAACCTAGGTCTTGCGAACGCTGTATTCGGCCACCTTGCACAGAAACTGCCTATCTCTCGTTGGCAGCGTGACCTTACTGACTCAACAGTTCTACGTAACCTTGGTGTTGGTGTTGGCTACGCAATCATCGCTTACACTTCTACGCTTAAAGGCATCAGCAAGCTAGAAGTAAACCGTGAAGCGCTTCTTGCTGAACTAGACAAGAACTGGGAAGTACTAGCAGAGCCAGTACAAACAGTAATGCGTCGTTACGGTATCGAGAAGCCATACGAGAAGCTAAAAGAGCTAACTCGTGGTAAGCGTGTAGACGGCGAAGCAATGCGTAACTTCATCGACGGCCTTGAGCTTCCTGAGCACGAGAAAGCACGTCTGAAAGAGATGACACCAGCGAACTACATCGGTCAAGCAATCGAGCTGACAGATAAGCTGTAAGAGAATCGAGAATCGAGAATCGAGAATCGAGAATCGAGAATCGAGAATCGAGAATCGGATAATTTTGAGGGTTGACGTGAAAGCGTCAACCCTTTCTTTTTATGGGAACGGGCTTTGCCCTATGGAACACTAAGATTCGGGATAAAAGATTAGGTGGCGATTGCTATCAACACTTTCTAAACTCAACTTCCCTTCATTAAACCTTCAACGCCCCACTCACGATTCCTAAAGCGAAGCGCTCCCAAATCTCGATTCTTTATTTCTATTGCCTCTGAAAGAAAAGAGTAATCGTCCCGACTTCAACGCCAAACTTCTTAATCTTGGTGAGATTAAACACGTGCATGTCATCTTGGCGGTAAAGCCAGTCATCGAACGATACCGTGATGGTTGAGTCATCCATCTTTAACTCGAAGTCGTATTGCCATTGCAGCGCATTACCTATCTCTTTACCGGTCGCAACACCGATGATGTCGTCCGCTTTACCTTGATAAGTGCCGTCTTCGAGTCTGGTAATGACCCATATACGCTGGTCTAGCTCGCCATCATCAAATACAAAGTCTTCCACCAGCGTTAGTTCGTTGCCTTCAACCGTGCCGACAATATCGACTTCAAACCGACGAGTTTGTTTCTCGGTGTAGTCCTGCACCATTCCCCATGCCTTGACGTCACCTTCGAAATAGCCAAACAGGTCAAACGCTGGCGATGACGCTTGGTAATTATCAATGTCAGCAGAGCACGCGCTGAGCAGCGTTACCGCCGCAATCAAGGGCGCTTTGAGCATTCGTTTTAGTAATTTCACTACCTTACCTGCCCTATCAGTTGTTTACGAAGTTTGGGAAATTCTGTTTGTGGCGACAGCCAAATAGAAAGGAATGCATCATTGAGGCGCTCATCTTTAACGTAGCCAACGGTTTGGTAAGGCTTGCTGCCTGCTTGGCGGTAAATAAGCTGGCCGTTTTTACCATCGGTGAGGTAAGTAAGCTCGTCGCCTTTCTTGATATCAGGGAACATCGTGTTCAATTCAGAAATCCACTGCTGACGATAGGCCTGAGTAAATCCCAGTTTCTGCCATTGTTCATCAGTAACATCCAAGAGCTGTTCCTTGCTTATATCGCGCTGGTAGTTAATCTCCAACGCAAAAGGATGTGGTGACACGTCACCAGACACTTGATATTGCCCGTCGGGCGTTTTTAAACGAGACTTGTAAATGTCAAAAATAAACCACGTGAGCTGAGCTTCACCCACCGTCTGCCATTGTTGCCAACTGCTCGTGTCTGTTGTGATACTAGAACCCGCGACATTCTGAGCTTGCAAAGGCACCGCACAGAACAAGGAGGCGACCATTACACTGCTAGTCAGCTTCCGTTTCCAATTTCTCTTCAAGCTTTTCATTTCCGTACACCTTGAGTATCAAGAGCATCATTGCGCACCATTCGACAAATAAGAGCATGAGAGTGGTGCCAACGCTAAATCCAAATTCAACGGCTTGGAGCTTATAGCCAGCAAAGTAGCTCGCTGTTCCTCCGAGTCCGCCTACTATTGATACGTAGGTTTTTGGGAAACGGTACAAAATTGACTTAAGTTGATAGGCATACCAAGAAAACAAAACCCACAAGCATATTAACCAGACAGGCAGCCACGGGGTTGGAAAGACAAAGACAGAGAGTTGTTGATTGAGCGTATCAAGCACGAGCCCGACCGTGACGATCACACCAATACTTTTGAGCGAAGATGCGTCGGTTTTTAGACAATACAGTATGGTTGCCAAAGTAAGGAATAACGTCACCCATTGCCCTTGATAGGTTCCAAGCACTGCAGCAAACCAGCAGAGTTGGAACCATGTCGAAGCAAGAAATACCTTCATAACGAACTACGGGCGTTGAAATGTCATGTGAACGGCACTGATCGTGCGAGCCAAAAAGCCACCTTCACAGTAGCTCAAATAGTAGCGCCACATACGTACAAAGCGGTCGTCGTAGCCAAATGAGCGCACTTCACTCTCTGCTCGATTAAAACGTAGGTGCCATTCGTTCAGCGTCTTGGCGTAGTCCAAACCAATATCGAACAAGTCTCGCGTCACTAAGTCACTGTACTTTGTTGTTGCTTGAGTGAGTGAGGTTACAGAAGGTAAAAAGCCGCCAGGGAAAATGTACTTCTGAATGAAGTCGACGTTGTTACTGTAGTAATCATAACGTTGGTCGGCAATCGTAATCGCTTGAATCGCCATCAAACCACCAGACCTCAGCAAAGACTCACAAACCTTAATGTACGAAGGCAGGAATTGTTTACCCACGGCTTCAATCATTTCAATAGAAACAAGCTTGTCGTAAGTACCGGTTAGGTTGCGGTAATCTTCTTTGAGTAGAGTGATTTTGTCTTCTAAGCCACGCTCTTTGATCTTCTGCTCTGCGTACGCGTGCTGCTCTTCAGATATCGTTGTTGTGGTAACCTGACAGCCGTATTGTTCGGCCATATAAATCGCCATAGCGCCCCACCCAGTGCCAATTTCAACAACATGATCAGTAGGCTTCAGCTCAAGTTGCTGACATAGACGATCCATTTTGTTGATTTGAGCCTGCTCTAGAGAGTCATCCGCATTATTGTAAAGCGCCGATGAGTACAACATATTGGTATCAAGGAACGCTTCATAAAGGTTGTTACCCAAATCGTAATGGGCATGTATGTTTTTACGCGAGTTCTCTTCAGAGTTTCTGTTGGACCAATGGCTGAACTTGTACAGCAGCTTAGTAAGCCAACTGCCCTGCTCTTCCAGCTTGTCGAGCGCACGTAAGTTAAGCGCCATCAGCTTCATTAGAGCCGTCAAATCTGGACTGTCCCACCAGCCGTCCATGTAAGCTTCGCCTGCGGCAATACTGCCACCTTGCAATAGACGCGAATAAAACCCAGGATGCTTCACTTCAATGGTTGCCACCACAGGTTCGCCATTGTAGTCCCCGTTCGGGGTTGAAAAGCGCTCACTGCGCTCCGTCGTCTCGGTCTTGAAGCTTTCAATCACCGTTAGACACCCGATTTCCATTTTTTGCAGACACTGGAAAAGAACTCCACGAGCCGCTTTTTGAGTCGTCGTTAATTCACGCGGCATTGCCATAGAAGTCGTATTTAACATGCAGAGTTCTCCTTGTGCTTATTATTCTTTTCTTCTTTACTCACTTGCTCAGGTTCTGTCGTTTCAAGTTGAACGTATTTAGGGTGTGAGTAAAACGGCGCGCCTTTAAGCCATAGTTTGAGAGCGTGCCAATAGATACCGACCATTACTTTTACCGTTTGAATTGGCGTAACGATCAAGCATTTCAATAAGGTTTTGCTTGAAAGCGGTTTGGCTTTCATTGCCATCGTCGCATCGAAGTGTTTTTCCCCTTTGTGACATTCAAGATGAATATTCAACTTGTCTGTCAGAGGTTTAACTTTCCAACGATAGAGTTGGTCAACTGGATTAAATGGTGAGACGTGGAACGCTTTATCTTGCTCCCAACCAAATTCCTTGTCTTCTTTGTCTGCCGATACCGCGTAATAATGTCGTTCATTCCAAGGGGTATTGCTCACCTCTGCTAGGAGGTATTTCCATTCACCTTCCTTGTTATAAACGTAGTAGAAATTAACTGGACTGAAATACAGCCCTAAATATCTCAGGTGACAAACTGCGACGACTTTGCCAGTACAGCGAACACCGGTCAGTTCTTCAACTTTGTTCTGCACTGCCGACTTAACACTACCTTCGCCGATGTAATCACTGCGCTTGAAGCGTGCCCAATGCCACCACCGCGAACCAAAGCCCCATACTTTTTTCTCTAAAGCATCAAGCTCATCGACATCAATGGCAGGCATAAACAATGAGTAGTTCAACTCATGATTCACAGGCGTGAATCGACGGTGGCGAACATTTCCTATAAACAGTCGGCTGTTCATCTGGCTATCCATATCACGCCGCGCCTTTTTCAAAAGGAACCACATTTTGTTCGCGATACTTTTCTTCTAATCCCTTAACTACGTCAATCGCGCTGCGCACACCATCTTCATGGAAACCGTTGTACCAATAAGCGCCGCAGAACCATGTGCTCTGTTTACCTTGAACTTCGTCTTTGCGCTGCTGCGCTGCTATCGACTCCGTAGTAAATACAGGATGATGATAAATAAATGAGCGCAGAATCTTGTTTGGGTTGATTTGATTGGTGCTGTTCAACGTTACGCAAAATGTATGTTCTGATTGAACGTGCTGAAGGATGTTCATATTGTAAGTGAGCGAAGGAAGACGTTGTTGCTCGTCTTCGCTGCCTTCCAAAAGGTAGTTCCAAGATGCCCACGCCGCCTTGCGTTTTGGCAATAGACCGGTATCGGTATGAAGAACAACTTCATTAGCTTGGTACGTCATATCCCCCAATATTTCCTGCTCAATTGGGCTGATATCCTCTAGCATTCGCATTGCTTGATCGCTGTGACAAGCGAAGATCACGTCATCAAACCAATGTGTTTCTCCGAGAACTTGAACGCCAACGCCCTTTTCGTTGCGAATCACTTTTTCGACAGGGCTGTTTAGACGAATATTCTCGGCAAAACCTTTGGTCAATGGTGGAATGTAAGAGCGTGAACCACCTTTAATCACATACCATTGTGGTCGGTTAGTCACATCCAACAAACCGTGGTTGAGGAAGAAGCGCAAGAAGAACATGAGCGGAAACGCGCGCATATCCGCTAAAGTCGACGACCAAATCGCAGCGCCCATTGGCAAAATATAATTGTCAGAAAAGAATGCACTGAATTTGTGCTCATCAAGAAAAGCGCCTAGCGTTTGAGATTGCGTTGATGGCTCGTTGGCAAAGCGTTTTGCAAGTTTATTAAAACGCAAGATCTCGAAAATAAAGCGATAGAACTTAGGGTTTGCCCAGTTACGTTTTTGAGCAAACAATGTCGACACGGTATGGCCGTTGTACTCTAACCCGTTCCCATCATTTCTGACACTGAAGCTCATTTGAGTCGGCAGACCTTCAACGCCAATCTCGTTCATCATTTTGATAAAGTTTGGGTACGTACGATCGTTATAAACGATAAACCCAGTGTCGATTGCATACTCTTTGCCATCAAGGCTGACATCAACGGTTGCAGTGTGGCCGCCAATGTAATCATTCGCTTCAAACAGCGTTACGTCATGTTCTTTATGCAAGTAATAGCCACAAGTAAGGCCAGAGATACCCGTTCCAACGATGGCGATTTTCTTTCTTCCTGCCGTGTTCATGCTTCTTCCTTCTTATGATACGAGTTTTGCGGTTAGCCGAGCTTGCCAGCTGTATGGAAGCAACGAGATAAAACGTAAAATTCCGGTAAATCTCGCTGGGAAATAAATATGGTTTTTGTTGGCATCCAATTGTTTTCGGATGGCAGCCGAGGCCTGATTGGCGGTAACAATCATCGGCATATCAAAGGTGTTCTTATCTGTGAGTGGCGTTTCAACAAAGCCAGGAAACACTGTCACGACTTTGATGCCTTTCTTTTTCAAGTCGACGGCTAGTGTGCGGGCAAAATAGCTGACTGCCGCTTTGGACGCGCCATAGGCTTCTGCACGAGGTAATGCCACCTCTGATGCGATTGACCCGACAATTACAACGCGATGCCCACGTTCAAACCGCCCCTGACACGCTTCAACACAATTCGCCACACCTACAACGTTAACGTTCATGACACGCGCCATGAGTTTCGCATCCACTATGCCGTCGTCCATATATTCACAGTCGCCAGCGTTAAAGATCCAAGTTTCAGGAGTGAACGGCAGTTGTGAAAGCGCTTGAATCGTTTCATCGTACTGAGTCACATCGAAGCGTAATGTCGAGATGTTGGTCGACGCAGCTTCTAACTCAGCCAACACCGCTTCGTTGCGGCCGCACGCAATCACTTTCCAACCTTTACTGGCGTAATCCAAAGCGAGCTGCTTACCAATGCCAGACGTTGCGCCAGTGATAAGAACTGAACCGCTCATTGTCCTAGCCTCTGCTTAATGGTTCTAACGACAGAGCCAAGTAGAGGAAGGTTTTCATACAGCATCTCTCCTAAATCGAAATAGTCTCGATGGTAGATAACCTGCCCTTCACTGAACTTGAGATGAGAAACACCATTTACTGAAATCGGCGCGCCTTTCTGTAGTTTTGGGTGCTGTAAATCCATGGTCCAAGTAAGAAACCCTGTCTCGCCCACTTGTTGATGATCGTGAATGATAAAATCACAACGGATAACGTTGGTGTAGAGCGATTGAAAATAATCGGAAAGCGCAGGCCAGCCCTCTAGACGATGAGCAGCATCTTCAAAAACCACATCCTGGTGGTATACCCCTTCAAGCAAGTGCAAATTCGCTTTGCTCAGCTTTTGATATATGTTGCCAACTGAATGAATGTCCATTTCTATGCTCCTATACTACTTCAACAGTTGTACAAAATTATTATATGTACAAGATAGACCAATCATGAAAAGTTGTACAAAAATATTTTTGTATAACTTTGTTTCTGTAGAGTGATACGTGATGGAGTGCGGTAGAGATCAATAGATACAAAAAAAGGCTTGGTCAAAAAACCAAGCCTTTTCAGGAGATTAACTATTTATTTGCTGAATGATTAGTACTGTTGGCTACGTAGTGCCGCAATACGCTTATCTAGCGGTGGGTGGCTCATTAGAAGCTCAGTCATCGAACGCTTACCGTTGATACCAAACGCCATCATAGTGCCATCCAGTTGAGATTCGTGGCTCATCTTCAAACGCTCAAGCGCCGCGATCATCTTCTCTTTACCCACAAGATGCGCTGCGCCCGCATCAGCGTGGAATTCGCGATGACGGCTGTACCACATAGTCAGGAAGCTAGCTAGGAAACCAAATACCAGTTCAAGCACCATAGACACACCGAAGTAAACCATCATGTTTGTGCCTTGGCCTTCCTCATCGTCATTCGAAGCAACAATGTTAGCAATGAAACGAGATAGGAAGATAACGAAGGTATTCACGACACCTTGCATTAGCGTCATGGTCACCATATCACCGTTAGCGATGTGGCTAACCTCATGCGCAAGTACCGCTTCTGCTTCATCACGCGTCATGTTGTGTAAAAGACCAGTAGATACTGCAACTAGCGAATCATCACGCTTAGCACCGGTTGCAAATGCGTTGATGTCTGCCGCATCATAAATAGCGACGGTTGGCATACCGATGCCCGCTTGTTGAGCTTGGCGACCAACTGTTTCTAGAAGCCAATGTTCAGTTTCGTTACGTGGGCTCTCAATCACCATGCCGCCTACCGAGCGTAGTGCCATGCTCTTGGACATCATTAGCGAGATGAATGCGCCACCAAAACCAAACACTGCTGCCATCAGTAGTAGACCAGACAGGCTGCCTGGCTGCATTCCAGTTACAGCGTAAACAATATTCAGAACAACACTAAGCACTAGCACGACTGCTAGGTTAGTTGCTAGGAATAACATAATTCGCTTCATTACTTTTCTCCGAGGAAGCTTATCGTTTTTATAAAAACGGTTGTTATATGAAACAGAACTCTACGAGGCGATTTCGCTAGATTCAAGCTCTGTTGCGTTATAGATATAGTCTATCCGCGTTAAAAACAAGGTTAAGCAATAAATTGCAACATTTGTTTTCGAGACTGAAATAATACACACCTTTTTACACTCTTAAATCAGCACTTTAGACCGAGTATAGACTTTGGTCTTATTGTGCGACTATCTGTACGTGCTAGATTCGGGTTAGATGAACGAAACGGGGTTAGCTTTTAGGACAATTAAGCAGCTCCAAACTTCCATGTCTTGAGGGAAAAATCATGGTAGAAACTAACGACTATCAAATGGCTATCGATTTACTTTGTTGTCACCTAGGTATCTCAGAGGATGAGGCAAAACAACAGCTAGGTATTTCAACTGATGCTCAAATGTCAAAGCGTGTTGCAGAAACACAACAAGCGTTGATGGGGCTTAGCCAAGAGAAATAAACTAAGCGTCGAATCTTACGATAAGACACAAAGGTTTACATGAGAAAAGGGCTGCATGATGCAGCCCTTTTTGTATTTTTTTGTCGGTTAATTATACGTTTAGCAACGGTTCGACGTTGATGTATTTACCCAACTCTTTGCGCTTCGCACTTGGAATGTATGGGATCTCACCGAGTTTCGGCGCGTCTAAACGCTCTTCCAACATATCGATGATTTCTGCATAGTGCTCCGTGCCTGGGTTAACGCGGTTTGCCACCCAACCTACGAGATTCAGACCATCCGCTTTGATGATCTCAGCAGTGAGCAATGCATGGCTCAAACAGCCCAGTTTAATACCGACAACCAGTACAACTGGCAACTGTTCTTGTTGCACCCAAGTCGACAAGCTGTCTGTGTCAGACACAGGCACGCGCCAGCCACCAGCACCTTCCACTAAAACAATGTCTGATTGCTCTTTGTGTTGAGCTAATTTTTCACTCAATACTTCGTATTTAATTTCTACATGTTCATGCTTTGCGGCGATGTGAGGAGAAGCAGGCAATTCCAAAGCGTATGGGTTTACATCGTCGTACGCGATATCCAGCGTTGCCGCTTTTTGCAGATGCAATGCATCCGAGTTGCGCCAACCTTCCGCCGTCTTATCGCTTCCTGCTGCCACTGGTTTGTAACCAATGGTGTTAAGCCCTTTCGCACCGAGTGCTTGCAAAATAGCTTTAGACGCTACCGTTTTTCCTACATCAGTATCCGTACCAGCAATAAAAAATGCATCAATCATTTAACTATGACTCCAAAACAAACCTGATAACTTGCAGGTAGAAGACCTTGATCGTTTCTAAATGCTTGGTACGCGCGCTCAACTTGCAATAAAGTGCGACGGCTCGTCAGGCCATGTGAGCGCCCGCTTACGTGATTTGCACCAATGCCTTTGAGATCACGCATGACAGAAAACGCTGAATCGTACCAAACTGTGATGGGGGTCAAGTCTAGATGATGGTTGTGGCACCAAGATTGCGCTAACGCAATTTTTACCTGATTGTGGGTAATAAAGTTATTCACGTGTTGATATGTATCAATTTTTGACCAAGCCTCACGTAACTCATAAAGCGAACCATCAACCAGCGTTGAGAAACACGCCTTTCCACCAGTTTTTAGTACACGGCGCGCTTCTCTGAGTGGGTAACTCAAATCTGTACACCATTGCAGCGCTAAGCTTGTAAACACGTAATCAAAGCTCTCATCGTCAAATGGTAAGTTTTCAGCATCAGCAATTTGGTAATGCATTCGCACTGCACCACAACGCAACTCTGCTTTGTCTAACATGGCTTGAGAGATATCGCCGCAGACAACTTCCGCGCCACGTTGTTGAAGCAGTTGGGAGAAGTAACCCGTGCCACACCCTAAATCCAATATACGTTTTCCCGTCAAATTTTCAGGAAGTTTATCAAGCAAGCGATGTCCAACATCACGCTGAAAAGCTGCGTGTTTGTCGTACGTTTCTGCTGCTTTACCAAACGAAGAGGCAATCGCTTCTTTGTCTTGGTAAAAGCTCTCCAATGTCATATTTTCTGCATTATCCATTACAGCGCTCCTAATGCTTGCTTCAATGCCATTGAAAGCGTTTTAACTTGTTCGTTGGTGTGATTGGCGGTGAGTGTGATTCGAAGGCGAGACGTCCCTTTGGGCACCGTCGGAGGTCGAATAGCGGTAACCCAAATACCATTTTGGCGACAAGCGCTCGCAACCTGCAAAGCCAGTTCAGATTCACCAATCACAAACGGCTTAATCGAAGTTTGAGTCTCAACAAAGCCCTCCAGATCGCTGAGGCAGTCTCGATACACTTCACTAAGCTCTGAAAGCTTTTCACGTCGCCAAAACTGCTCTTGAACGATAGAAACCGCATGCGTTAGCGCATAGGCTTGTGCCGGAGGCATCGCTGTGGAATACACATGGTGACGAGCAAACTGAGTCAAAAAGTCTCCCGTTGCGTGGTCGCATAAAATAGCCGCGCCAGACATTCCAAACGCTTTGCCGAAAGTAACGATCAGTATCTCGGGTTTAACGGTTGCCAACTCGCAAGAACCACCACCGGATCGACCAAGAACGCCAATACCATGAGCATCATCGACAGCAAACCAAGCATCATGACTGCGAGTAACTTCAGCTATATCGCTAAGCGGCGCACAATCACCGTCCATGCTGAACACCCCTTCAGTCACAACTAGATGGTTGTCTTCGCTATTAATCAGCGACTTTAGGTGCTCGATGTCATTGTGTTTGAAGCGCTTCATCTTAGCTGGTGACAACGCCCCCGCTTCCATCAATGAAGCATGATTCAAACGGTCTTGGATCAATACGTCTGATTTTTCTAACAAGGTGAACAACAAGGCTTGATTGGCACTGAATCCAGAACCAAACAGGATTGCTCTGTCGTAACCCAGCCATTCGGTCAGTGCGGCTTCTAAATTGCCGTGCGCGGCACTAAAGCCAGTCACCATCGGTGATGCTCCACTGCCACTACCATATACGCTTAAACCTTGCTGCCAAGCCCGAACAAGCGCTTGGTCATTAGCCAATCCCAAATAATCATTACTTGAGAAATTAATGTAGCGTCTACCTTCGTGTTCCAAAACGGACTGGTTACCGGCAAACACCACATTCATAGAACGATTCAACCCTTGCGTTTTACGCTCAGCAAGGGCGGACTCGATACGAGATTTAAACGCTAGCATCGTAGAAAAGGTCGTCTTTTGTCGGACGAGCAGCAACACGCTCTACGACGCGATCGAGTAGCTCATTTTCTTCGATTTCATCAGGTTTTTGAGACACCTCTTGGCTGTTAATGCCGAGCTTATTGAACAGCATCATGTCTTTGTCTTCAGAAGGATTTGGCGTGGTCAGGAGTTTACAGCCATAGAAGACGGAGTTTGCACCCGCCATAAAACACAGCGCTTGCATTTGTTCGTTCATGTTTTCACGGCCAGCGGATAAACGAACGGCTGATTGAGGCATCATGATTCGTGCAATCGCAATCAGGCGAATGAAATCGAATGGCTCAACATCATCCACTTCTTCCAACGGTGTGCCCTTTACCTTCACGAGCATATTGATTGGAACGCTTTCAGGGTGTACCGGTAAGTTCGCCAACTCAACCAACAAGCCCGCTCGGTCATTGGCACTTTCACCCATGCCGATGATGCCACCGGAACAGATCTTCATGCCAGCATCACGAACATGAGACAAAGTATCTAAGCGGTCTTGATAAGTACGTGTGGTAATGATGTTGCCGTAAAATTCAGGAGAAGTATCTAGGTTGTGGTTGTAGTAATCCAGACCTGCGGTTGCCAATTGTTTTGCTTGATCTGGCGTCAACATGCCTAATGTCATACACGTTTCTAAACCCATTCCCTTCACACCTTTGATCATGTCGGTCAAATGCGGCATGTCACGCTCTTTCGGGTTTTTCCATGCTGCCCCCATACAGAATCGAGTAGAACCAGCATTTTTGGCTTTTTGCGCAGCATCGAGTACGCGTTCTATTTCCATCAGACGCTCTTTCTCGATGTCTGTGGTGTAACGAGCACTCTGAGGACAGTACTTACAATCTTCTGGACAAGCACCTGTCTTAATCGACAGAAGCGTGCTTACTTGAACATGGTTGGTTTGTTGATATTGACGATGTACAAGCTGCGCTTCGAATAGGAGATCCATGAATGGTTTTTCCATGAGATCGCGCACTTCAGCATGCGTCCAGTTATGACGAACTTCCACGTGTATTCCTTTAGTCACTTTTGTTGTTGTGTTGACAGTCTACTGAGTCTCGATAAACTGTCAACACAACACAAAAGAACAAAGTTTACACCTGTTTATTTTTTAATCTCAATTACTATTGGAATCGCACATGGATCTCGCCTTCGACCGCCAGCATATCTGGCATCCTTACACTTCTACATTGACACCTCTGACCTGCTACCCAGTGGCATCGGCAAATGGTGTTCACATTAAACTGGAAGATGATACTGAGCTTGTCGATGGCATGTCTTCTTGGTGGTCGACGATCCACGGCTACAACCATCCGCACTTAAATCAAGCCGCGCACAAGCAAATCGATCAGGTCTCTCACGTGATGTTTGGCGGGGTTACCCACCAGCCAGCAATCAGTTTGTGTAAAAAGTTGCTATCCCTAGCCCCAAGTAATCTTGAACATGTATTCCTTGCCGATTCAGGCTCCGTTGCCGTAGAAGTCAGCTTAAAAATGGCACTGCAATATTGGCATGCAAAAGGCGAACGCCGACCGAAGTTTCTTACTTTGCGACACGGTTATCACGGCGATACGTTTGCAGCCATGTCGGTTACCGATCCTGATAACTCAATGCACTCTCTCTACAAAGGCTTTTTGCCTGAGCATATCTTTGCGGAGTCACCAACTTGTGGTTATTGGGATGAATGGAAGCCAGAAGACCTTACCGACTTCGAGCACAAGATTGAGACTCACCATAAAGAACTTGCTGCGGTGATCCTTGAGCCTATCGTTCAAGGCGCAGGTGGCATGCGTATCTACCATCCAGAATTTCTCAAAGGCGTGCGTAGACTTTGCGACAAATACGGTTTGTTATTGATTGCAGATGAGATCGCTACCGGTTTTGGACGCACAGGTAAATTGTTTGCCTGCGAGCATGCAGATATTCAACCAGACATTCTGTGTGTCGGGAAAGCACTTACTGGCGGCTACATGACCCTCTCTGCGACCCTCGCGAGCAAACACGTAGCAGACACCGTTTGTGGTGGTGATGCTGGCTGTTTTATGCACGGTCCAACCTTTATGGGGAATCCACTCGCTTGTGCTGTAGCTACTGCAAGTTTGGAATTGATAGAGCAAGGTGATTGGAAGCAACAAACCCAACAAATTGAAACGCTGTTTTCTGAGTTACTTCCAAAACTTGAAGAAAACGACTTGGTGAAAAACACCCGTTGGTTGGGTGCTATTGGCGTAGTGGAGACGCATCGCCCTGTGAATATGGAAACCATCCAAGCCTTGTTTGTTGAACACGGAGTGTGGATTCGTCCATTTGGCAAACTGATTTATATGATGCCGCCGTTCATCAGCAAGCCGGAAGATATTGAGAAGCTAGTTAACGCGATTGATGCGGCGTTGCAACGTAGAGACTGCTTCGCTTCATAGTTCAATTCAATACGAAAACGGTTTGAGTATGAGACTCAAACCGTCTCTTTATTTATTAGAACAGTAAAGCTATCGAAGTTGACTGTCTTTACTCGCTCGTCGATTGAACAATGCTTGGCGTTGAGATACCAATTCGATTGTTGACTGACATTCGATACATAAACGAACGCCTTTCATAGCAAGACGACGCGCTTCTGGAATCTCATCACCACACTCATCGCAGTAATGGGCGCTCTCACCCTTTGTGATACTGCCACGAACACGGGAAATCTCGTCGTCTATTGTGTTTTGAATTTGTTGGCTGACGCTATCGTCGTTTGCCCACCCTACGGCCATAAGCCCTCCTCGTTACTTGAATGAGAAAATCTACTTACCGTGGTAAGGTGGATGATTATATCGATTACAAATAACAAGATAATTAGGGTAAATTCGAAAACACTATTACGTTTTGGTAAAAATAGATAACCTAAAACCAATTACCATTCTTTAATTAGTTGGTATGACTCATTCTCCTGAAGCCTTGAAAGAACATACCCGTGAGTAGAACCATAGCTTCCGCTTAACACACTATTTTCCTTTAACAGTATTACATCTTCCAAACCATCATCATTGTAGTCCCCGGTCGCAAGAAGAGTAACTTTTTGGTAGCCATCGGAGTTATCGTAAAATACAGCCTGAAAGTCATTCAATCGCTCAAAACTAGTGATTTTATCCATATCAGCCCATCGATGTGCTTCTTTTGATTTTCTCAATTGTTCATCAGAGATGATAAAACTCAACTCTGATGGAGATATATCCGGAAGACTCTCACTAATGATGTTTTCTGATATGTAAGAAGTATTAGATGGTTTAAGAGAGCCCATCACTTTCCAAGATTCACATAAGACTTTTGTTGCCAGTAACGCAGAATGCTCTGAGTCTATTTTAGCGCTAAAGTTTTTTTGGCTTTTCAGCTCGAGTTCTGCACAACTTCTAGCTACTGAGACTTCTCCAGATGCGGACTTAAGTGGGAACTCAAAATACCACTCTGCTCCATAACCTGCTCTGACATTATCCTGAGTTAAAAAGGTCACTTTTTCGACAAAAAAACGATCAGAGTTATTGTAAGGGCTATAGAAGGGCTCTATCGAAATTAGGTTTGCGAATAAGCTAGAAGAAGATAAACCTAGTACAAGGAAGAGTGATTTCATTGATGAGACCTTAATAAGTTTGCTACATAAGCATTTCTTTCTGCTTGTACACCATTTCTTTTCGACTCGAGGGCCGCTTGCTGATAATTTCCGTTTCGAATATGCCCATTAAACTTGGGATAAGTATCTTTAAGTTTTGGCATACCTAAATTAAATATCATGTCAAAAAGCGCTAGCTTTACGTTGTCCGGATAAGATGTAAACGCTTCATCTCCATAGATAACCTTAAGCTCTTTTTCGAAAGACTGTATGTGATGTGCTACTTGCTCGTTCATCACGCTTTCAGTTAATTTGAGGGCTGTAAAAGGCTTAAACCTTGAAGCTGGCTCTGACTCTCCAAAAGGCCGGGCCTTAACACGCAAAAACTCTTCTTTGATTTGCTCGTAAGTAGCCGGTTCATTTGTAGAATTGTGAACAAATGGGAGCTTTGTTGCTGCGGTAACGTCGCTTAACATACTACCTACCCCAACAGTGAGATAGCCTCTGGTATCCAAATACATATGCTCGACTCTTCCCTCATATTGCTCTAATTTAGCCTTGAGCTTCATTTTGAGGGAGGTTGAGACAGGCACAGCCTTCTTCGCACTCAAAACCGTGATACCTTGCATCAGCTTACGATGGCTTCTTCCATTCACATCTATCCTTCCATCTGGACGAACCATCCCAACAAGGCTTTTCTGAAAAGCTTTAATTGCGGCGACAGTCTCGGAGTTTTCCGGTCTTGAGCCTAGTTTCCCATCCACTTTAAGTTCCTTTACTCCCTTTAAAGAACCAAGCAATTGGTTAATAGACCTTTGTACCGTTCGAATATCAGCATCCACATTTTTACCACCCAAGCCAACAGAGCCGCTTATTCTTATCGAAGCCATGAACGTTCCTCCTCTTTAATTTTTGGAGGAGCTTGTCATGCTCAATGAAGCTTAGAAAAATATCATTAGGGAGTGGTTTTAATAATTTAGGCTAACTATGCAATACCTCATCCTATATTTACATAACAACGTATTTTCGCTCGACGCAGATAACAAAAAACCCAGCACTGAGGCTGGGTTTTGGTGTTCTAGTGGTTAATGAATTAACCGATGTGCGTTGCGCCTGCCATGTACTTCTGAAGTACTGTAGGGATTGCAATGCGGCCGTCTGCTTCTTGGTTGTTTTCTAGGATAGCAACCATTGTACGACCTACAGCTAGACCAGAACCGTTTAGCGTGTGTACAAGCTCAGGTTTCTTCTCGCCTTTACGACGGAAACGCGCTTGCATACGACGAGCCTGGAAGTCCCACATGTTAGAACATGAAGAGATTTCACGGTAAGTTTCTTGAGCAGGAACCCAAACTTCTAGGTCGTAAGTCTTACGAGCGCCGAAGCCCATGTCACCTGTACATAGAACCACTTTACGGTAAGGAAGCTCTAGAAGTTGTAGAACTTTCTCAGCGTGACCTGTTAGCTCTTCTAGTGCGTTCATTGAATCTTCTGGCTTAGTGATTTGTACTAGCTCAACTTTGTCGAACTGGTGCATACGAATCAAACCACGAGTATCACGACCGTAAGAACCTGCTTCTGAACGGAAACATGGCGTGTGAGCTGTCATCTTAATTGGTAGATCCGCTTCGTCAGAAATTGTGTCACGAACTAGGTTCGTTACAGGCACTTCTGCAGTAGGGATTAGAGACAGTTTACGTGGCTCTTCGTCGTTTACTTTTTCTACTAGCGGCTCAGTGTGGAAAAGATCTTTACCGAACTTAGGAAGCTGACCAGTACCGAATAGGCTGTCAGAGTTTACTAGGTAAGGTACGTACATTTCTGTGTAGCCGTGCTCTTCAGTGTGAAGATCCAGCATGAACTGAGCGATTGCGCGGTGTAGACGAGCAAATTGGCCTTTCATCACGATGAAACGTGCGCCTGTGATCTTAACAGCACTTGCGAAGTCTAGACCGTCACCCATTTCGCCTAGGTCAACGTGATCTTTCAGTTCGAAGTCGTAAGATTTTGGCTCACCCCAACGAGAGATTTCAACGTTGTCGTTTTCATCTTTGCCATCTGGCACTTCATCTGCTGGGATGTTTGGTACAGAAAGCGTGAATTCGTCTAGTTGAGCCATTACTTGCTCAAGTTCAACTTTCTTCGCATCAAGATCGCTACCTAGAGTACCGATTTGTTTCTTGATTTCTTCTGCGCCTTCTTTGTCGCCAGCCGCCATTTTTTGGCCGATTTGCTTGGAGATGGAGTTACGCGTGGATTGTAAATTTTCTACTTCTACTTGAATGGACTTACGTTGTTCTTCAAGTTTACGAATAGTATCTACGTCTAGCTTAAAGCCACGACGCGCCAGTTTAGCAGCTGTTTCATCCAGCTCTGTACGAAGTAATTTAGAATCCAGCATTGTTAATCCTATGCTTTTTGTTGTGAAATCACGCGCACTTTCCAAGCGTACGCGTTAAAAAAATTTACTGAACAAATGTATCCAAAAACGCCTACTTTTCATAGCGCTTTTGTGGGCTATTTGCATCTAAAGTAGCCAAGTAATCTAACTTTTCGCCGATTTTGGTCTCTAGACCACGATTTGTCGGCTGATAGTACCTACGATCGCCCATTTCAGGTGGCAAATATTGCTCACCCGCAGCGTAAGCGCCAGGCTCATCGTGAGCATAACGATACTCTGCACCGTAACCCATGTCTTTCATCAAACTGGTTGGTGCATTTCGAAGGTGATGCGGCACTTCATATTCAGGTAAGTTATGAGCGTCTGTGAGCGCTTGTTTCCATGCCACGTAAACAGCATTACTTTTCGGCGCACACGCTAAGTACACGATCGCCTGTGCAATCGCACGTTCACCTTCTGCTGGACCAACTCGGGTAAAGCAATCCCAAGCAGACAGTGCCACTTGCATTGCGCGAGGGTCAGCATTACCTACATCTTCAGAAGCGATCGCCAATAAGCGTCGAGCAATATACAAAGGGTCACAACCCGCGGCAATCATACGCGCAGACCAATACAGCGCTGCATCCGGGTTTGAGCCACGAATCGACTTGTGGACCGCAGAGATTAAGTCGTACCAGATATCGCCTTTGTTATCGAAGCGAGAGATCTTCTCCCCGGCTACTTCCGCAAGCAACTTAAGCGTGATCTCTTTTTCACCTTGCGCATTGTCTTCTGCCATATCGTAGAGGAGCTCAAGATAATTGAGAGACATACGAGCATCACCGTTGACCAGTTCTGCTAGGCGGTCTAATACGTTATCAGCGAAGTGTGCAGGCGTATTCCCCAACCCACGTTCTTTATCGCTAATGGCTTGATTCAACGCCAGTGAGATTTCATCTTTGTCGAGAGATGTAAGCTTGTACACACGCGCACGTGACAGCAATGCGTTGTTTAACTCAAACGATGGGTTTTCTGTCGTCGCACCAATAAAGGTAACGGTGCCATCTTCGATATGCGGTAAAAACGCGTCTTGTTGAGATTTGTTGAAGCGATGTACCTCATCCACAAATAAGATGGTGCGGCGACCCGCCATTTTGTTCTCACGTGCTTTCTCAATTGCTGCACGGATTTCTTTCACACCAGACGTCACGGCAGACACGCGCTCAACTTCAGCATTGGCATAGTTTGCAGCCACTTCTGCTAATGTCGTTTTGCCTGTGCCTGGTGGTCCCCAAAGGATCATCGAGTGAATGTGACCCGCCTCTAGCGCACGGCGCAGTGGCTTACCGGGACCTAAAATGTGTTGCTGTCCGATGTATTGTTCGATCGTTTCCGGTCTCATACGAGCAGCAAGGGGACGAAAATCTTCGTCCCCCGAGAAATCTAATGTGTAATTACTCACTACCAATTAATTCCTTTGGTCATCCACTTCCACACCTTTTGGAATTGTGAATGTGAATCTGTCTGCTTTTGGTTTACCCAGCTTCACGTTATTAAAGGTGAACAACCCTTTTTGACCGTCTTGTTCAACCACATTGAAGCCTTTCACCACACCTTTAGCATCAATATTAATCTGGAATTGACCTTGTGTGGAGTCTACTGCAGTAGGAATGAGGATGAACTCATCACCTTTTTGGGAAATCTTGTAGTTATCCCAATCACTTGCGCGATTACGCGTTAACAAAACAAATGGCGTTTGCTCTGTTGCTTGCTCTTGCCAGTAGATACTCACTTGCTCGATGAATGGGCTGTAGTACCACAATGTTTTACCGTCAGAAACCAGAAGGTTTTCATCTGGGAATGTTGTGCTCCAACGGAACAGGCTTGGGCGAGCGATTTCAACCGTGCCTTCTCCTTCCATCACCGTTTCGCCTTCTGGGCTGATAACTTGCTGAGAGAAATCCGCACTGAAGCCATCATTCATAGAAAGGCGTTTGTTTAGTTCATCTTTGGGAGACGCGGCGTGTGCAGTAGAGAAGAGAGAAAAGCTTAAAACAAGCGCAGAGAAAAGTTTCGCTGAAAATAGTTTTTTCATTCAGATACCTATTGTTAGAACCACTCACCTCAGTTGGACTGAGGTGAGTAACACAAGTTCATTAATCTTTTGGTGGCGCAGGAGCCAGTACTTCACGGTTACCATTATGGCCCGGAGCACTTACGATGCCTTGCGCTTCAAGCTGCTCGACAATACGAGCCGCTCGGTTGTAACCAATCTTGAATCGACGCTGTACACCAGAAACAGAACCACGACGCGATTGCACTACGTGCTCTACAACTTGATCGAACAATGGATCCACTTCTTCATCCGATTCCATCTGTTCACCCGGAAGCAGACTTTCTGGACCTTGATCACCGCTGATGATCTCATCGATGTAGTTTGGCTTACCACGAGCTTTCCAGTTGTTCACAACCGCGTGAACGTCATCATCCGATGCAAACGCACCGTGAACACGGGTCGTATGGCTTGAGCCTGGTGGTAAGTAAAGCATGTCACCCATACCCAATAGCGATTCGGCACCGCCTTGGTCAAGGATAGTACGTGAGTCGGTCTTAGTTGATACGGTGAACGCCACACGTGTTGGGATGTTCGCTTTAATCAGACCGGTAATAACGTCAACCGATGGACGCTGTGTCGCAAGGATCAAGTGAATACCTGCCGCACGTGCTTTTTGCGCCAGGCGAGCAATCAGTTCTTCAACCTTCTTACCTACCACCATCATCAGGTCGGCAAATTCATCGACAACCACAACGATGTAAGGCAGTTTCTCTAGCAACGGCGGCTCTGTGTCCATGCTGTCGCCTTCTTGCCAGAATGGGTCGTGAATTGGGTGACCTGCGTCTGCGGCCATCTTAAGCTTCTCGTTGAAGCCTTTCACGTTACGTACGCCCAATGCCGACATCAGTTTGTAACGACGTTCCATCTCGCCCACACACCAACGTAGTGCGTTAGACGCGTCCTTCATGTCCGTTACTACTTCAGAAAGTAGATGAGGAATACCTTCGTAGATTGAAAGCTCCAACATTTTCGGGTCGATCATGATGAAACGCAGATCTTCTGGCGATGCTTTGTAAAGCATACTCAAGATCATCACGTTCACACCTACTGACTTACCAGAACCAGTTGTACCCGCTACCAGTACGTGAGGCATTTTCGCGATATCTGCAATCACCGCTTCACCCGCGATATCTTGACCAAGAACAACGGTCGTTGGTGACGTTGCTTGTTCAAACTGAGGGCTACTGATTACATCAGACAAGAATACCGTCTGGCGGCTCATGTTAGGCAGCTCTAGACCAACATAAGGTTTGCCCGGAATCACTTCTACAACACGTACCGCCATTGCAGAAAGTGCGCGGGCCAAGTCCATAGACAAGCCAGAAATGCGGCTTACTTTAACGCCCGGCGCCAAATCAAGCTCAAATCGAGTGATAACAGGGCCTGGGTAAATACCGACTACGTCTGCTTTGATCTTGTAATCCGCAAGTTTGGTTTCAACTAAACGAGCCACCTCTTCCAGAGCATCACGATCGATAAAGTTATCGCGCTTCTCTGGGTGGTAAAGCAATTCTAGCGTTGGTAGTGGTTCTGCTGGTACTGGCAAGTTTTGTTCTTGCTGCACCAAGAATGGGTTCTGCTGAGCAGCCACTTTCGCTTGAGCGTTCGATACCAAGTTTTGGAATGCAGCCACATCTTGATCGCCGTCTTGAACTTCTTCTACCTCGACTTCTTGAGGTGCAGGTTCAAAGGTAGCGGAAGGAGCAGGCGATTGCTGAACTGGCTCTTGTTGCTGAATCGCTTGTTGCTGCGGCTCAGCATAAGCCGGTTGAGCTTGTTGAGCTGGCTGCTGCACCGGGTAATCATCTTCGTCATCCAGTACATCGAAGTTCGAAATTGTCGGTTCGATGTGTTGGCTTGGCTCTGTGTGTTCAGCAATGTTATCCAAAGCAGAAGAGCTAATCACAGGTTCTTCATGTGAAGGTTGCTCTGTGGTTGGTTGTTCGATTGGCGCGTGAACTGGCGCTGGTTCTTGTGCAACTTGGGCTTGTTGAGCCTGCTCTGCTTCAAACTGAGCATACTCATCGTAGCTTGGTGCGTTATCGAACGGTTCAGAGACGGCTGGTTCAGGTGTCACAAACGGTTCTTGTGGCGCTTGTTGATGCTCGGCTTGCTGTGGAGCAAATTCCTGAGAAACAGACTGTGGAACTTCAGGCTGAGTTTGAACAGGTGCAACTTGCGCTTCTTGAACCTGTGGTTCTTCATCTGCCCAATCGTCAGCTTGTTGTGCCGCCGCTTCTAGCTCTTCAATCGTTACATTTAGTTGTTTAGTACGTTCAACGAATGGATCCACATTATCTGTGCTCACCGCACGCACTGGCTCAACAGTTTTAGCTTGATCTTGAACCTGAGACTGGATTTGAGGCTGCACGGGCGCGGCATTTACAACTGCAGGCTGCGGCATTGGCTGAACGTTAGCTTGCGCTGCTTGCTGCTGTCTCGGTTTATCTGAAGTCGATTGTTCTACTGCCGATTGTGGCATGTAGATTGGGTATTCGTGTGTTGGTGTTTCTTGTTTCGGCTCTTCGACATCATAAGCAGTAAGATGAGGCATAGACTCGTCTTCCATGTCATCTGAACCACGTTTGCTCATTACTCGATCTTCAGCAAACTCGTCTAACTGCGGCTCTAGAGTTTCATGCTCGGTACCACGTGCTTTATTTGTTAACGCTGCAACAACGCCAAGTGCACGATCACCCAACCACTCAACAATGTTAAGCCAAGAAATACCAGTAAATAGTGTGAAGCCAGCACCCCATAGGAAAAGAAGTACAAGCGTTGTGCCCAACACATTTAATGTAGGCAGAGACAAGCTCGTCAGTACGTCACCAACAACGCCACCAGACGAGAAATACCAAATGTCGTCAAAGTTGATATCAGCAAGACCACAACTGGTAAGAATAAGGATAACTAAACCAAGTAGACGAGTGCCCCACAACATAAGGTCGATAGGGTCGTCTTCAGAACGCTTGCGGCAAATCACCCATGCACCTGCGGTTAACAGGAAGGGTAATGGATACGCGAGGGAACCAAAGGTAAAGAATAACGTGTCGGCTAACCAAGCGCCGAACAGGCCACCAGCGTTATCGATCTCACCGCCCCAAGCAGTTTGGGACCAAGACGGATCGGCTGGACTAAAGGTAAATAATGCAACGGCTAGCAATATCGAGCTAAGAACGCCAACGATAAAGCAGCACTCTTTTAAGCGTTGGAAGCCATTTAATCGCGAAGACTGAGGCTCTTCACTGGTTTTGATGATGGTTTCGACTTTCTTTGCGTTCTCTTTGAACATAAATCAACTTGAATATGGAAATGAATTAGGAATAAGCAAAACATTCCGAGCGGCACAAAGCCGCTCGGTAAATTGATTTAACCATATCAAAGAGAAAAACCCAATTACTCTATCGAGAAAGCGGAAGCATTTACCGCTTTCTTTGCAAGAATTTAACGAGTTTTAATCACAAGCTGGTTAGTTTGCTTCACTTCTTCCATAACTACGTAGGTACGAGTGTCGTTCACGCCTGGAAGACGCAGTAACGTATCGCCTAGTAGTCGACGGTAAGCACCCATGTCTGATACACGAGTCTTTAGAAGATAGTCGAAATCACCTGATACTAGATGACACTCTTGGATATCGTCTAGTTTTTGAACAGCCGCGTTGAACTGTTCGAATACATCAGGCGCACCACGGTTAAGGGTAATTTCTACGAATACCAACAGTGATGCATCTAGGAACTGCGGGTTTAATAACGCAGTGTACCCAGTGATATAACCTTGACGCTCTAAGCGACGCACACGCTCCAAACACGGCGTTGGAGAAAGTCCTACACGTTTTGAAAGTTCAACGTTCGAAATACGACCGTCTTTCTGCAGTTCATTAAGAATGTTGCGGTCGATACGGTCTAGTTCCTTGGACGGCTTCTTATAGTTGTCTGCCATTTTTTATTCCACCTTATTACTTCCTTGCAAAAAAATATACTACAACTTTGTAATATTTGGTGCCAAATATTACAAATCAACATCTATACTAGATATTAATTCGACAATAACACCCTACAAACAGTTAATACAACCATTTTAGAAAGAGGACACAGGATGATCATTGGCGTACCTAAGGAAATCAAAAACCACGAATACCGTGTGGGTATGATCCCAGCTAGCGTGAGAGAACTTATCTCACATGGTCACCAAGTTTTGGTTGAGACCAATGCAGGTGCCGGCATTGGTTTTTCAGACGATGATTACATCGCTGTAGGCGCATCCATTCTTCCTACTGCTACAGACGTTTTTGCGAAAGCAGATATGATTGTAAAAGTAAAAGAACCCCAAGCTGTCGAGAGAGCAATGCTCCGCGAAGGGCAGATTTTATTTACTTATTTACACCTAGCACCAGATTTTCCACAAACTGAAGAGCTAATCAAGAGCAAAGCTGTCTGTATAGCGTATGAGACTGTAACAGATAATATGGGTCGTTTGCCACTGTTAGCACCAATGTCAGAAGTGGCAGGTCGGATGTCTATTCAAGCAGGTGCGCAAACGTTGGAAAAATCACACGGCGGTCGTGGTCTACTACTAGGTGGCGTACCTGGTGTTGAGCCAGCGAAAGTTGTTGTAGTCGGCGGTGGTGTCGTTGGCGCGAACGCAGCTCGTATGGCTGTAGGTCTTCGTGCGGACGTAACAATCCTTGACCGTAATGTAGATACACTGCGTAAACTAGACGAAGAATTCCAAGGTCGCGCTAAAGTGGTTTATTCTACTGAAGACGCTATTGAGAAGCATGTTCTAGAAGCAGACCTAGTGATCGGTGCGGTTCTAATCCCTGGTGCTGCAGCACCTAAATTGGTAACAAAAGAGCACATCGCTAAGATGAAGCCAGGCGCCGCGGTGGTTGACGTTGCTATCGACCAAGGTGGCTGTTTCGAAACTTCTCACGCGACAACGCACGCAGAACCAACTTACATCGTTGACGAAGTGGTTCACTACTGTGTAGCAAACATGCCAGGTGCAGTTGCTCGTACTTCAACATTTGCACTGAACAACGCAACGCTTCCTTACATCGTGAAGCTAGCAAACAAAGGCTACCGTGAAGCACTTCTGGAAGACAAAGGTTTCCTTGAAGGCCTAAACGTTATCCACGGTAAAGTGACTTGCAAAGAAGTTGCTGAGAGCTTTGACCTAGAATACGTTGAACCAGCGCAAGCTATTGCAATGTTCAACTAATGACAAAATAACGCATAAATTGTCACGTTTTGTTTACAAAAGCCCACTGGAAAGTGGGCTTTTTTGCATAGAGCATTTAGCTATAAAAAAGATCTAAATCTTATAAGCGCAAATTAAAATGTTTCGAGGTGTGACAGATTTAGCGCAAAACTCTGCCAATCTAACACGATAACCACGTTCTTCAAGATAAAGTGCTTTGTCTAAAGCGAGCCAAATCTCCAACGGACGTTGAAATACCAACTGGACCAGACTCAAACGCTCCATTTGCCAAAAGCGCTGTTCGCTTAACTTTTCAAAATGATCGAAGTCGATTTCTTGAGAAAGATCGATGCCCTTCTGCTCCGCTGCCCAGCGACATAACGATTCAAAACCATCACTTAATTGCGACTTACGAATACTCGGCACAGGCTGATACTCTGCCATCCCCAAAACTTGTCGCGTGATCAAATCAAACCCAAGACGGAACATCATTTCCTGCTGACGATGGCGTCGTACGCGTTCACCACCAGTGACGGTTTGCTGCAGCGGAATACGCAGTTCTTGCTTAGATAATGAGAGAGAAGAAGCCCTACCCTGCACCGACATCGGCTGATATTGCTCAGACTGAATCAAGTGATAACAACAAGGCGAGATTGTCATCGCGGCAATACCGTTTTCACTACCGTATTGCATCAAGCGAACATGAAGATCACCGCAGGCATGAAGGGCAACTGCGTGTTGCGTTGGCTTAAACACCGCTTTCGCTTTGCTATCGAACGCGTCGCCTTGAATAAACGTCATCTTCCAATGATGCTCATTGGCTGCTTGTTGCCCCGAATCGCACAACGCTTGTTGGTATTCAAAACTGGTGACAGGCTGATCGGTTTGTGTGGTCAGAATTCGCCCTAAATAACCTTTGCCTGAGCACCACTCTAACCATTCATCACCATGATGAAGCTGAATCGCAGCTTCACCCATCGAACTAATTTGCTCTAACTTACGACCGGGAATGCCGTTATCTAAACCACGAACGAGTTCCAAGCCTTTTAAAGCTAGCGGTTCTAAGCGAGTGAGTTCTGAAAGTTGTTCAAGTTCAGGCAAAAACGGACTAAGTGCTTTTAAGGCAAGTTCCGGTTCCGCTTTGTATTCTTCAATCTGAGAGGGAGAAAGAGACGCTAACCACTGGCACAGCTGAGGATGCTGCGCTTGCCAAGGTAATGATGCGTGAATGCTGCTTTTAAAAGGCTCGAATCGCCACAAAGATTGGTTTTCGATTAAGCAGTCATTAATAAATTGAAATTGCGTTTTCATAGCTCCCCCTACAACGAGCGCATTGTAGAGGGAATCGAAACATCAATGAAGTGTTATCTGACCGGAAGCTCGATGTCTTTAAACATCTCTTCAATTTCGGTGTTTGATTTAAGCGAGATCGCTTGCTCTACAACCGGACGAGTTAAATGCGGTGCAAAACGCTCCATAAAGTCGAACATGTAAGAGCGAAGGAAGGTACCACGACGGAAGCCAATGCTCGTTGTGCTCGCGCCAAACAAGTGGCTTGCATCAATCGCGACTAAATCGCTGTCTTGGTCTTCATCAACTGCCATGCTCGCAATCACACCAACACCAATGCCCATACGGACGTAAGTTTTAATCACGTCAGCATCCGTTGCAGTAAACACAACGCGTGGTGTTAAACCTTCACGGTTAAATGCGGTATCCAACTCCGAACGGCCTGTAAAGCCGAATACATAAGTCACTAGCGGATAAGCGGCTAAATCGTGGATAGTTACGCGGTCTTTCTTCGCTAATGGGTGGTCTTTTGGTACCACGATAGAACGATTCCAGTGGTAACAAGGCAGCATGATGGCATCTTGGTATAGATGAAGTGCTTCGGTCGCAATCGCGAAGTTTGCCGTACCTTTGGCAATCGCTTCAGACATTTGCGAAGGCGTACCTTGGTGCATGTGCAGCGATACTTTCGGGTAACGTGCCGTAAAGCCTTTGATCACGTCAGGAAGAGCATAGCGTGCTTGGGTATGTGTGGTCGAAATGTTCAGTGTGCCCATCTCAGGGTGAGTATGCTCCCCTGCTACGGCTTTGATGCTTTCAACACGCGCTAGAATCTCTTGAGAAATTCGCACGATCTCTTCACCGGCGGGTGTCACCTGCGTTAAGTGTTTACCACTTCGTTCGAAGATCTGAATACCCAGCTCATCTTCCAATAGACGGACTTGTTTACTGATGCCCGGCTGAGAAGTGTATAGGCTTTCTGCTGTCGCAGACACATTCAGATTATGGTTCACAACCTCAACAATGTACTTCAGTTGTTGCAGTTTCATCGTAATCCCTTACTCATTGATTGAGATAATAACGTCATACTTATCTAGTCTACTCGCCCGAGTAGATATAATGATTAGTTATAACGTGTTAGCAACTAAATGAACAGTAATTTCTAACTTATAGCTCAAGCTCATAGCGGTTTACTCACCTTATCTAAATATGCATGGAGTTGAACCTTCAAAATTCGCTTTTTTAATCAGCTCACCGCATTCTTCACTTAAATCCACAGGAAAACGTGTTTGGAGCAAAATAATCAAATAAATAGGGTGCCGAGAAAGATAAGATTCATGTATTCTTGAACGCTGGATACAGAAAAGTAACAAGTAGTAGAAGCAAAGATATGAATACTGGTTTAATAATCGCTTTGGTAGTCATCCTACTGGTACTGATCCTTGGCTACAACATCATGTTGCAGTACAAGGTCAAAGTAGAGACAGCGAAAAGGCAAGAGTCTGCTCGCTACGTGGCACTGATTGACGGTACAGAAGAGCTGATTGGACACGCTCATCATATTCCTTTCAGCAAGGACTTACTGCTGTGTCTTAACAATCGTATTCTTGATGCACTTGAAAGCATGCGCGACCTTGATCCAAAGAACAAGCAGCTTGTGCAGCGCATCGAAAACATGAAGCAGCAAATTGCTCAATTGAATGAGAGCAGTGCAAACGGTGAAAGCACCACATTCAAGATGCCAAGCAGCGATAAACAAGCCATTGTAATGTTAAAGCTCGTGAAACGTCTTCGTGATGCGGTTCGTAACGAGCACAACAAAGGCCGTTTAGATACGCAAACTTACGTAACTGAAAACGCGCGTCTTGAAACGATGCAAATTCGCATCAACATCGAGAACGTGATTAAGCGTGCGAATGACTCTATTGCTCGCGGTCAACCGGGAACCGCTCTGCAACTGCTTCGTAAAGGCATTGATGCGTTAAGCACCAAAAATGATGCTTACTCGATTCAAGCAAAACAAAAGCTCGAAGAAATGCTTGGTGACTTGGATAAGAAACGCCAGGACAAGAATGAAGCAGAAATGCAGCAAATTGCCGACAAAGAACGCGACAGTGATATGGATGCGCTCTTCGGCGAGAAGAAAAAGTGGTAAACTCCGCTTAAGCTTTCCGCCCTATCCGATTAAAGGCTGCGTTTGCAGCCTTTTTTGTGTCTTCTTGATTGAATAGACATTGGCCGGATAAACCAAAATTGAATGTAAAGTACTAAAAATTAAAATGATTAATCTCGACGCCTATCAGGACCTTCTTGCTCCAATTAACCAATTCTTGCAATGCAGCACCCCAGATGAATGGGTTGAGGAAGCAAAGAAGCCTGAAAACCTTCCAACCATTTTATTAGACCACCTACTGTGCGAACTCAAAGCGGGCCAGTCGGCAATGTTCCTGATCCGTAAATACGCAGTAGACCAAGCAAGCTCACATGCCCTACTCGATTGGTTCAAACCATACGAGGACTTTGCCTACCGTAAGACAGGCTCACTAGAGACGCTTAAAGGCAAGAGCAACATTTCAAAAGCCATCATCGCTAAATCAGATTCGCCGTACAGCCAAGATCTTATCGACAAGATGGTTCTGCTGATCAAAGAAGAGTTGCACCACTTCTACCAAGTGCTAGAAATCATGGAAAGCCGTGGCGTGGAATACAAAAACATTCCAGCAAGCCGCTATGCAAAAACGCTGATTTCGAACATGAAAACACATGAGCCAGAAACCTTGATTGATAAGCTCATCATCGGTGCCTACATAGAAGCTCGCTCATGTGAACGTTTTGCGAAGCTGGCTCCACACATGGACGAAGACATCGCGAAGTTCTATGTTTCTCTACTTCGCTCAGAGGCTCGTCATTACCAAGACTACCTAGTCCTTGCAGAACAAATCGCGGGTAAAGACATTAGCGAGCGCGTTGCAGAGTTTGGACGCATCGAAGCTGAACTGATTTCAACGCCAGACGAAGATTTCAAATTCCACAGTGGTATTCCTGCTTAAATCTAATCGCCTTAAGCAAGAAGCAAGAAGCAAGAAGCAAGACAATCTAATCACTCGGTTTTCTCTTAGTGCTTAAAGTCGAAAATAAAAAAATCCCACAGTAGCGATACTGTGGGATTTTTCATAGAGAGTCGTTAACTGTGGTTAGCTTTTCGCGTTAGCTAACTTTGGGCTTTTAGGCCCTCGTGCTGCGTTCACCAATAGAACACCCACCGAGAGAACAATCGCACCACACAAGATAAACAGTAGTCGACCTGATGGTTCGTTTGGAATCAGAGCCATCGCTAGGATACCGAAGCCCGCTACGCTGATAAGCTTACCAAGCATGCCACGCTGTTTTGTATCTAGGTTCTGCTGCTCTTCGCTGTCAGCCACAAGTGGCGTGTTCCAGTTCTCGAACAATTGGTCCACTTCTTTCTCACGCTCAGGCGATAGACCTTTGTAAAAACGTGTTGTCAGTAGGAAGAAACCACCAGTGAAGACAACGTGTGCCGCTAAGCTCAAGCCAACTTTCAGGTCAGCCCACTCACGTCCTGTAAACGCTTGCTCTAGACCGAATAGGCGTTCTACGTCCTCTGCTTGTAGTGAGATACCGAAGATGTAAGAAACAAAGCCACCAACAACCAGTGTTGCCCAACCAGCCCAGTCCGGCGTCTTACGAATCCACATACCAAGTAGTACAGGAATCAACATTGGGAAGCCAATCAATGCGCCCACGTTCAGTACGATATCGAACAGGCTCAAGTGACGTAGTGAGTTAATGAACAAACCGATACCAATAATGATGAAGCCCATCACGATAGTCGTTGCTTTACTCACGATAACCAGCTCTTTTTGTGACGCTTGTGGACGCACAATTGGGCTGTAGAAGTTCATCACGAAGATACCCGCGTTACGGTTTAGACCAGAGTCCATTGAAGACATGGTCGCCGCAAACATTGCTGACATCAAAAGACCCACCATACCTGCTGGCATTACGTTTTGTACGAATGCTAGGTAAGCTGCATCACCACCAACTGAGCCGTATTGCTCTGCGAAATCAGGCATAAATGCCGCAACGTACCAAGGTGGTAGGAACCAAATGATAGGACCGACAATCATCAGCACACATGCAAGACCTGCTGCTTTACGTGCGTTTTCACTGTCTTTTGCACATAGGTAGCGGTAAGCGTTGATGCTGTTGTTCATTACACCGAACTGTTTAACAAAGATGAACACTACCCAAAGGATAAAGATACTGACGTAGTTCAGGTTGTTACCCAGCATGAAGTCGCCGTGGAAGTTCGACACAATGTTGCCAATACCGCCACCGTGGAAGTATGCCGCCACCGCACAAGTGATCGTCACTGCCATGATAACCAACATCTGCATAAAGTCAGATGCAACAACCGCCCAAGAGCCGCCCGTTACCGCCATTAGCATTAGCACTAAACCAGTAACGATGATGGTCGCTTCCATAGGAATGTTGAAGACCGCTGCCACGAAAATCGCAAGACCATTCAACCAAATACCGGCCGAGATCAAGCTGTCTGGCATACCAGCCCAAGTGAAGAACTGCTCTGAAGTCTTACCAAAACGTTGACGAATTGCTTCAATCGCCGTCACTACACGTAGTTGGCGGAACTTTGGAGCAAAGTAGAGGTAGTTCATGAAGTAGCCAAATGCGTTGGCTAAGAATAGGATTACAACAACGAAACCGTCGTTGAACGCGCGTCCTGCGGCACCTGTAAACGTCCATGCTGAAAATTGCGTCATGAAGGCGGTAGCACCTACCATCCACCATAACATCTTACCGCCCCCTCGGAAGTAGTCACTGGTTGAGGTAGTGAACTTACGGAACATCCAACCAATTGCAACTAAGAAGAAGAAGTAGGCAAGAACAACAAGAGTATCAATAGTCATTTTTTCAGCCTTTCAAGTTTGATCATTTTCTAACGCCTAGACTACTCTGTTCATTATTTTATTTGTACTACAATAAGCTTTAATTGTGATCTGGAACATAAGTTATTTCATTGAAAAATTGGCGAGAAATCCTTTGTTTTATTGGGCTATTGGCATTCTAAGTCAGAATCTCTGCCACTCAACAAACAATTATATTGTAATACAAATAATCTATTGCAAATTCATTAAAGTATGGAATATTTTTCTTCTTCACGCTTTGTCGGAAGATCAAAAATGCGCGGTATTTCTTTGAGGGAAACGTAATGAGATGTTTCAAAAGGATTGAGCTATCAGTGGGGAGTAGATGAATGAAAAGCAAGATCCCCGACTCGCTCCTTCGTCACTCTCGAGGATGACGCGAGAAAAATTCAGTGCTTTCCATTTCCACCTCCCGAACCTAATACATCACATATCATTGCTACTCCCTCTACTCCTTCCCGTCATTTCCTAGAAGGAGAAACGACTGAGTAGGAAATCTCTTTTCATCACAAATTACCAAGTCGTTCCTTTGATGGGTCAAATCACTATTGAAGTTTCTTCTTTGGCTCTCTGAGATCCCCGACTCGCTCCTTCGTCGCTCTCGAGGATGACGCGAGGAAAATTCAGCGCTTTCCATTTCCACCTCCCGAAGCCAATGCATCACCTCTCATTTTTCATCCCTATTCCTTCCCGTCATTTCCTAGAAGGAGGAACGACTGAGTAGGAAATCTCTTTTCACCGCCAAGTACCAAGTCGTTACTTTGATGAGTCAAATCACTGTTGAAGTTTCTTATTTGGCTCTCTGAGATCCCCGACTCGCTCCTTCGTCGCTCTCGAGGGTGACGCGAGGAAAATTCAACGCTTTCCATTTCTACTTTTCAAATCTCGCTTCTCGATTCTAATCTCTCGTTTGTTTTTCTCGTATCTCGACTCTCCAATCTCGCCTCTTTCAAACTTTCAAACAAAAAAAGCGAGCCCTGAGGCTCGCTTTTCATTCTTTCGCTAGTTTTATCGGGGTGTTACGACACTTATGCTACGTGAGCTACTGCGTCGCGAACCAATGTACCTAGTTCATCCCACTTACCTTCATCGATAAGTTTTGTTGGCACCATCCAAGTACCGCCACATGCCAGTACTGAAGGGATAGACAAGTACTCGTCCACGTTACCTAGGCTCACGCCACCTGTTGGCATGAATTTCACTGGGTAAACCGCCGTTAGTGCTTTAAGCATACCAACACCGCCAGATGGCTCAGCAGGGAAGAACTTAAGTGTACGCAGACCCATTTCCATCGCTTGCTCAACAAGACTTGGGTTGTTTACGCCAGGTACGATAGCCACGCCTTTGTCTAGGCAGTATTGAACCGTGCGAGGGTTAAAACCAGGGCTTACGATAAAGTCCACACCAGCTTCGATCGCTTGGTCAACTTGGTCGTTAGTTAGGATCGTACCTGCACCGATCAGCATTTCTGGGAACTCAGCGCGCATAGCACGAATCGCTTCTGCAGCACACTCTGTGCGGAACGTGATCTCTGCGCAAGGCATACCGTTTTCAACCAAAGTGCGACCTAGAGCAATCGCATCTTCTGCTTTGTTGATGGCAATAACAGGAATTACTTTTAGGTTTGCTAGTTGTTCGTTTAATGTCGTCATAAGAGTGTACTCGTCGTCGTTAACTTGAGTTCAATAAATCACTGCGGAGCGCCGATTACTCAACGCTCCGCAAAAGAATTACAAAGGAAGATCTGGCATCACTTCACGTGGAATGATGGCACCTTTATGTTGAATTACCGCGCCAGCCATACAGTGGCCAGAGTAAGCCGATTCCGCAGCATTGCCGCCAGTCAAACGCTTCGCCAAGAAGCCTGCACTGAAAGAATCACCAGCCGCTGTGGTATCAATCACGTTGTCGACTTTGTTTGGCGCCACGTATTGCGCTTCGCCATTCGCCACAACCAAGCAATCTTTGCTACCACGTTTGATGATGATTTCATCCACGCCCAGTGCAGAGGTTCTCTCGATGCACTGTTCTAGATGCTCGTCACCGTAAAGCATTTGCTCATCTTCAAATGTGAGCAGTGCGATATCTGTGTGCTTAAGGATCTTAAGATACCAAGACATGGCACTCTCGCGGCTTTCCCACAATTTAGGACGGTAGTTGTTATCGAAAATAACCTTACCACCTTGTGCCTTGAAGCGCTCAAGGAAGCCAAACAGTTGCGTCTTACCTTCTTCAGTAAGGATCGCTAATGTAATACCGCTCAAGTAAACCGCATCGTACGAGTAAAGTTTGTCGACTAATAGCGGAGACTCATTTTGTTCGAATAGGAACTTAGCGGCCGCTTCGTTACGCCAGTAGTGGAAGTAACGTTCGCCAGTTTCATCGGTTTCGATGTAGTAGATACCTGGTTGCTTTTCTTTAACGGAAAGAACGAGGCTAGTATCGATGCCCTCTTCTTGCCATGCTGATAGCATTTCTTGGCTAAAAGGATCGTTACCTAGAGCCGTTACATAGCTGGTTTTGATGTCGTGAGCTTTGGTCAAACGAGATAAATACAGTGCGGTATTCAACGTATCACCACCAAATGACTGCTTTAGCTGACCTTCCTTTTTCTGTAGCTCAACCATACATTCGCCAATGACCGCGATGTTTAATGATTTCATGTTGTCACCTTAGCAACTGAGGTTGCGCTATAGATTATTTTAAGAAGTCTTCACGAGCTGGGTTGAAGATATCTAGAAGAATGCTGTCTTGCTCTAGTGCAACCGCACCGTGCATCATGTGCTTACGAGCAAAGTATGCGTCGCCTTCTTTTAGTACTTTCTTCTCGCCTTCGATTTCCGCTTCAAAGCTGCCACGTACTACGTAACCGATTTGATCATGGATTTCGTGAGTATGCGGAGCGCCAATCGCACCTTTATCAAAACATAGGTGAACCGCCATTAGGTCATCTGTGTAAGCAACAATTTTACGTTTGATACCGCCGCCTAGCTCTTCCCACGGGTTCTCATCTAATACAAAGAAAGAATTCATCGTCATACTCCTAAAAAGTCTCTATTAAAGCGAACCCTACGGCACTTCATTCTTAACCATGCTTTATTAAAAGGTCCTCTTAAAAAAGCGTCGTATTGATAAAAGTGAAACGCGAAGCGAAAGGGTCTGCTGTCGAATTGGTAACGAGCATATCCGATCTATTTTAATTGTCATACAATATATCTAAAAATATGTGATATTCATCAAACGGCGCTCGTTAAAGCATTCCACTTAACGATTGATAACGCCGAAACATCAGTCACAATAAGAATTACCACAACAATATAAATCAATGAGTTAGCTAAATTCGCGTGATTTCACTCTCCCTTTTTGCCACAAAAACTACACCCAAACTTAATATTGTATTACTTTATAGAAAGTTTAAGAAAACAACACACTTCATCTGAGGGTGGTAAAGAAATGACTACACAACCGATTTTGTTGACTGAAGCAGAAGTCGAACTACTAAGAAAGGAAGTCGGAAAGCCGAGCTTAATGGGCAAATCCATTGAAGCGAATCGTAAGGAACTTGAAGCCTTCATGCGTCTGCCTCTAGACGTACCAGGTCACGGCGAAGCGGGTGGCTACGAGCACAACCGCCACAAACAAAACTATACCTACATGAACTTAGCGGGTCGCTTGTTCTTGATCACTCAAGAAGAAAAGTACGCGCAGTTCGTTAAAGATCTTCTCGCTATCTATGCAGAGAAGTACCTAACTTTTGATTTCCACGTACAGAAAAACACTAACCCAACAGGTCGTCTTTTCCACCAGATCCTTAATGAACACTGTTGGTTAATGTTTACTAGCCTTGCTTACTCTTGCGTGGCATCAGTAATGACAGAAGAAGAGCGCACAGCCGTTGTTGAGCGCATTTTCGAACCAATGCTAGACATGTTCACAGTGAAATACGCACACGATTTCGACCGTATTCACAATCACGGTATCTGGGCAGTTGCGGCTGTTGGTATTTGTGGTCTAGCCATTGGCAAACCTGAATATCTAGAGATGTCGGTATACGGTCAAGACCGTGATGATACTGGTGGCTTCCTAGCGCAAATCTCGCAACTGTTCGCCCCTTCTGGTTACTACATGGAAGGTCCGTACTACCATCGTTATGCGATTCGTCCAACTTGTGTATTTGCAGAAGTAGTACACCGTCACATGCCTGAAGTAGACATCTACAACTACAAAGACAAAGTGATTGGCAACACAGTACAAGCGATGCTGGCAACGGCCTACCCGAATGGTGAGTTCCCTGCCCTAAACGATGCATCTCGTACCATGAGCATTACAGACATGGGCGTTCAAGTTGCAGTGAGCGTTTACAGCAAGCACTACGGCTTGGATGACAACATCCTAGGCATGGCGAAGATTCAAAACGCAGTTTGGATGCACCCATGTGGTCTTGAGCTTTCTCAAGCTTACGATAAAGCCATCGCAGACCGTGAAATCGGCATGCCTTTCTGGCCAAGTGTGGAACTTAACGAAGGTCCAACTGGTAACAACGGTGCACAAGGCTTTATCCGTATGCAGGATAAAACCGGTGATGTGTCACAGCTTGTGATGAACTACGGCCAACACGGCATGGGACATGGTAACTTCGATACGCTTGGCATTACCTTCTTCAACCGTGGTCAAGAAGTACTGCGTGAATACGGTTTCTGTCGCTGGGTAAACGTAGAGCCTAAATTCGGCGGTCGTTACCTAGACGAAAACAAATCGTACGCACGTCAAACTATCGCGCATAACGCGGTAACGATTGATGAGCAATGTCAGAATGGTTTCGATGTAGACCGCGCTGATTCAGTACACGGTTTGCCTCACTTCTTCAAAGTAGAAGGCACTGAAATCAACGGTATGAGCGCGTTTGCTAACGACCATTACCCGAACACAGACATGCAGCGCAGTGTGTTCATGCTTAACCTAGATGAGCTTGAAGCACCGCTATTGCTAGACCTTTACCGCATCGAAGGTGAAGGTGAGCATCAGTACGACTACTCTCATCAATACGATGGTCAAATCGTACGTACTAACTTCGATTACCAAAGCTTTGGTGAACTGAACACGCTTGGCGATGACTTCGGTTACCAACACCTTTGGAAAGTAGCAGGCGGCAAAGTGCAAGATACGGCGCTGGTTAGCTGGCTACAAAACAACACCTACTACACTTGGTTAGGCACAAGCAGCAGCGCGAAACAGAACGGCGATAATGAAGTAATCTTCACTCGCACTGGCGCTAATGATCCAAGCTTTAACCTACGTAGCGAACCGGCATTCATTCTACGCAGCAAGGGCGAATCGACGCTATTTGCTTCTGTGCTAGAAACACACGGCTACTTCAACGAAGAGTTTGAGCAGTCGGTGAATGCACGTGGTCAGGTGAAAGATATCCGCGTCGTGGGTTACAACGCCGTTGGCAGCATCGTAGAAATCACGACTGAAAAATCACTGGTTACTGTGATGATCAGCAATGTTCTAGGCGCTGACGACCAAACCCCACACCAAGTAGAAATGAACGGTAAAACCTACAGCTGGAATGGCTTCTACTCTCTAGAAGTGAATGCATTCGGGCAGGAGAAATAATAATGAGCTACCAAACCCAGTCTTACCAACCGCTATTAATGAACTTTGAAGAAGCGGCAGAACTAAGCAAAGCACTTGGCACGGATAGCCTATTAGGAAATGCACTAGCACGTGACATCAAACAAACTGACGCTTACATGGCCGAGGTCGGCATTGAAGTTCCAGGTCACGGCGAAGGCGGCGGTTACGAGCACAACCGCCACAAGCAAAACTACATCCACATTGATCTAGCGGGTCGCCTATTCCTTATCACTGGCGAACAGAAATACCGCGATTACATCGTGGACATGCTAACGGCTTACGCGAAGGTTTACCCGACGCTAGAAAGCAACACCAGCCGTGACTCTAACCCTCCGGGTAAGATCTTCCACCAAACTCTGAACGAGAACATGTGGATGCTATACGCCTCTTGTGCGTACAGCTGCATTTACCACACATTGGAAGAAGAGCAAAAAACACTGATTGAAAACGACCTGTTCAAACAAATGATTGAGCTGTTCGTAGTCACTTACGGTCACGACTTTGACATCGTACACAACCACGGTCTGTGGGCTGTAGCAGCAGTCGGTATCTGTGGTTACGCAATTAACGATCAAGATGCAGTAGACAAAGCGCTTTACGGCTTGAAACTGGATAAAGTTAGCGGCGGCTTCCTAGCTCAGTTAGACCAACTGTTCTCGCCAGACGGCTACTACATGGAAGGTCCTTACTACCACCGTTTCTCGCTGCGTCCAATCTACCTATTTGCAGAAGCGATTGAACGTCGCCAGCCTGAGCTTGGTATTTACGAGTTCAACGACTCGGTCATCAAGACCACGTCTTACGCAGTATTTAAGACGGCATTCCCAGATGGTACTTTGCCAGCACTGAACGATTCATCGAAGACGATTTCGATCAATGATGAAGGCGTAATCATGGCAACGTCAGTATGTTTCCACCGTTACGAGCAGTCTGAAACGCTACTTGGTATGGCAGACCACCAGCAAGACGTTTGGGTTCATATCTCAGGCAAAACATTGTCTGACGCGGTTGCAGCCGCAGACAACATCAAACCATTCAACTGGGGTAGCCTATTCGTAACTGACGGTCCAGAAGGTGAAAAAGGCGGCGTAAGCATTCTTCGTCACCGTGACGAGCAAGACGATGACACCATGGCGCTTATCTGGTTTGGTCAGCACGGCAGCGATCACCAGTACCACTCAGCGCTAGACCACGGTCACTACGATGGTCTTCACCTGAGCGTGTTTAACCGCGGTCATGAAGTGCTGCACGATTACGGCTTTGGTCGCTGGGTAAACGTTGAGCCTAAATTTGGCGGTCGTTACATCCCAGAGAACAAGTCTTACTGTAAGCAGACGATCGCCCACAACACAGTAACGGTTGACCAAAAGACGCAAAACAACTTCGACACAGCGCTAGCAGAAACCAAGTTCGGTTCTAAGCACTTCTTCAAAGCTGATGACGAAAAACTGCAAGGCATGAGCGGTCGCATCTCTGGTTACTACAATGGCGTAGACATGCAACGCAGCATTATTCTTGCTGAATTGCCAGAATTCGAAAAACCACTTGTGATTGATGTTTACCGCATCGAAGCAGATCAAGAGCACCAATACGACCTGCCAGTGCACTACTCTGGTCAAATCATCCGTACGGATTTTGAATACGATGTAGAAAGCACGCTACGCCCAATGGGCGAAGACAACGGCTACCAACATCTATGGAATGTAGGTTCAGGCCAAGTTCAAGGCAGCTCGCTTGTTAGTTGGTTGCACGACAACAGCTACTACTCGCTAATCACAAGCGCAACAAACGGCGGCAAAGTGTTCTTCACTCGCACTGGCGCAAATGATCCAGACTTCAACTTGAAGAGCGAACCAGCACTGATCTTACGTCAATCTGGTCAGAACCACGTGTTTGCTTCTGTGCTAGAGACACACGGTTACTTCAACGAGTCTATCGAAGCATCGGTTGGCGCTCGTGGTCTAGTAGAGTCGGTAATCGTCGTTGGCAACAACGAAGTGGGTACCGTGATTCGTCTGCAAACCACAACAGGCAACACTTACCACTTCGCTATCTGCAACCTAGACGAAGACAAACAGAACGCGGCACATCGCGTTGAGTTCGACGGTGTGACTTACACTTGGGAAGGCGCATTCGCACAAATTTAATCTTTAGCTAGTCACTGAAAATTAATGTAAAAATCGGGAACTAATTCAAAGCCGGACGTCATGTTCGGCTTTTTTTCGTCTTCATAAAACCGATCTTCGCTCACAATTATTCATATTGTATAGCTTGTAACCCTCTCTTCTTGAACGACTTTTCTAATCTTTGACACCTACAAAGTGCAATCGCGCTTCCAGATCAACACAGCATGCTAAAGAATTACATTGCAAATAGTTGCGTAAGATCGCTAGTTAACCACAACCAAAATACAGAAGTTCGCTTTTCATCTTCATCTTTGTTCTCCAGAGAAAGAACTAACGCTTATTTGTGTTATTAAAATACATGAAACACAACTTACTTCTACAGGATTAGAAGATAAGCCATCGTTGAAAACCGTGGAGAACAACATGAAAAGCAAGTTAGTCAATATTGTCGGCAGTGCCGTTTTACTGAGCTCTTTTGCCGCACACAGTGCCGAAGTCAATCTCGTTAACCCAAGTTTTGAACAAGATTTTTCTGGATGGACAGAGGTGGATCCAACCGCTGTCTCCGGTGTTGCCTATGACGGCGCAAAGTCAGCAAAATTCTCTGGCAATGGTGCTCGTCTAGAGCAGTCAGTTCCTGTCACAAGCAATACCGAATACACACTGAGCGCGTACGTGCTGGCAGATGCGAACATCGGCGTGAATGTTGGCAGCGACACCTTTAGTAAAACCGCCTCGAACTCAGATTGGGCGCAAACCACCATTACCTTCAACTCAGGAGATGCAACGGAAATCACCATCTTTGGTGAATACAGTGGCGCTGAGGGCCGTGTCGATCTCTTCAAACTCACATCTTCTGAAATCATTGACCCACCGACCACTTCATTGCCTGTCTTCGATCTCGACCCTGCCCTGCCGCCATCAGGCAACTTCGACTTATTAGATTGGAAACTCGACTTGCCAGTTGATGATAACGGCAACGCGTCTGGTGATGCTCAAGAAGTGAAAGAAGACGAACTCTCTAGCGGCTTTGAGAACAGCGAGTTCTTCTACACTGGTGATGATGGCGGTTTGGTGTTCATCTCACCCGTCGAAGGCGCAACCACATCTGCAAATACCAAATACACACGTTCAGAAATGCGTGAAATGCTTCGTCGTGGCGACACCAGTATCTCAACCACAGGCATCACCAAAAACAACTGGGTATTCGCGAGCGCACCAAGCGATGATCAAAACAATTCTGGCGGTGTGGATGGCGTTCTAGAAGCAACATTGACCGTCAACGCAGTAACGACAACGGGTGACAGCGGCCAAATCGGTCGAGTGATCGTTGGACAAATCCATGCCAACAACGATGAGCCAATTCGCCTTTATTACCGATTGCTACCAGGACACACAAAAGGCTCACTGTACTTTGCGCATGAACCGAATGAAGACGCATCAACAGACCCAGAACAATTCATCAATCTGATTGGCAGTTCTGCCGATGATGCGTCAGAACCAACAGACGGTATCGCTCTGAATGAGTTGTTCTTCTACCGAATCGAAGTGCAAGGTAACCAACTTATCGTCACCATTAAGCGCGATGACCACGAAGACGTCACCGAAACGGTAGATATGACCACCAGCGGCTACGATGTTGGCGGCCAATACATGTACTTTAAAGCGGGCGTGTATAACCAAAATAACTCAGGTGACCCAACTGACTATGTTCAAGCTACGTTCTACTACCTAACCAACTCGCACGACGGGTATGAATTCCCGTAGTGAGTTCGACCAATAGTTGATTAAAGCAAATACGAAAAAGCCGGACATCACGTCCGGCTTTCTTTATTCAGTTTGGTGTTAGTATTCATTTTGATGAAGAGATTCCCGACAACACGCTCTCGTCTCATCATCTTCAAGAGCGAGTTGGGGGTCGCTATACACCTAAACTATGAACGCGCGCTTAACTCCACACGCTCCAAATTCGCATCAATACTCTGGTCGCCTTTCAGCCTTTCCCAAAGTTGGCCTAACAAGTCCAAGCTACGCTCATTTGGGTAGCGTTGTGTTGATTCCAACAACTGCCAATCGCCATCTTTGCCCTTCTCCGCAAAGATAAATTCGAAGGAAAGGTTGTTCGACATTCCCAAACGCAAGTCAGAGACAATCAGTGCATCATCTTCCACTCGATAGTTCAGATAGTCATGTGAGAAAGCCTTGAGCCCTTTCAAAGTCTCCGGCTTGTCTGCCAAAGGCCAACTGCCTAGCGGGTGTGAGACAAAATCAATACGCTCATCGCTATCGAGTACCGATGCCAAGCCTTCGTAATATTGACCATCATCCATCACCACCACTCGCCACAGGAAGGTATTAAACGGTGTTGGCGTGATCAGCACTTGTTGATTCGGTAAGTTCTGCGCCGCTAAGTTATGCTCCACGCGAGATGCGATCATTTGCTGCGATGCGTAACCCCAACCGAGATAAAGCGAAGAGATAAGCACCACACTCTGACACCAACGTCCGCCGCGGGTTTTAGAAAACAGAGCCACACCAATCGCAAGCAACAAAGGCAGAGTGTAAAGCGGATCGATAATGAACACGTTCCGCAGCTCAAAATAACCCTCAAATGGCCAAATCAACTGCGTGCCATACGTTGTCATTGCATCCAACAAAGTGTGGGTGACGAACACGCTCACGGTTAAAAAGAACACACGAGAAAGCGTCCAAAACGTATCTGGTCGCCAACGGCAATAGAGCCAAGAAATCAGCAAAGCAAAAGGAGGTAACACCAAGAGTGAATGCGTAAAGCCGCGATGCTTGATTGTGTTTTGTACTGCGTCGCCATAATCCAGAATCACATCCAGATCTGGCAAAGTGCCAAGCGCAGCACCCATCAGTAATACCTTCGCGTTACAGCGTTTACCGGCAATCGCACCGGCGACAGTCGCCCCTAATGCAGCTTGTGTGATTGAATCCATATCCTGCTATCTATACCCATTCATGACAAAGATTGATTGAATCGAAAACTAAAACGCATTTCCATAAGTGTCAAACCACTCACTAACTTTGACTCTCTTATTTACTTACTTTTACACATTGAGTGTCGATCAAATGTCTTGGATACTTTGAGGACAAGTTACTTAAAAACGGCAGTTTCTGGGCGGGATATTTTCTTGATCAATGCTTCACGTCTAAGCTCTAAAATCTCATCAATCAGTTTCTCTTTTGCATTGATGCCAAAGTGCTGATCGTAGTTTTTCACTTTTTCGATTTCGTGTGGGTGTAAACGATACACTTCTTCTTTCAAGCGGGCTTCAGCTTCGCTTTTAATAAAGCCTTGGTTTTGGAGCAACTTAATGATCACTTCATCGGCTGCGTTTACTACTCTTGCCATGGTTCTCCAATCTACTGGTTACGTTGTTCGCCAAATGGTTTACTCACATCATCTGGCTTGGGCTTCTCATCTGGCATAGCCATTTAAGTCGCACAACTTATAACCCAAACATGACAGCTTTATTGCAGCCCAAGGTCATTTATTAGCAAAACATGAAATGCACCACATCGGTTCAACTGTCTGTTTTTCCTCACCATCATGGTTAGCGAATACCTACTTATTGTCTCGTGAATTCGCTCTCAAGCCTTGTACTGCCTACCATTAACCGCCTTGTCGTTGATTGGCATACATCTCGCAACAGTCTCTTCGCTTTTAATGGTTTTCGGTTGTTACACTCTATTGACAAGGGCTTGCTCGAATAAGTCAAAAACCATGGATTTTCAAACGATTCAATGGAGTGACTTATGAACAAAAACGCGATCCTTCTATCTTTACTCGGTACGGCTTTCTTCTCTTCTCATGCGACGGCAGACGTCACTGCTATCCGCTCTAGCCTATTACATTTCATCAATGATCCTGCCAAGGTTGAACACCTGCCTGATGCCTACCAGTACTTCGAAGACGGTTTGTTAGTGATTGAAGATGGACACATCAAAGCCATCAAAGCGTTCAGTGAAAGCGATTCGACACAGTACCAAGAGATTGTCGATCACAGGGGAAAACTCATCGTGCCGGGCTTTATCGACACACACATCCACTACCCACAAACACAAATGATCGCCGCCTATGGTGAGCAGCTGTTGGAGTGGCTAGAAACCTACACCTTTCCCACAGAAAAACAGTTTGAAGACAAAGCCCACGCCAAAGCCATCTCTCAGTTCTTTATCAATGAACTGCTGAAGAACGGCACCACCAGCGCGTTAGTGTTTGGCACGGTACACCCCCAATCTGTAGAAGCGTTATTTGAGGAAGCGCTGGACAAGAACATGCGCATCATCGCAGGGAAAGTCATGATGGATCGCAACGCGCCAGACTACCTACTCGACACGCCTGAGACGGGTTATCAAGAAAGCAAAAACCTGATCAACAAATGGCACAACCAAGGGCGATTGCAATACGCCATTACGCCTCGCTTTGCGCCAACCTCAACGCCCGAACAGTTAGCAGCGGCCGGTAAGCTCAAAGCCGAGTATCCCGATGTGTATGTGCATACGCACTTGTCAGAAAACAAAAACGAAATCGAATGGGTGAAATCACTCTTCCCGGATCGTGAAGGCTACTTCGATGTTTACGAGCACTACGGCTTGGCTGGCAAGCGCTCCATCTTTGCCCACGCGGTTCACCTCACCGATAAAGAATGGAGTGCATTTCAGCGTACCGATTCTGTGATTTCTTTTTGCCCTACCTCCAACCTATTCCTAGGTAGCGGCCTGTTCGATTTAGAAAAAGCAGAGCAAAAAGAGGTACGCGTCGGTTTGGGGACAGATGTTGGCGCAGGCACCAGTTTTTCTCAGTTAGAATCTTTAAATGAGGCTTATAAAATCATGCAGTTACAAGGCAAGAAACTCTCCGCGTTTAAAGGCTTGTACTTAGCGACATTGGGCGGCGCGAAATCGCTGAGTCTCGATGACAAGATAGGTAATTTCGAAGCAGGGAAAGAGGCCGATTTTGTTGTCCTTAATTGGGCAGCAACGGATTTGCAGAAGTTGCGTTACCAGCATTCCAAGAGCTTAGAAGACAAATTGTTTGCCTTGATGATGTTGGGTGACGAACGAAACGTCGAAGCCACTTACATTGCAGGTGAACTTGCGTATTCTACCGATGGCAAAGTCGCGACAAAGAGTAAAGTGAACGAGCCAATCTAAGCAGGTTCAGTCCTGCGCACAAATAGCAAAAAGCCGGACTCTGATGTCCGGCTTTGGTTTTATGAGGGTTTGATTTCGGTATGGCGAGTTAGTAGAAGTACACCAACATCTCCACCTCATCCCCTTGCTGCTCAGCATTTAAAGAGAAATGGACATAGCCTTCTTCTGTCACTGGGATTTGCAGGTATTCATTGCTGCCCCAGTAGTTTGATGCGTATTCGTGTTGCCCTGCTGTTGGCCAATAAGCTTTGCTCGCATACAGGTCAACATTGCCATTATCTGCATTCCCGTTTTTATCGGTTAGCCACACTCGAACTTCTTGCACGCCTTGCGGAACATAAACCGCTGCGTAACGCTGTTGGTGCACCGTTAAGGTTTGCGCTTGGCCAGATTCCAATACCACTGGGGTTAAGTCATCTTGCTCTTGTGCTGGCGGTGTTGGGGTTTCTGTCACTAATGACGCCTGTAATGTCACATCATTAAAGTCAGAACGGCCCGCGATGCTGATGTAGTAACGGCCCGGCTTGATGTAACCCGATTGCTCCGGCTCAAACGTCACCATCTCGTTGCTGCCATCACCATATTGACTGAACTCAAAGTCGTAGTAATGGGCTTCTTTCTCAAAGCTCATGTACAAATCGGCATCGCCTTGGCTATTACTATGAATCGCCACCTCAAAGTGAGTTGCGTTCTCCGGCACATCCACATAGAACAGTTGCTCGCTGTATGCTGTGCCACTGAGCACCACACTTTGATTTGCTGCGAGTTGCGTTACTTGATCAGAAGGCTCTGTCGGCTCACCCGGATTTGGATCTGGGTTTGGATCAGGCTGCTGTGGTTCACTAGAGACAGAATCTAACCAACGATCAAACTCACCATTGTATTGCTCACCCAATAATTGAACCTGTTTTGCCCACTCAGCAAACTGACCAGAACGAGAAAGCGCCAGTAAGCTATCTACCTCTTGCGGATGCTCTTCCAACATAAAGCGAACCGCTAAGTAGCCCCATCGATAAACACGATTGGTATCGTGAGAGTAAGTGGTCGCCAACACGTCCGATAGGCTCATCTTGCCATCAGCAATCAACCCAATCGCTGCGTCGTAACCTTGCTTGTAATGCATGTACTCAGCAAAGCCCTCTAGCCACCAAACAATGTAACCATGTGCCAAGTTATCGCTGAATGAACCATATTGGTTGAATCGCGCATCTAGGTAATGAGTGTATTCATGCTCTAGATTGAGAATAGAGAGCGCCTCACCATTGTCATAGCGGTAAGCGACAAAGCGCGCCACGTTGCCTGCTTGTGCCGGATTACCCTCAAGGTACTGACCGCCGTTATCCGTCGTGTTACCAAACAAGAAAGACGAGTAATCCACGTAGCTGCCGTTGTTCGCAAACACGGCGACTTCTACTCGTTCATTGTTGTCGTCCGCAACAGGTTGATGCCCTGTGTTTGCCACTTGGTGGAAGTCGGCCTCTTTTGCGGCTAAAACCTCACAAGCTTCAATAGACTGGGCTTGAGTTAAATCTTGAGAACGAATGATGGCCGGACCGTCACACTCATGACGATTCGGTAGCACGCGAGCCGCTAAATCACGCTTAGCTTGATCTAAATCCAAACCATTCAAACCCTCTGGCGCGAAGTAGCTCATCATCTCGACTGCGGCTAGCCAAAGTTTATCGTGTTCACTACCAAGCGGGTTTTGCTCCATCACTTGTTGCATCACACGCAGCGCTTTCTCTTTGGTTGCTTGATTTGGGCTGGCTAGTAAACGTCCGGTTTCGCGAACGGCGTTGTAAACCAAGAAGCTCGCATCCGTATCCAATGCCCAAGCATTATCATGAGCAAATGCTGCTAACGTATCGATGTGTTGCGTATGGCTCGCCATGTATTGGTAAAAATCATCTCGCGAAGCATGGCCAGCCATTGCACGGAAAAGGTTATTCAACCCATCGACCCACTGTGTATCTTGCGCCGTTTCACGATTGAAGTGACGTAGTGTCGCAAGTTGTGCTTCCATTGTTAGAGGAAGTTGCTTCACATTGTCGACCATCAACGTCAGGCTTTTCATCGCCCCTACTTGCTCGCGTCCTTGGTCTAGCGCGTGTGGATTCGCTAAGAACGCATTAATCGACTGAGCAAAACGTTGACCTAATGCCTGAGAAAAGTCCGGCTGTTGCGCGTTGTAACGAACGTAATAAGCCGCGCGGGCAAACTCACCAAGGTTTTCGAGTTTGCGCGCTTGTTCTGCCTCACCGCGGTAACTTGCAATGGCCTGGTTTAACGCAATCTGAATACGGCTTAAGCTCGCTTCACTGTAGATATCGTTTAGTGAATCAGCAGGTGCAGAGAACCAAGCACCATAGCAATGATGAGTCGCTTCAGAAACAGCCAAAGCAAGATCAGGCGCCTGTTGAAGATCAGGAATATCACACTGTTCTTGAGCGAATGAGAAACTGGATACACTGGCAAGCATACAAGCTAGCGCCAAGCGATGACGTGGGAATAGACGGGTATGAGACATAACAACACTCATTAATTAGTTATATGTTTGAGGGCGCTGTTATATTCCTTACAACAAACAAGGTGAATTGAGTTGCATAGGATTTATGAAGTTGGTCCAGAAATTAGATATTTAACTCTAATTTATAAACCAATTGCCAGATTTGCAGATTGTCTCTCGCCGAAAACGTTACACAACTGATTGAAATGTCAAAGATAAAGTCAGTTAACTAGAAAGAGAAAAGCCAGACATGTGCCTGGCTTTTTGATTAGTAGCGCTTACCATCAATGAGTCTTAGCGGGATATCTTTCAAGACTTCCTCTTCTGCCATCCTCATATTGATGGCGACGATATCAGCGTCACATTTCTCTGTCGTTACGTAGTGTGTCAAACACCCACACAGATTGCAGCGGTGAAACTCGACTTCTTTATCACCCCAGATATAAAAGACTGAAGGCTCTTTAACGTAACGAACTGATACTTGCTCTGGCGAGTAGTAAGCCCAATAAGCTGCATATCGACGGCAGATAGAGCAATTACATGACGCTATCTCTTTCGGTACGTCAGCTTGAACAACGATGTTCCCGCAATGGCATGTGATTTCCATATTCAGCCTCTCGTCTCCGTAACGAACTTTAAAGCCCTGTTTACACTCTCAGTACTATTTTACTGTTGCTTTCTCATACCATTGATCAAACTGATCAATCACACGATTATGATAAAAAGTTTTGTTGATGCTGTTAGGGTTGGTTGGATCTAACCTCCTAACTTTACAATAACGTTCACCCTCGGCTTTCAAAGTCCTCATTTGGTCATGAAACACCTTGTTTTGCTTAAAGTTTGTATAACGGAACTTTAGTATTTCTAGAAGTTCATAGTAATCGTGCGGATAATTTTTAAGCGCATCCTCTTCCGACAACATAATTTCTGGAGCATCTGGATCATTTGTAAGTCTTACTTGCAATGCCTCATCATTAGTAGTTTTGACAAGTTTAGTGTGTAGCTTAAGTGAAATTGCATAATGAGCGTCTTTATCTCGCTCGTGTTCCTTCTCAACTGACTTAAGATATTTTAATAAGTTAGATTTAACATCACTATCGACACTAAAGCTTGTTACATCCGAAAGATGAAAAAACGATACTGGCATTAGGTAGAAATTGTAACGACTAAAGTCATAATTAAACCAGTTCATTGTTAACGTCATATAGTTCTTGAGAGACGCTGTTCCTATTTCTTGTATGCTCGTGCTAAGTTCTAAGTCGCCACAAACAAAATGCACAGAGTCATCTCTGATATTCATCAACAAACGAATATTATCCCCAACTACATGCGGAACAGAGCCGTTTGATAACAACCGGTTGAGAGCTGTCCCCAAAGATATTGTTTTCGGATTTCCACTAGGAGAGATTACTGGTTTATCTTTCGAAAAAATATGTATCGCTTGTGCTTCTTCATCCTCATCTTTGACGAGCTTAGCTTTTAACAAGAGCTCCCAAGCGTTAGTCATTAGGATAGAAAACGTCTCTTCACGATGCATAAAGTTAGGTTTGTTATATATCTCAATTGCTGAAATACAAGCAGAGATCGACTTTTCCAGCATGATCTGATGCAGTAATTTTTCAATTTCATTTTTCTGGCTTTGATGCTGTCTAAAGGTAGTCTCATTAAACTTAGTAATAGCTTCGGTAACCTTTAACTTGTCTCCAGAATCATCCAATAAAGTTTCCCACTTTTTGCGTAAGTATGTTTTTACAGTAGAAACACTCCAACCAGTCTCTGCAGCAAGGTCTTCCAGATTAAATTCAAGCCCCTCTCGATACGCTCTTAAAAAAAACGAATAGGCTTTATCGACTTGTAACCACTTTTTATCTGACATCAGACTTAACCTTCTATTAAGACTTAAAATAATGCTCTCGGTGATACTGAAGAAACTTTTGTTCTATCTTGTGTTTCTTGTTCAGCGTTAAGTGTCCGTCTAGACCAATCAAACTGAAATCATCCGCGATTGAGAACACACCGTTATCAAACATCACGTGATGGTTTGGACATAAGCACAGGATATTTTCGACCACATCAGGGCCGCGATGCGGCTCACCTAGCGGTTGAATGTGTGCAGCTTCTGCGTAGTACCCTGCTCCAGTATCAATGGCCAAACCGCATACTTGGCATTGGTATTGATGCCAGTCTTTTACCTGCTTTGCCTTTTTGTAGTCTCGGACGATCTTGTTGACCGTAACAGCTTGGCGAGACGTTACCTCATAACGTGCTTTGCTTGTGTCTTGCACCTCTGCCGCAGGTTCCGAATCAATTTGGACAAGTTTGTAACGCCATACTTTGAAGCCAGACAATCCACGCTCGCACCAATAGTCTTCAACGCGGTATAAACCCGCATATTGGTAACCTTTGGTTGGAGAATAATGGCTTTGGTGTTTATGACTTCGAGTAACGCGGACGGGTAAATCCTCCAGCTTGTTTCTAGCCAGAGCGAGATTAGCGCGTTCTAGTTTTTGATCGGCAATTTGTTTGTTGGTGTTTTCGTCGCGACCACCAGCTCCGGTATAGATAATGACGTTGCCAAAATCTTCGTCGTCTTCATAACCACCGGAAAGTACGATTGAGTCAGCGCCTTCTTTCGCGCCGCCACTTATACCAGCCTGCGTTGGTGGATGGATGCCAGATTTGGCTAACGCGGCTCGATTTTCGAACATGTCACCGACTTCGGTATCGGGTATGTGTCCAAAAACTCTCATAGTAAACCCTTGTATGTGTACTACTCAGTGGGAAAACGTGTCGAGAAAAGTGATGAATTTCCAACTGATACATACGCTAACGGTATCACAGTCAATCAGGTTTATATGCGTGAAACCTTCTCATTTTTCACAAGAAGTTTTTATGGTGACAATCGTTTATTTTCATATAGATAGCGAGCAGCATCGGGTAAACAAAGTCGCTTAAATTGCAATTCAATCCGAACAAAGATCACAACTCGCTAACTATTTCTGCTGAGTGCCTTTCTGTCATCCATATTTAACGTGCTAGTCATATTTATAAATAAGAATTATTGCTCTAACACAACTTATGGATAAACAAGATGAAATTTTCGCAGTGGAGTCTTTTGCTAAGCGGTTTAGTGGCATTACCAATCTTGGCGGATACGGACGTATACCTCACCAATAACTCAGACCAACCGTTAACCATTCAAGTGAAACACGAAGGCAGCGATTTACTCAAATACGGAGAAGAATGGCAGCAGCATGTGCAAGTGCTTGGCCCTTGGGAAACCAAATCCGTACTGAGCTTTAATCGCTGGGAAGGCGTGAAATCTGGTCAGAACTATCGCTTTGAAACCGTGGTGTCTAACCCACAAGGTGAGAGCATCACACTTAACCAAGTGATGGAAGGCCATTGGTATAATTCTACGATTGAATATGGCTTGTCTGCGGCGGATGTGGGCTTAGCACTCAAAGACGATCGCAATATTCACCGCTCTAGTACCGATGCATTTGGCGACCTTACGTCAGAACTGGCGTTCAAATCTGCCAGCACAGCTCGTTATGATGATTTGTATTACACCATCACGCCAAACAAGGTGGATGAAGTCGTCGATACCGATGAGCAAAACCTGAAGCTAATGACTTATAACATCTGGGCACTGCCTGCGATTGCTTCTCACATTGGAGATCGTTACGAGCTCATTCCTGATTACGTCAAAGGTTACGATGTACTGGCACTGCAAGAGGTGTTTGCCAGCGGCCGTGATGCTTTCTTACGTGAACTTGCAAAAGAATACCCATACCAGACTAAGATGTTGGATAAAGATGGTTTCAATATTTACGGCGGCGGCGTGATCATCGTGAGCCGCTACCCTATCGTCAATCTGGCTCAATACGTCTTCCCAGATTGCTCGGGCACGGATTGTTTTGCCGATAAGGGCGTGAATTATGCGGAGATCATCAAAGGCGGTCAGGCTTATCATGTGTTCGCGACTCATACTGCGTCTTTTGATACGGATACGGCGCGCGAATATCGTCAGCGCCAGTTCAAGCAGATGCGTGCAATGGCTCAATCTCTGAATATTCCTACCAACGAGACTGTGGTTTACAGCGGCGACTTTAACGTGAACAAGTTGAAGTTCCCTGGTGACTACCAGCAGATGATTGCGAACTTAAGTGCGATACAACCTCAGTACTCAGGTTATACCGCTTCGACCTTCGATCCTCGCATCAACAACTTTGCCGGAGAGGCTTTATCTGGTGGCGAGAATGTGGAGTACCTGGACTATGTGATGGTGAGTAATGAATATGGCGTGAAGTCGTTTAACGATAACCGTGTCGACGTTCCACGCTCTACCGCAGAGAGTTTGTGGAAGCATTACAATCTGTCGGATCATTTCCCTGTTAGCGCTGTGATCAAACCATGAAGCGTATTGCGTTAGTTACTGTGTCCGCCGTCGTGGCGGGCACGATTTGGTTCTCAATGGCGGGTGATAATCGTGAAAGCTTGTTGTCGTTTTCTGCAGTGATTGAAGGGCGTGCTGAACAAGATACTAGTGGTCATTCTTCAGCAGACAATCACACTGCCAGTAAAAACGTCATACCGAAAGCCAAAGATACCCCTTCTCCAATTAAAGCGATTGCTGGACGTTTGAATGACGCCAAAGGTCGTCCATTAAAAGCCGAAATAGAGACGTTCTGGCATACTTGTATGTCTGACCACAACTGCGAATCTAAGCTGGCCGAACTGGAAAGTTATATGTCGGGTGAGCGCTTTGCTTTACTGGCGAACTACCATCAGCTCAATAGTTTGTGGCAGCAAAGTGTGGGTGATTTGTTGTTTGATGAACAGCAACCGCTAGCCTCTCGTGTTGCTCTTCTCAAAGCGGAAGCAAGAAAGATATGGGGTGAATTGGCCGAAGTCATTTTTGCTGATGAATTTGCCCTTTACGATTTTAGTTTGCAGGCAGAGCAGTTGAATTCGACTCCCGCTCAAGACTACGTGCAAGCCTTTGAGGATTTAGTTCAAGAGTGGCAAGGCAATGACGAAACGTTGGGATTAGCCAGCGAGCAAGCAAAGTACGAGCATGCGGTGGCGTTAATTCCGGATAACGTCAGCCAAACAGAGCGTGAGGCTTTGATTGAAGAGCTTCAACACACTTACCTTTCTGAGCAAGAGAGTGAAGAGATACGCGCTCGCGAACAACAAGTCGTCGAGCAACAACAGCAAGTGCGCGATTATCAGAGTGAGTTGCAGCAACTTGAATCCAAGCTAGCAACACAAAGAGCCACCAGCCACGCGGGTTTATCGGACTCGGAATGGCAACGTTATTACCAACAAGAGGTGGCGGATTTTCGTCGCGAGTTTTTTGCGGGTTAATGGCTCGTTTGTCTGAGCAACTGTAAGTGAGAGATTCCCTACTCGCTCATTCTTCGCTCTAGGGAATGACGCTGTTTGGGGTCGTGATCGTAGGCAACAAATACGGCTTCCACTAACTCAAAGCTTAAACGGGGTCATTCCAGCAAGCCTAGGCACGACTAGGAATCTGGTTCCCGCGAATGCTTGATACAAGAAGGTCGCTTACTTAAAACGACCTTCTGTAATTCGTTCCGTTAAGAACTCAACGGTTACAACACGCGTAAGCACTCTTCCGGAGGCAAGCTCAAGAGCGTGTTAGCGAAATTGATCTTCTCATCGCGCCATTTCAATGCGGCTTCTCGACTGTCTTGCGAATGTCGGTCGGCTTCAAAGTAGCTTTTTCTTGGTAGTCCGTTTGCTGGTGTCATCACCATAGACTGTTCATTCAAACGAATCGTAAATAGGAACTGGCCACGTTGCCCGGTTTGCGCTGCTGGGTGGTGCAATGTGGTATCGCAGCAATAACGTTTATCACGTAGTGCGCGGCATGTGTATTCAAAGGCATCTTGAGCACCTCGCCCAGGGAACGCGGTATAAATACTGATGCCATCTCGTTGCAAAGACTGATCACCCGCCGCCAATTGCACCGCGTATTGGAGCATCCTAAAACCCAGAACCACGCCACCAATGCTGTTCAATCCACTGTATTGAATTGCGCCTTCTAAGCTCAGACGAAGTTTGTCTTCCCCTTCATAAAGAAAAAGATCAGGCGATGCCCAATCACTCTTTGGAATAAGCAGTTGAGTAATATCCGAGTGTTCCATGTTGGTCTCCGCAACGATGAGTGTATTTGAGACCACAAACATAACGTAATGAGAATTATTATCAATAAATTTAAATCAGAAACGTTACTGTCAGAAAGATTTAAGGTTCAGCTTGAAAAGACTTAAAGCAGCAGACGCCCGTTTGGTCTTGGGTCACTTTGCATTCGCTCACTAAAATGCTTTTGAGCTCTATTCGGGCTCGACGTAAACGCGCCTTCACAGCTGGCAGGCTAAGCTGGTGTTTCTCTGCGTAGTCTTTTTGAGCCATGCCATTGAGGTCACATTGCTCAATCACATCTCGCTCTTGTTCAGTGAGTTTTACCAATACCTTTGGAAGACAACGTTGAAGTTGAACCATTGCGGGAGAAATTTCTGTTGGCGTGACAAACTCTTCGATTTCTACCGATTGGATTTTCCGTCTTAGTTGGTCGACGAAGTGGTTTCTGGTCATCTTAAACAACCATGATTTGCCGTCCTGCAATGTACAGAAACGCTCACTGTTCTCCATGGCTTTCAGAAACACTTCTTGCATGATGTCTTCCGCTTCATGCGGATTTTGGGTTTGTTTTAGTAGCCAACCATAAAGGCTCGGTTCTGCATGATTCCACGCATTCATCAAACATTTCATTCTTGAATCTCGATTGGTCGTCGCGCGTGGTCATTCAAACAATCCGCACGCGCGACACGCTTTCCTTGCCTTTACGCTACAACATCTTCTTTGAGCAAATCGCGAACCAGATCAACAGATGGCACCGAACCTGTGTGTTTCAACTCGCCATTAATCGCGACACCCGGTGTGCTCATAATGCCCGCTTTCATGATGGCTTCTAAACTGGTGACTTTTTCAATACTGACTTGTTGCCCTAGCTCTTGCGCAACCTCGGCAATACGTTCTGCGGTGACGATGCAGTTCTTACAACCTGAACCATAAACTTGAATACTTTTCATATCAGACTCCTGTGAGCATTTGCTCTGCTGTGATTAATAGAAGAAGTTAAACAACCAACCCGTAATGGAAATTGCCACCAGCAAGTAACCCGCGATGGCGCCAAGTAATCGGTATTGCATGACTTGTTTGAGCATCATGAACTCTGGCAAGCTCACGGCAACCGCTCCCATGCAAAACGCAAGCGTGGTTCCCAGCGGCATGCCTTTGTCTATCAACGACGCCATGATTGGCACGATGCCCGTTGCGTTGGTGTAAATCGGAATAGCGCTGAGCGTGGCGAGTGGTACGGTCCACCATTGTCCATGTGCGAGGTTTTGCTCGAACCAGTCAGCCGGAACAAAACCATGAATAAACGCACCGATACCTACCCCAACAAATACCCAAATCCAAATGCGCTTGAAGATGGTGCTGGTTTCATTCACTGCAAATTCGTGGCGTTGTTTCAACGTCATTGGCGGAGACTCAATCGGCGCTTGAGGCAGAGCATCTAGCTCATTGGCTTTTTGATACGCCTCGGCGAGGAAAGGTTGTAACCAACGGTGGGCTTTAAAAGCATCTAAGACAAAGCCTGCAAAAATGCCCAGCAACATCCCGATGACGACGTACATGATGGTGAATTTCAGACCAAGGACACTGCCAAGCATGATAACCACCACCTCGTTGATCAGAGGCGAGGTAATAAGAAATGCGATGGTCACACCAATAGGAATGCGCGCGGAAACAAAACCCATGAACAAAGGAATAGAACTGCACGAGCAAAATGGGGTAATCGCACCAAATAGAGAGCCAAGAAAGTAACCCACACCGCGGTGCTTACCCTGCAGATATTGGCGAACTTTGTCCACACTCAGACTGGCTCTCAGTGCGGAGATAACGTAAATCAACACAACCAGTAAGACTAGGATCTTACTTGTGTCTTCAATAAAGAAATGAACACCTTTTGCCATAGAAGTGCTGGCTTCCAAGTTGAAAATGGCATACGTCAGCCAGTCGGCAAAATGGGTAAAAATGTCCAACATAGTGGCACCCTCTAAACGATTTACCTCTAACACGTTTGAGGTCGCAAAAGGATGCACACTTTTTTGAATTATTTTTTTGTCGTGATTTGCAGACCCGATTTCAGAACAGATTCAGACCAAACACACCTTTCACATCAAATAGCACTTGCTCGGTTTTCTCACGTGAACGTTGGCTACCTTGTTTAAGGATTTCGATCAGTTGTGCTTTGTCATCTAAGAACATGGCACGTTTTTCTCGAATTGGACGAAGCATCTCTTGCAGACACTCTTCCAACACTTTCTTGGTTGTTCCGTCACCCAATCCACCACGGCGATAATGCGCTTTTAACTCTTCCACATAAGCTTTATCAGTATGGAACGCATAAAGGTAAGTGAATACGATGTTGCCTTCCACTTGGCCTGGGTCTTCAATACGTAAGTGGTTTGGGTCGGTGTACATGGATTTTACCGCTGCGCTGATTTCTTTCTCTGTCGCTCCTAAGTTGATTGCGTTACCCATGCTTTTCGACATTTTGTTTTTGCCATCTGTGCTTGGCAAACGCGGTGCGTCACTGAGCAGTGGACGACACTCTTTCAAAATAGCTTTCCCGCCAAGATGGTTTATCTTTCTCACGATTTCATTGGTTTGCTCTAGCATCGGCAATTGGTCATCACCAACGGGGACAAGTGTCGCGTGAAAGCCGGTAATGTCAGCCGCTTGAGAGATTGGGTAAGTCAAAAATCCAGCCGGAATGGAACGCTCAAACCCTTTGCTTTGGATTTCGTTTTTCACCGTCGGATTACGCTCCAAGCGTGCGATAGAAACCAAGTTGCTGTAATACATGGTTAGCTCAGCAAGTGCCGGAACTTGGGACTGCAAGCAGATGGTGGTCTGAATCGGATCGATGCCAACGGCAAGGTAATCCGCCACGACGTTCAAGATATTGGAAGAAACCTTGGAAGGATTGTGCGCATTGTCGGTTAAGCCCTGCATATCGGCAACGAGAATGGTTTGATCGTGCTGAGTTTGTAGCGCGACACGCTGTTGCAGTGAGCCAACGTAATGACCTAAATGCAGAGGGCCAGTGGCTCGGTCGCCAGTGAGAATGACTTCGCGTTGTTGAGTGTTTTGTGTGGTGTTCATAACTTATCTCCGAATAAAAATAGATCGCTACTGGAGATAAAAAGACATGACACTCTTAGCTACCGTCCAGCAGCGTAAGAATGTAAGGATTCCGCGCCGCTCTAATTAGAGCGCCACCAGAAGAAGTTTGATGAAGGTGTGAATGTCGTTTTCATGCTTTTAAAACTAACAAGGAGCAGAGCCGAAAACAACCCTACTCCTTGTACAATTTGATATCTCAGTGTTGGCACGCTTTGCCAGCACTGGGTCAAATCTGGATATACATGGCGATGACCAGTGCTGCGCCAAATAGGCTACCCGATACAAACGCACACAATACCGCTTTATTCTGTTTGCTTCTCATCCTTTACTTCTCGACTTTAGAGCACGTAGAGCAACGCTGATTGCTCCGCTCTTATACTAAGTTGAACAGTGATAAATCCTTTCCGGTGAATCGATACGCCAAACAATCTTCGGTTCACTCTGTTGCACACAGCGTTACGATTTTTGGCGAAAACTTAAACCACTTAGTCCAAGAAGTGTGATGGCGTTAGAACAAGTTCAATGAAAGCCGACAAGGTTTACAGAGACGTGTCTATTAAAAACAGCCAGATTAATTGTGCAAAAAGGCATAGATTCGAAGCAATTAGCAACCGGATGTCACCGTTTCAAAACTCGGTTCTGAGCCTTCTCCCGATGCTTGGGTGTAAAGGAAATAGCATTGGCCATTCTCTAATGCATCAGCGTTTTGAGCAAAACCAATGTAGAGTTTGTTCTTGCCCGGCGCCTCTGGATCAGACACCACCAAATCCCCATCGAGGTTCACCATTTCTTCGACCGAAACGTTGTCTAAATGCCCCCAAACCATCAAAGGTTCGCCATCGTCTTGCACGCCATTTTTGTTCAAATCTAAAAAGGTATTATCTGTTGCCGTGGAGCCAATCGATACGCCATAACCAAGCTGATACTTGGCATTGGCAATTTGGTTGGCGTTCACCACAGCGCCTCTTACGCCTTCAATCACTGCCGCTCTCGCATCGCCCTGAATATTCAAAAAACGTGGCGCGGCCGTCACGGCTAATATCCCAAGAATCACGATAACCACGACTAATTCAATTAAGGTGAAACCCTTTGCTGTTCTCATTTAAAAGCCCTGTATTTGTTGCTTAGGGCACATGTTAGAGCGGTGAAATGAGATTACTATTGGCCAACATTGGATTGGGAAATCTTACGTCGGGTTCGAGAACAATCTGACAAAGTGACGAGAGATTAGCAACGTTTTGAGGTTCATTTTCTCGCATGAGACTAAGCTTGCGGAAATCACCCAATTCCCCCTTTGTCTTCGAAAAGAATTACTGGGATCCAACGTCAATATTGAGCATTAAATACGGTTAAGTTATTGAAGAATGACACTGATCATCTTTTGAACAAAATCCCGAAATATAACGTAAAACCGCAAGGGCGAAATACGCAACCTGTAACTAAACTTTGGGAACACTAACCCCAGTTAGGGAGCAAGAGATGAGCGACAAAAACAATCACTCCAAATGTCCTGTCATGCATGGAGCGAATACCAACCAACAGGCAGCTGAATTCAATTGGTGGCCGAAAACCCTCAACCTCGACATTCTTCATCAACACGACCAAAAAACCGACCCAATGGGCGCGGATTTTAACTATGCCGATGCTTTTAACTCTCTCGATTTAGAGGAAGTGAAAAAAGACCTAAAAGATCTGATGACTGACAGCCAAGATTGGTGGCCAGCAGACTGGGGGCATTACGGTGGCTTGATGATTCGTATGGCGTGGCACTCTGCGGGTACTTATAGAATTGCAGATGGTCGCGGTGGCGCAAGCCGAGGGAATCAGCGTTTTGCTCCACTTAACAGTTGGCCAGATAACGGCAACCTAGACAAAGCACGCCGCCTACTTTGGCCAATCAAAAGAAAATACGGCAACAAATTGTCTTGGGCTGATTTGATGATTCTTGCTGGTAACATGGCTTATGAATCCATGGGCTTTAAGACGTTTGGTTTTGCTGGCGGTCGCGAAGACATTTGGCATCCTGAAAAAGACATCTACTGGGGCGCAGAAAAAGAGTGGTTACAACCAAGTGGCGGCGAGAACAATCGTTACTCTGGTGAACGCGATCTAGAAAACCCACTTGCAGCCGTAATGATGGGTCTGATTTACGTAAATCCTGAAGGGGTCGATGGCAAACCTGACCCAATCAAAACTGCACACGATATGCGTGTCACCTTTGCGCGTATGGCAATGAACGATGAAGAAACCGTAGCGCTCACCGCAGGTGGTCACACTGTGGGTAAAGCACACGGTAATGGTGATGCTTCCCTACTCGGCCCTGAACCCGAAGGCGCAGAAATCGAAGACCAAGGCTTTGGTTGGCTCAATAAAACCTCTCGCGGCATAGGACGTGATACCGTCACCAGTGGCGTGGAAGGTGCGTGGACCACTAACCCAACCAAATGGGATAACGGCTACTTCCACTTGTTGTTTACTTACGACTGGTGGGTTACTAAGAGCCCAGCGGGTGCTGCCCAGTGGGAGCCAGTAAACATCAAAGAAGAAGACATGCCGGTGGATGTGGAAGACCCAAGCATCCGTCGCAACCCAATGATGACCGATGCGGATATGGCACTTAAGTTTGATCCGGAATACCGCAAGATTGCAGAGCGTTTCCGTGATGATCCTAAGTACTTCGAAGATTGCTTCGCCCGCGCTTGGTTTAAGCTGACTCACCGCGATCTAGGCCCTAAATCTCGTTACCTCGGCCCTGATGTGCCAGCAGAAGATTTGATTTGGCAAGATCCCGTGCCGCCTGTCTCTTACCACCTATCTGAAGAGAACATCGACGCGCTCAAGATGGCGATTCTCAATAGTGAGTTGAGCATAGCCGAGCTGGTTTCTACCGCATGGGACAGCGCTCGTACTTACCGTGGCTCTGACCGTCGCGGCGGTGCCAATGGCGCACGTATTCGTCTTGCTCCGCAAAAAGATTGGGTGGGTAACGAGCCAGAAAGATTGCAGAAAGTGTTGAGCGTGCTCGACGATATTCGCACCACACACAACTCGCCAATTAGTATGGCGGATTTAATTGTGCTTGCGGGTGGCGTAGGTATCGAGAAAGCGGCATCCAACGCAGGTATGAATGTCTCTGTACCATTTAGCCAAGGACGCGGGGATGCAACGGACGCTATGACCGATGCCGATTCGTTCGATGTGCTTGAACCAATTCACGATGGCTTCCGCAACTGGCTGAAATCCGATTACGTCGTAACGGCCGAAGAGCTGTTATTGGAAAGAAGCCAATTGATGCAACTGACCGCTGTCGAGATGACGGTGCTCATTGGTGGTATGCGTGTTCTTAGCACCAATTATGGTGGTACAAGCCAAGGTGTATTCACCGATAACGTCGGCGCACTGACCAACGATTTCTTCGTTAACCTCACTGATATGAGCTACACATGGCATCCAATCGGTGATAACGAGTACGAAATCCGCGAACGCGCTTCTGGCCAAACCAAATGGACAGCGTCACGTGTCGACTTGGTGTTCGGTTCCAACTCAGTACTGCGCTCTTACGCTGAGGTTTACGCTCAGGACGATAACAAAGAGAAGTTTGTCCAAGACTTTGTCGCAGCTTGGGTGAAAGTGATGAACAACGATCGCTTCGATCTATAACACTTTCCCAGACGCAGACAAACATAGATACCGATAGACATAGATACCCAAAAACTTAGTAACCAACTAAAAATCCCTACCACGTGGTAGGGATTTTTTTAGCAAGAAGTCTAATTTCGGGCTTATTTGCCGTTTAACTTCAGGACAGAGAAGGTCGCACTGCTGTAATCGCCGTTCTTCTTATCCGTCTCGAAATCTCCCGTTCCTTCACAGCCTGTCGCCCAGAAGTTATCGCCAGTTTTCACGCTACATTGTCCGTAAGCGCCCGCTTTAAAGTAGAACCACTCGTTCGCATAACCTTTCGCGAAGTCTTTCTTATCCACTTTTCCATAGGCGTCGACGTTATTGCTCAAGTCGAGTTCATACTTCACGGTTGGGTGGCCTTCGGCTTCGAACGCAAGCTGCATCATGTTGCCTTCGACTTTTACGCTGTAGCTGAACTCTTCACCAAGTGCGATGCCTTTGTCTCCCGGCTCGGTGTTGTTTTCCCATGTATTACCCCATACTGGATAAGCGATGTCTGTACGATCAGGATCCGCTTTCGCTAGATTGCGTTCGTATGTCCAGAACACCGATCCCACCTTATGGTTTGGCCATTTCTTGTAGAAGATTTTTAGTGGTTCATTGCCGTGTCCAAACCCTGTGTTCGCCTCTAACTGAGCCGGATCTTTGCCTGCATGAATCTGCCCTACCACGACGGAATACGCTGGGTATTTTTCTGGATTCTTAGAGCGCGTAGCAACGTGGTTTACTTTTAACGTCGCTTCTAATGTTCCTCCTACTGCGCTGAATGATTCCGCTTGAGGATGCGCAGCAATCGGCCAGTTGTTTTCTGGCGCTTTCACGCTGATATCCACATCAGTGCCTCGCCCCATTTGGCGCAGCTCAGAACGCGCATTCGTTGAGCCCTTTGTTGTCACGGCCATGTTCGGTACTTCAAAGACCATATTGTCGTTTTCATCTAAGAAGAAAAATTGGTGATGGGAGTAGCTGAGCATCGCCACGCCTTCGATTTCATCCGCTCGACCGTTGTTGTCTTTGTCCATTGGCAAGGTGATTTTCCAGTTCATCATGTCGAACTTATCCGCTGGCACTGGATGAGGTGTCTGATTATGAGCCAAAGCGGTCATTGGTAACGTAGTCAGTAAGGTGGCAGCGAGGAGATTCTTGTTCAGTCTTTTGTTATTACACATGGATTTGGATTTCCTTATTTATGTATTATTGTCGTACATATTAATCATTAATCCAGAGATTAAACCGAACGGAAAATCGGGTGTGTAAAATCGCTCACAGTTTGATCATCGCAAGTTCTACTTGGATCAAACTTTAAGAAAAAGTGATAGATAAAAGCAGGTTATTTAAACCAAACACTCAGCAGTAAACTATAGAGACAAAAAAGCCCTCATCGTTGAGGGCTCTTTACTAGACGAAAAATCAAAATAAAAACGACAAATTAATCATACATAAGCTTCTCAGCTTTCTTAAGATCAAACTCGTTGAGTGATTTACGCGCCAAGTGCCTAAATGGCAGTGCTTTCACTATTTCTTCAAATGGCATAACGGCGAACGCCCAAAAGAAAGAGAGATCCCAATGCAGAATGATCAACGCACACAATGGGATGGACACAATCCACTGGCCAGTAAAGTTGATCTTGAAGACTTCTGTGGTCTTGCCCAACGCGCGTAACACGTGACCGTGTACCGTGTTATAGCCACGAACAATCGGCAGAAAGACGTATAACGGCGCGATAGAAGCAAGGGCAACGTAAGTGCTTGGATCTAGATCTGGGTATAAATCCGGTAGCACAAAACTTAAGGCTAAGAAGAACGCCGCAGAGACAAATGAGATCATCACTGCCATGTCGATGCTGATATCAACATTCTTACGCAGCTCATCCATTTGACGTGAACCAATCGCTTGGCTGATCGTGATCGCCGACGAATGCGCCCACGCCGTGATGAACTGAGTCCCTGCTTTGATCCAAGGCATTACGATGGTCATTGCTACGTACGCATTCAATGTCAGCTGTGAGTACAACAACATGTAGATAGTCGCGCCGGTTTGCAACATGGTTACGTTTGCCGCAACGGGGAAAATCTCTTTGAAGTGATTCAGCGTGTTAGCCTTCAGTGACGCATCTAGGTTCTTAATCGACAAGACGATGGAATCATCCCATCGAATACAAAGCGTTAAGTACAGCAATCGAATGGTGATGGCGATTAAGCTGCCTGCAGCCGCACCTTGCACACCAATGCCCTCAAAACCAGCAAAGCCATGAATCAAAACGTACGACATTGCCATGTTGACGGGCAGCTCAATCAAATACCCTTTGAACGGCACTTTGGTTCGGCCAAGTGCATTAAACAAGGCGATCATGACTTGGGTAATCGCGTTGAAGATGATGATGAACTTGGCGACAGCGAGGTAACGTTCGGTTTCAGCATACAGAGCAACGTTGTCGGTCAACTTACTGATCAACGCTTTGTCGAAGGCGGTAATCAGTGTCCAAAACACAACCGCGACCAAAACGTTGATAATTAAGCCCGCCCAGAAACCTTTGTTCAGCGACAGGTGTTGCCCAGATCCAACTGCACGACTGAGTACCAACTGTGAGCCGTTCGCCAACGCCATTTGGATACCTAAAACAAAGGAGACGATGGTGGTAGCAATACCCATGGCAGCAAGGGAAACTTCACCGAGTGGTGAGACAAGGAAGGTGTCGATCATTAACATCGACTGCATTAATAATGCGTTCAAGGCCAATGGCCAAGCAAGGGACAGATTTTTTCTTATATAGGGTTGGGAAGACATGGTAGACCTTTCGGAGTTGTCACAAGCGCAACTAGCAAGCCAGCCGTTGCCGCTAAACGTTGGCCTTGCCCTATCCTTTCACCGTTAGGGCAAAGCCAAATACACGTTGATTCATCAACCGTTGACGACCTGAGCCAGTTTTTGGTTTTCGTCGTTAAGCAATGTATGCGACGCGATGCGAGCTTGGTCCCCATCCCCCGCCATAATGGCATCGTAAATCGCACGATGCTCTTCAATACAGAATCGACCGCCTTCAGCTGAATGATCGATAAACTGCTTGAAGATGGTCGACAAAATATTGCTAAACGGAATGTAGAATTGATTGCCTGTTGCAAGGAATATTGTCTGGTGGAACAAGTGGTCGTTGACCGTCCAATCGTCATAATCGAAACGATTGGCTGCCATGGTCATACGCTGAAAAATGACCGACAATTCTTTGCGTTGCTCTGCTGTTGCGTTATTCGCCGCTAAGGCACAAGCCTCTGGTTCAATCGCTTTACGCAGCCCCAAAAACTGAGCCAGAAACGGCTCGGTATCTTCTAAATCTTGAATCCACTCCAAGAGTTGAGGGTCGAGAAAATGCCAATGGTTGCGCGCACGAATCGTCGTCCCCACTTTCGGCTTTGACTCGATTAACCCTTTTGCTGAGAGCAGTTTGGTTGACTCGCGTAATGCTGTGCGACTCACGCCAAACGCGTCACAGAGATCCATCTCATTGGGTAGCTTTTCATTTTGGTTTAGCTCACCTGACAGTATTTTGCGGGCGATTTGTCTGGCAACTTGCACATGGATCTTGCGGTGTGAATCCTCCACAAGAGAAAACTTTGCCATTTGACGCTCCTTATAATTATGCTTCCAGTGCCATAGCACTTGATAAATGATCAAAAAAAGCCAGACGAAGCTGGCTTTTTGAGGTCAGTGTATTCGTCTGAAACGAAATAGGTCAGCGCTTATGGCGCCATTTGTCCGCCGTTTACATCCAGCACTTGGCCAGTGATGTAACCAGAACATGCGTGTGAAGCGAAGAAAGCAAACGTTGGTGCTACTTCTTCGATTCGACCGAAGCGACCCATAGGGATACCGCTTGCGATTGCTGCTTTCAACTCGTCAGATTTACCATCGTGGAATGCGGTGTCGATAGTGCCTGGAGAAACGATGTTGAAACGGATGTTGTCTTTAGTGAACTCTTTCACCCAGTTACGATGAATGTCGTGTAACCACGCTTTTGATGCCGCGTAGATACCAGCACCAACACCGCCGCCTTCACGAGCTGCGATAGAGCCAGTGCTGATCACACATGCTGTCTCACCAGACTCCGCTGCAGATGCACGTAGGTGCGGGATTGAATATTTGGTTGTCATCAACGCAGAACGAGCGTTCAGATCCATCACGCGGTTGTAGAACTCATCATCGATGTTTTCTAGATTCTCACGACCGCCAAGACCACCAGCGTTGTTGATTAGCACGTCCATGCCACCGAAATGATCGGTAAATTCCTTAACCAGTTTTTCGCAATCTGCGGTCACCATAAGGTTCGCTTGGAAAAACTTAACATCGCCACCAAGTGCGGTTAGCTCAGTCACTGCTGCATCTGCGTCAGGACCGGTTTGATGACTGTTAATGCCGATTTTCGCGCCGTATTTTGCGAACACGCGTGCCGCCGCTAGGCCCATACCTGACGTAGAACCAGTGATAAGTACGCGCTTACCTTTCAAATCGTTAAACATGACGGTTTACCTATGTTAGTTATTCGTGCTTTCAAAATAAATCATACAATAAGATCTTTCGGTCGCAAGCGTATTTGCGCCCAATTGAGCGAGATCCGGCAAAATTCGTCAGTTTTGCGTTGCATTTGTGGTTTGGGTCACAACAAGTAGGATTTTAAAGCTATTATTTGTATGAATAATTTAACAACTTGATAGCGATAAAAACGATGTTGAAGAAGCAGTCAAGTCAACGCAATCATTGATTGTGTCTAGTGAAAACACGCGTTATGTGAACCTTCTTATATTACGTTCACATCTGCTTGGTGGGTGGGGGCAAGAGTGCTATAGTACGGCTTAAATAATACATATTTAGTAATTAAGTGAAGATTATGTCTGGCGAATTTCATTCTATCTCAGGCTCTAAGCGAAGCCTTCATGTGCAAGTAGCGCGTGAAATCGCACGTGGTATTTTGTCTGGTAAGCTCCCTCAGGGCTCTATCCTACCTGGCGAAATGGTTCTTTGTGAGCAATTTGGCATCAGCCGTACTGCACTACGTGAAGCAGTGAAATTGCTAACGTCGAAAGGCCTACTTGAGTCGCGTCCTAAAGTTGGTACTCGCGTCATCAACCGCGCTTACTGGAACTTCTTAGATCCTCAACTGATTGAATGGATGGACGGTCTTGCTGATACTGACCAGTTCTGTGGTCAATTCCTTGGTTTACGCCGTGCGATCGAGCCAGAGGCATGTGCACTTGCTGCTATCCACGCGACTGCGGAACAACGTATTGAATTATCTGAAACTTTCCAACAGATGGTCGACGTTGCAGAGGCGGAAGAGTTTGATCATGAAAAATGGATGGAAGTGGATACACGCTTCCACAGCCTGATTTTCAATGCAACAGGTAACGACTTCTACCTACCATTCGGCAATATCCTGACGACGATGTTCGTTAACTTTATTGCGCACTCTTCGGAAGAAGGCAGCACTTGTATCAAAGAACACCGTCAGATTTACGATGCAATCATGGCAGGTAACTCTGACAAAGCGCGCCAAGCATCAGCGAATCACTTATTAGACTCTAAGCACCGCTTAGCGCCAGTAAAATAAGCTCAGCGACAAACCATTGAAAGCACGCGTCCTTCGCGTGCTTTTTTGTCTCTACTCCCCTCTTGCTTTAGCCAGAATCTTCTCTGTCCTCACAAAAAACTTCTTATTCAGTGATACTTTGATTAAATTTAGATATATAATAATACAAATTAAATTTATTAAAGTGCTGCGTTATGACTGAATCTTTGCTGCCAAACATCCTGCAATTTATTGGGCAAGTCGACCCATTCGACAAGATCCCAAAACCCGCTTTACGTGAACTCGCATCGCACGTGCAGATTACTTACCTTGGCAAAGGTGAAGTCATTGACCAATGCGTGACAGGCCAAGAAAAGTCACTCTACATCATACGAACAGGCTCCATGGAGCAAAGAAAGTCCGATGGTGTGCTACGAGCGAAACTGGGGCCAGAAGACATCTTCGGTTTCACCTTTCTTGGCAGCCAAATCGACAGCACGAAGGGCTACCGTGCCATCGCAATTGAGAACTCACTGGTTTATGTGATTCCCAACTCGGCGCTTAAAAAGCTATTCGAAACCCACCCTGAATGTGCAGAGCACTTTGCTTCTCAAGCGCAAGTTCGTTTGAAATCTGCGCTGGATGTGGTGTGGTCAAACAAAGAGAAAGGCTTGTTCATTCGCCGAGTTGGTGAGGTTGCCAGCGGTCGTGTTGCTGTGGTGACTGCCGACCAGTCAATTCAAACCGTTGCAAACGAGATGTTGACCAAATGCTCTCCTTGCGCCGTGGTTTACGAGAACGACAAAATCGTAGGCTTGATTACCGACCGCGATATGACCAAGCGTGTTATCGCACAAGGGGTAAGCACTGACCGCCCGATTTCTGAAGTGATGACGCACGATCCGCAAACCATCAAACCGGATGATCTCGTCTTGCATGCCGCATCGATGATGATGCAGCACAATATTCGCAACCTGCCATTAGTGGAAAACAACAAGGTCGTCGGCGTGCTGACTACGACACACCTTGTGCAAAACCACCGTGTACAAGCCATCTTCTTGATCGAGAAAATCAAATACGCAGGCAGCGTGAAATCCCTGTCGAGCTTTACCCCAGAGCGCCAAGCGATCTTTGAAGCCTTGGTGGATGGGCACGTCTCACCAGAAGTCATCGGTAAAGTGATGACGATGATCATGGATGCCTACACGCGCCGTTTGATTCAAATCGCGATTGATAAGCTTGGTCCGCCACCATGCAAGTTCTCATGGATTGTGGCAGGCTCTCACGCTCGTAACGAAGTCCACATGTTGTCGGATCAAGACAGCGCGATTGTCCTTGCTGACCACGCGACAGAGAACGACCGAATTTACTTTAAACACCTTGCTATGATCGTCAGTAACGGCCTTGCAAGCTGTGATTACCCTTTGTGTCCTGGCAAGTTTATGGCGGCAACGCCAAAGTGGTGCCAACCTCTTAGCGTTTGGAAAAAGTACTACAAGAAATGGGTGGCCAACCCAGAGTACGAGCGCTTGCTAAACATCAGCGTGTTCTTGGAAATTCGTACCCTTTACGGCAATAAAGATTACGAGCTCATCTTGCGAGATGAACTGCATACCAACATTCGCAGCAATCGTGAGTTCCTCTCCATGCTTGTGAACGATGCGGTGAACACCAACCCACCGTTGGGTATCTTCAACAGTTTGGTTTTGGAGAAGTCAGGGGAGAACAAGAAGACGCTCGATGTGAAGAAATACGCCATCAATCTGATCATCGATTTGGCACGCATTTACGGTTTGGCGGTAGAGTGCGACTTAACGGCAACCGACGAGCGTTTCAAAGCCGCGAATGAAGCGGGCGTATTAAGTGAAGATGCGTACAAGAACATTTTGAATGCCTACCAGTTCATCTTGTCGTTCCGTTTTGCTCATCAGTTAGAAGCGCTGAAACGCGGTGAAGAGCCAAATAACCACATCGACCCAAATACGTTCGGTAGCTTTGAACGCCAACACCTGAAAGACGCCTTCCGAATTATTGCTGACTTGCAAGAAGCGGCGAAAGTGCGCTTTGGGAGCCGTTAATGAAGCGAATCTTAGAACACTTTCATCCTTGCTCGCGTCTGAATCGAAAGCGCGAGCAATACGTTAAACAGACAACCATGCCAGATCACATTAAAGCGCTGGTTCAAACGCCACGTCTGGAAGCGGCGCAATTTGCACAAGACGCCAATTACATTGTGCTGGATTTGGAAACGACCGGCTTAGACAGCGAAGAAGATTTGATTTTGTCGATCGGTTGGGTAGACATTGCGAATGGCAAAGTGGATCTGGCCACCAGCCAGCACATGTACATCAATAGCGATTCGCAAATCAAACCAGAAACCGCGGTGATCAACCATATTACGCCGCAAATGCTCTCAGAAGGCGTTTCTATCCATGATGCCATGCGTGCGTTTTTCCATGCTGCCGAAGGCAAGATCTTGGTCGCTCACGCGTGTGTGGTCGAAACCCAGTTCATCAATCAATATCTACATCGGGTGTTTAAACTCAGCGAACCGCCTTTGGTTTGGCTCGACACCATGTGCATTGAAAAGCATCTACAGAAAGCGATTAATCCTCGTGACGAAATTGATGTCACTCTCTCTGGCACCCGCGCCCGTTATGGCTTGCCTGAGTACAACGGGCACAATGCGTTAGCGGATGCGGTCGCGACAGCAGAGCTGTTGTTGGCACAAAAAACTCGCATTACTCCTCAAGGAAAAACCACCATCGGTACCCTTTATCGATTGAGTCTCTAACTCTCTAACCATTCCAATATGAAAAAATCTGATGTCTCTAGCGCCATCTTCCTTTTGGTGGCGGCGAACTTGGTTGCGTCTCTTTCCGACGTTTCCCTCAAAATGCTTAATGGCGAAGTCCCCACTTTTCAATACGTCTTTATTCGCCAATTAATCAGTCTGGTGTTGCTGTTACCCCTTTGGCTTCGTTTGGATAAACGAGAGCGTCAAATGGGATGCGATTGGATCACCTTCTGGCGTGCGCAATTGATTCTGATAGGCAGTGCCAGCGCTATGGTAGCGATCACGCATCTGCCATTGGCGACAGCGAATGCGATTTTTTATGTCGGTCCACTATTGGTGCTGCCGCTGTCGGTTATCTTCCTTAAAGAAAAGCCCTCCAAAGGTAAGATTTTCGGTACTTTAATTGGCTTTGGTGGCGTCTTAATTGTGCTTCGTCCCGAACATTTCCATTGGGCTGCAATCATTGCGCTCGGCAGTGCGCTTGCCATCGGTGTGGGCAACATCCTTATTCGTCGTATGCCACAAGAGCAGCCTTTGGTGTGCACCTTGTTTTGGACAACGTTAATGACATTACCAGTCGCTCTATTGCTCGCCTACCCTCAATGGCAAGCCATTACCTGGCAACACCTGATGTGGATTGTCGCGATTAACTTGTTTGTGCTTGCTTATCATGCCTTGGTGGTCAAAGCGTTTAAGCGTGCTCCTGCGAGCCAGATTGCACTGGCTGAGTATTCCGGACTGGCGTTTGTAACACTGTTTGGCGTGATGTGGTTTGATGAAATACCCGACCTATTTACCGCGCTCGGTATCGTCCTGATTGTACTGCCGATGATGCCGCTCAATTGGCAGCGTTTATTGGGGAACAAACGTCGAGTAGAGACTGCGCAAGAAGTGTCTTAATCGTCTCAAGCAATGCAATAAATACTCAAGAGGAGCACAGCGCTCCTCTTTTTTATTGTGCTTAAGCTATCTTGCGAATACCTGTGCCACTAACACTTTTCTCGTTAGTAATAGAGCTTAATAGTCTCGAGTTTGTATGGTGGATGAAGGTAAGGTTCGAGTTCACTACGACGATTGTTGAGTCTCTCTAGCAACTTGTAGGCAATAAAGTAATGGTTAATGTTACTGACGTAGCGTATCGGCTCAAGTCCGATGTATTGCCGCGTCACCACTTCCACATTGCCGAACCAGACATTAGGGTCATACCCTTTTTCTTTGGCGATTCTTCTCATCTTCCTCATGTTACCCGGCCCTGCATTGTAAGCGGCAAGACAGAAATAAATGATGTCGTTTTCGCTGATGTTGTCATCGTTAAAGAAGTATTTCCTTAGGTAGTTCATGTATTTCACGCCAGCATGAATGTTTGGTTCTTCTTCATAAATGTTCGAGATATTTACCGCTCTATCCCGTGCGGTTGTGGGCAAGATTTGCATAATCCCAACCGCTCCCATATGAGAGATCACATTCTGGTTCAAACCGGACTCTTGAAAACCTTGGGCCAACATCAATAGATGGTTAAACTGATACTCTTGTGAATAGAGATAGAAGATATCCAACAACTCTCTAGAACGAACTGCGTTGTCTCTATTAAGAAACTTTCTCAACCATTTGTCGTTTTCGAGATACCTTTCATTAACCACATTGCCGAACAAAGTTCCTATGCGAACTTCCTTGATGAACTTGTTCACCGCCTCTTCTAATTGAGGCGAATCTTGTCGTATTCCCCATCCAATCTGTGCATTTTCTCTGATGGTGATTTGATTATGAAACGCCACGCCGGGAAAGATATTTCCCCACATCCCCGTCTTGTGCCGGTCAAGTACGGTGATATCGATAATGCCCGCACTGACCATTTCTAAGACCTCATAATCTTGCATGATCTCATCAAGAAATAAGATATTAATCAGCGGTTTGTTTTGTATCGTGAAGTAGTTATTTACCTTGGTTAAGCTCTTATGATAACTCGAGCTTTCTCTCACCCAAACATCCAGCCCACTTAAATCATCCACAGTTTTGATGTCCGAGTATCTGGTGTTGGTAACAATGATTTCTGAGACGTTTTCTCGTACCGGATCGCTAAACGCAATCAGCTCTTTGCGCTCATTGGTAATGGTTAGATTCGCGATAATGACGTCACCATAACCGGCAATCAGTTTGGGGATGAGTTCGTTTCTTGCGACCGGAATAACCTGAATGTTGATCGCCTTTTTGTTCTTCCTTAAATAGCGTTCAAATTCATAAATAAGCTCAGAGATAATGCCTTTCGGCTTACCATTTTGGATGTAGTAAAAACCCAGATCAGCAGACACCAAAATACGAACGGCTTTCTTTTCCTTAAGGGTCTCTAAGTCACCTACGTAGGGGTCAGACTTTAAAGGAGACAGTTCCAATGCGGCACTGGTATGAGAGAAAGACCAAAGACACAAGACGATGCAAAGTATTTTACCCACCATGAGCTTATCCATTCGCCAAATCATTAATGATAATTTTAGCAATAAAAGCTCAAGGGCATGTCTTAGGTCTGAGCCTGGCCTTGTTCGAGAAATAAAAATAGCCCGCTTCGGGGGCGGGCTATTGGAAAGAATCTTAATTTATTTGTAGCTTGGATTAGAAGCTGTACGTTACACCAACACGGCTACGTAGCTGACGTGATGTTTTATCATCACAAGAGCTGTTACATTGAACGTTACCGAATTCTACGTATGGACGCCAATCCCAACCTTTCTCTTTGTAGCCTAGTTTAAAGTTGTAGTCCCATTCGTACTTGCCGTCGCGGTTACCTAGCTTCCACTCATCGCTGAAGAAATCTTCTTTGTAGTTTGCTTCAAAACCAAATTGCCAAGCGTTCCAGTTGTAATCGATGTTACCTGTGATTTTACTCGCGTTTAGTGAGTCGTGTTGTTTGCCGTCTAGACCTGTTGATGTTTTACCAGATGCGTAGTTACGGAACTCGTGACGGTAGCGAAGCTTGGTTGTGATACCAGAATCGAATTTGTATTGAACACGAACCTGAGGTTTGTACGTTACAGCTTCATCACCAAAGGTAATTGGCATCGATGTGGTTACACGCCAGTTGTTGTCAAATTTGAAGTGGTAGCCGTATTCGAATTCGCTATCACCACGCTGAAGCTCGCTTAAGTTACCTGTGTGCTTCATTTCAACGCCGTAGTAGTGGTTACCTGTGCTGCCACCAATTTTGATACGACCTGCCCACTGCTCTGAATCGTGTTTGTATTCTTCACGGAAGTCTAGTGACGCGGCTGAAATGCTACCTGCAAAAAGGGTTGTCGCGATCGCTAAAGCAATTTGTTTTTTAGATGTCATAGTAATGTTCCACTGTAAATAAATTGTATTTCAAAGTGGCGACGCGCATACACGCCGCCCTTTTCAGGGTTTTATTGTTTTGGGTAAAGCAATTCGATATCGCGCTGAGCCCAAACTTCTGCCAAGTTCTTCTTCACTGTGAAGCGGCTAAAGTCAGTTTCGGTTGCCAGTTTCACCCACTCAGGTTTCTCCATCGCCACACCTGCTTTTAGGTAAATCGGTGTCATGCGCTCTACGCGGCGTGGATTGTCTTTCGCGGTGTATGGCCAGTCAGACGCAGGATCTTGATAAGTCGCCATTAGCTGAATACCTTGCGCTAATGAGCCACCTTTCTTGTTTTGGTAGTGCCATAGGTCGATGCCCACTTTGTCACCGATTTGAGCGATGCCGACCAATGGATCTAAGCTGAAGTAGTGGTAGTGGTATGCGCGAGTACGTTCGATTTCATGAGGCTGAGAGCCGTCTTTTTCGAACTGAGTGTCTACGCGCATCTTGCCTTTTTGAACCATCTGTTTTGCGAGAGGTTCATTACCTAAGAAGTAAGCAATACTCGCGACTTGGAAGTCATACCATGTACCGTGGTTGTTTGCCGCAGCAGCTTCGCCTTTCGGGCCACCTGATAGGTCATCAATAATCAACCAATCTAGGTATTCGCCGTACCATTGCGTGATTTGCTGTTCGTCTTTATCCGTCCAAGCAGGAGAAAGTGAAAGGATGGCGATCGAATCCAGCATGCGATCGGCCAGAGTACGTGTATCAATAATGCCGCCACGACGACCTTCTGCACGACCAGGTACGCCCTGACCGTAATTCACGTTCGGGTTCATCTTAGTTTCATCATTCATGAACCAAGTACGAACGTATTCGATACCTTGTTTTGCGTATTTCTCGTCTTGGCTGAAGTAATAAGCCAATGCTAATGCGCGAACAGAACGAGTGAAGTGACCAATACGTTTAGAATCTGTTTCAGCTGTTTTCGATGCAGGGTTGGTTTTGCCATCGTGACGAACCCAAGGAAGGCCATCTTCTTTCGATTCATCTGGCCACCAGTACGGGCTGATGCTCATGTAATCGTTTTTGCTACCGCTTGGTGGCGTCATACCTTTCGCTGTTACCGTAAACGGGCCATCTTTCATCGCCAGTTCTGCTTCTTCAATTAGACGGTCGTACGCGTCTTTCATTGAATCGCTCGCTTTATCGGACTGTAAAACAGCGCGGTTTTGTTCAAGCGTTGCTTCATCAAGGAACACAAAGTCTGCAGCAAGAGTGTTAGCACTGAAAAGAATGGCGCTGAGGCAGGTTGCTAGATGTAGAGGTCGTAGGGGTTTCATTATTATCGGCCTTATATCTTGAGTTAAAATACTACAAATATAGTACCTAGCCGATGTTGAGCGTTCTGTGAATTAGATCTAATTGTATGATTTATCCACGCTATCAAACTTTGTTACAACCACCAAAGTTTACATTAACTTATTGATATTAAATATATTACCGATATTTACGGCTCATTAATTGTCTTAATATTTAGGCTAAAAATGTGCTCTACCGCATATTTTTGCACCAAATGAGTTCGCTTTTATTTGTCATACAATATAATCATTTCAGGTTTTTGAGACACAGAACATCAAATTGCTATTGACGCGCACTTTTTCGCTCTGTCCTTTTCTATATAGAGTCCAATAACAGGTTAAGCATCGCTTGGTTATAGAGACGAAATGAGAAAGGCCGAGGCTATATAAGCAGAGGTCACTTATGTCAGGCTGAGACATAAGTGGGTAGAAGAATTAAGTAAGTAGAAGAAATAGCGAATAGAAGCAAAGTACAGCGAACAAGATGGATGCGACCAGTGAAACTTTCGACATTGAAGAATACTGTTTTGTCATCCCTACTCGCTGTTGCTCAAGTCTTGATGGTTCTAAGCAGCTTGTTGTTGCTTCCAACAGTTGTGGTTCTCATTGGACTTAAATGGCTGTAGCAGTTTGTCTTTTGTAACAGACACTTATAGAGACAAATCAACAGCTTGGTTTCGCTATCAATAGGTAGCAAGCCAAGGAAAACGCTTAATTGGTTATGACTAATTGAGTCTTTAGGAGTAGTTACTTAAGTGGGAAATGTTTAATACCAATCGGCATAAGAAAAGCACCGAGATCGATCAGACGAGGATGATGACTTGTGTCGATTGGTATAGTTGCTCCCATATCATAACAACACTTTACAGAGCCTAGCTTTGTTGAACTTTGCAATGATTGTCGAAGATCTTACAGCGTAACGTGCTTAGCAGCGATGAGAGATATACCCCTCGAGTATCTTTCAGCTACATCCAGAACCTCGTTTCACTGTTCTATTGCAATCCAACAGAGCCCTTGGCTCAGACGGTATCAATACCGTTTTTCGCCCACGCATTACAGGCATGTCGTGGGCGTTTTTTTATCTTCAATAGTCATACAAATCTGACAATACTTCACACCTTCTTACGCCGTTATAAACCTTATTAACTAAGGCTATAAACGCTATTGAACCAATCGAGTGCACGTCAAAGTCATTGATAACTTGTCGTGATATTGACTTGGTGCACCCTTCCCCTTTTGAGTGCAATGTCAATATCCGATCACGATCACTTGTATGATTATTGAAATGACCCATTCCGGATCATTCGTCACGCTTTTGAGTTATTGTACTACAAATAAGCAAACTGATAGTTAGTATTGCCTCAAGACATTAAATAACGATCAAAAGGTCTAAAGATGGAACTCAATACCCTTATTGTAGGCATCTACTTTCTATTCTTAATTGCAATAGGTTGGATGTTCAGAACGTTTACCAATACGACTAGTGACTATTTCCGAGGCGGCGGCAACATGCTTTGGTGGATGGTTGGTGCAACGGCCTTCATGACGCAGTTCTCTGCATGGACGTTTACTGGTGCTGCTGGTAAAGCTTATAACGATGGTTTCGCGGTTGCGGTTATCTTCCTAGCAAACGCATTCGGTTACTTCATGAACTTTGCGTATTTCGCACCAAAGTTCCGTCAGCTACGTGTAGTAACGGTAATTGAAGCGATTCGTATGCGTTTCGGCACCACGAACGAACAAGTCTTTACTTGGTCTTCCATGCCAAACAGTGTGGTATCTGCTGGTGTTTGGTTGAACGCACTGGCGATCATCGCTTCTGGTATTTTCGGCTTTGATATGACAGCAACCATCTGGATTACCGGTTTGGTGGTACTGATGATGTCAGTAACGGGTGGCTCTTGGGCAGTTATCGCGTCTGACTTCATGCAGATGGTGATCATCATGGCGGTAACGGTAACTTGTGCAGTTGTTGCGATCGTTCAAGGCGGCGGCATTACTGAAGTCATCAGTAACTTCCCTGTCGCAGAGGGCGGCTCTTTCGTCTCTGGTAACAACCTGAACTACCTAAGCATCTTTAGCATTTGGGCGTTCTTCATCTTTGTTAAGCAGTTCTCTATTACTAACAACATGTTGAACTCTTACCGCTACCTTGCAGCAAAAGACTCGAAAAACGCGAAGAAAGCGGCATTGCTAGCATGTGTTCTAATGCTAGGCGGTGTATTCATTTGGTTCATGCCTTCTTGGTACATTGCGGGTCAAGGCGTAGACCTATCAGCGGCTTACCCAGATGCAGGCAGCAAAGCAGGCGACTTCGCTTACCTTTACTTCGTACAAGAGTACATGCCAGCGGGTATGGTTGGCCTTCTCGTAGCAGCAATGTTTGCCGCGACCATGTCTTCAATGGACTCAGGTCTAAACCGCAACTCTGGTATCTTCGTTAAGAACTTCTACGAACCAGTGATTCGCCGTGGCCAAGCATCAGAGAAAGAGCTGGTAACGGTATCGAAAATTACCTCAACGGTATTTGGTATTGCCATCATCCTGGTTGCGCAGTTTATCAACTCACTAAAAGGCCTTAGCCTGTTCGACACCATGATGTACGTTGGTGCCTTGATCGGCTTCCCAATGACCATCCCTGCATTCCTAGGCTTCTTTATTAAGAAAACGCCAGACTGGGCTGGTTGGGGTACGCTGATTGTCGGTGGTCTTGTCTCTTACGTTGTTGGTTTCGTTATCACTGCTGACATGGTTTCTTCAGCATTCGGTCTTGAACAGCTTACTGGCCGTGAATGGTCAGACGTTAAAGTCGCGATTGGTCTAGTTGGCCACATTACGCTAACGGGTGGCTTCTTCGTTCTATCAACGCTGTTCTACAAGCCTCTAAGTGAGAAACGTCAAGCAGACGTAGATAAGTTCTTCGACAACCTATCAACACCACTTGTTGCTGAATCTGCAGAACAGAAAGTTCTTGATAACAAGCAACGTCAAATGCTTGGCAAACTCATCGCAGTCGCTGGTGTAGGCGTAATGCTGATGGCTCTACTGCCAAACCCAATGTGGGGACGCTTAGTCTTCATCTTGTGTGGTGCCATTGTTGGTGGCGTTGGTCTACTACTTGTTAAAGCGGTTGACGACAACGGTACTCAAACCCAACAAGCGGTAACCGAAAGCTAAATCTACTTTATGAAGCGGTTGTACACAGCCGCTTCATTCTTCCCTTATCACTCAGGTCTATTTGTTTACTTTTTTGTTAAGTCCGTTGCGGTTGAGACATTAAATAACCAGCGAATTTAACAAAGAAATAATCATACAAAATAAGCAAAATGTATAACCAAAGTTTCTTGTTGAAACGATAAGCGAATGTAATCAACGGGATTCCATACTGACAAAACTCATCATAAGTTATTGAATAATCGATTTTAAGTTCGCAACCATCAATTCGTGTGGATAGAAGCAGAAGAATGTACTGGGTCAAGCAGATTTCCAGTATTAATCACCTCATCACACAATTGAATTATTGTAGTACAAATAAATAATCGAACGGATAATATATCTGGCAGAAATCAATGACTATGAGAAGGTCGAAAAATGGAACTCAATACCCTGATTGTTGGCATCTATTTCCTATTCCTCATTGCGATAGGCTGGATGTTTAGAACATTTACAAGCACCACCAGTGACTACTTCCGCGGGGGCGGCAACATGCTGTGGTGGATGGTAGGCGCAACGGCGTTTATGACCCAGTTCAGTGCTTGGACATTTACTGGTGCGGCCGGTAAAGCGTACACCGATGGCTTCGCTGTAGCGACTATCTTCTTAGCTAATGCGTTCGGTTACTTGATGAACTACCTGTACTTCGCACCGAAATTCCGTCAGCTGCGCGTTATCACGCCGATTGATGCGATTCGCATGCGCTTTGGTCGCTTTAACGAGCAAGTATTCACTTGGTCTGGCATGCCAAGCAGCGTGATTTCTGCGGGTATCTGGTTGAATGGTTTGGCGATCATCGCATCGGGCATTTTCGGCTTCGATATGACAACCACCATTTGGATCACGGGTTTAGTGGTGCTGATGATGTCCGTAACGGGCGGCTCTTGGGCGGTTATCGCATCTGACTTTATGCAGATGGTCATCATCATGGCAGTAACGGTAACGTGTGCTGTGGTTGCGGTAGTAAAAGGCGGCGGTATTACAGAAATCATTGCGAACTTCCCTGTTCAAGAAAACGGGTCTTTCGTAACCGGTAACAACCTGAACTACCTCAGTATTTTTGGTATCTGGGCAGTGTTCATTTTCTTAAAGCAGTTCTCTATCAACAACAACATGTTGAACTGTCACCGTTACCTAGCGGCAAAAGACTCTAAGAATGCGAAAAAAGCTGCGCTACTTGCGTGTGTACTAATGACAGTGGGCGTATTGATTTGGTTTACCCCTTCTTGGTTCATTGCAAGCCAAGGTGTTGACCTATCAGCGCATTACCCAGAAGCGGGCTCTAAAGCGGGTGATTTTGCTTACTTGTACTTTGTTGAGCAATACATGCCAGCGGGCATGGTTGGTCTACTGATTTCAGCGATGTTTGCAGCGACGATGTCGTCAATGGACTCAGGTTTGAACCGTAACTCAGGCATCTTCGTGATGAACTTCTACTTGCCGATTCTGCGCCCGAATGCGACAGAAAAAGAGCTGATGATCGTATCGAAAATCACCTCTACCTTCTTCGGCATCGCGATCATATTGATTGCTCTGTTCATCAACTCGCTAAAAGGTCTGAGCCTGTTCGACACCATGATGTACGTTGGCGCGTTGATTGGTTTCCCAATGACGATTCCTGCGTTCTGTGGCTTCTTTATCAAGAGAACACCGGACTGGGCTGGCTGGGGCACATTGGTGGTAGGTGGCATCGTGTCTTACACGGTTGGTTTTGTCATCACACCGGAAATGATTCAAAACTGGTTTGATCTTCAGCCTCTAACAGGTCGTGAATGGTCAGATCTAAAAGTTGCGGTTGGTTTGATTGGTCACTTGGTGTTTACCGCAGGCTTCTTTGCTCTGTCGACACTGTTCTACAAACCGCTTGAAGAGAAACGCCAACAAGACGTTGACCGCTTCTTCAATAACTTAGCAACACCGTTGGTTTCTGACTCAACGGAACAGAAAAAACTGGATAACAAACAACGCCAAATGTTGGGTTCGTTGATTGCCGTGTCTGGTGTGGGTGTGATGGTGATGTTCTTACTGCCTAACCCATTCTGGGGACGCATGATTTTCGTGTTCTGTGGTGTGATTGTTCTTGGCGTCGGCGTGGCGCTGATGAGAGCAGTCGATGGCAACGCAGAGCGCGCTTCTGAGGGGACTCCGATAACGGAGAACTCATAACGAGAAACAAGCGGTTGAGTATTCAACCGCTTTTTGTGCTTCTACAAAGAGATACATTATGAAAAAAACAATGCTTGCTGGCGTGGTTGCCGCGTCCATTTCTGCCCTAACCCTAGTAGGTTGTAACACTTCACCTTCTCAAACGACGGAAGCTGCGGCTCCCGCTGTTGTTGAAACCGCAGTGAATGACATCACTCGCGATTACTTGCTTGCTACGGATCGCTTAAACACAGTGGATGGCAGCGCACTTGAGGCGCAATCAGCAGACGCTGTGCAAGCATTGAAACAACAGATGGAGAATGCCGAAGACGGTACAACAATTACGATTCCTGCGGGTAAATACGCGGATCTTGATATCGTCACGGTGAAAGCCAACGACATTACCATCAAGGCGGAGCAACCTGGCAGCGTTTGGCTAACGGGTTTGGCTCAGCTTCGCCTTGAAGGTAACAACATCACTGTCGACGGTTTGGTATTTACCGAAGGCGGCCCTGCTGAACGTTTCGGCGGCGTGCGTATGATGGGTAACAACAACACTTTGCAAAACTCTACGTTCTACTACTTCAACCACGCTTACGAATACCAACCGGACGAACGTCGCTCTGAATACCCGAAATACTTGTGGGTTTCACTTTGGGGTAAAGATGGCAAAGTGATCAATAACCGTTTTGAAGGTAAGCAAAAGCGCGGCACGTTAATTGGCGTACAAAAAGACGACACACCAGATAACCACCTTATTGCTAACAACATTTTCTTGGACCAAAAACCAAACCAATTCAATGAATTCGACATCAAAGAAGCGATTCGCTACAACGGCAACAGCTGGGAAGCGATTCGAATTGGTGACTCTAAATCGTCTCAATGGGCATCAAATTCTAAGTTCACCAACAACCTGATGATTGATATGGATGGTGAGCGTGAGCTGATTTCGATTAAGTCAGGCGGCAATGAAATATCTGGCAACACCATCTTTGAAAGTGCCTCTCTGATTTCTCTTCGTCACGGTAAAGCGAACGTGGTGAAAGACAACGTGATTCTAGGTAACGAAAAACTGCTGACTGGCGGTATGCGTATTTACGATGAAGACCACGTGATTGAGAACAACTACATCACTGGCACGCGAGGTCGTGATGGCAAGATTGAAGGCAATGCAGATCTGCGCGGCGGCATCGTGATCAATACCGGCATCATTGATGTAGCAAACGGCGAAAAGCTTGACCAAGCAGTAAAAGGCAAAGAGCTCAACAAACAATGGACACCAAAGAACATCACCATTCGTAACAACACCCTTGTAGATACGGAATGGGGCATTGTCTACGGCAACCAAACGCACCGTGTTAGCCTGTTCAACAACAGTGAAGTGAAGAACATTTTCGCTGGCGTGGATGTTCACTTTGACAGCAACGTGGTTGATAACCACCAGCAAGAGCAATTCGTCAGCGTACGCGCGACAGAAGAGTTGCCGTTGGTGAATCCTACCTACAACAACGAAGTTTACGTCGGCACGGTGACTAACGCAGAACAAATTGCTTCTTACTCGGTAGAGCTACCAAAAAGCGAACAAGTGAAAGGCTTTACTCAATACCAAGGCGTTGGTGCAGATACGAGCAAGCTGTCTGTAGTAACGGCGGAAACAGCAGGGCCTGATTACCTCCTTTCAAACGCTCAAAAGTAATTCTGCTTTAGAGTTTGCTTCCAGTCTGGTGATACAAGCCAGACTGGTTTTCCTCTCCTTTCACCAGTAACCCCACAATAACTGAAGAAAATTTCACCACCCTACTGTCTCCCAAGATTGAGTTGTGGTTTAATTGTATGACAATTATAAAACTCTTTTCTTTTGCTGCGGATACACTCATGGATGCTGTTTTACATCAGTTGCAATTCTCGTTGTCGATCACTGGCCCCATCTGCTTAATGTTGGTCTTGGGCGTTATCTTCAAACGCATTGGGCTTATCAACGACAACTTTATCGAAGTCGGTTCTAAACTGGTGTTTCAGGTCACGCTACCTGCGATGTTGTTCTTGAGTATCGTCGTCTCCGAGCATGATTTCTCTGCGGCTAGCGGCTTCGTCAATTACGGCATTGTTGCCAGCATCGCGTTTTTCATCTTCACTTTTATCTCCGTCAAACTGTTCTTCAAATCATCACCCGACCAAGGCGTTTTAATCCAAGGTGGCTTTCGCGCCAATACGGGCATCATCGGCATTGCGTATGTGGCGAATGCTTATGGTTCACAAGGTGTCGCTCTGGCTGCGCTTTATGTTGCGGTGACCACCTTTATCTATAACGTGCAAGCGGTGATTTGTTTGTCTCCAAAAGGCGCAACGTCTGGCTCTCAAGCCGCCAAAATGATGGTGAGAACCTTAACGCGCAACCCGCTGATCATCGCGATTGTCTCTGGCATGGTGTTTTACCTTTTGTCGATTCCGGTTCCGGATGTGGCGATTGATGCCGGTAACTATCTATCGAAGATGACGCTTCCCCTTGCTCTGCTGTGTACTGGTGGCTCACTTGATTTAAGTTTGATGAAGAAAGAGAAAGGACCGTCTTGGTTTGCTAGCAGCTACAAACTGATCGTTGCCCCTATCGTGATTACCACAGGTGCGTATTTAGTTGGCTTTAGAGGGATTGAGCTTGGCATTCTGTTCTTTATGAACGCCTCTCCCGTTGCGGCAGCAAGCTATGTGATGGCCCGCTCGATGGGAGGAAACTCCGTCTTAGCAGCGAACATCATTGCTTTAACGACCGTGCTTTCAACAGTGACTTGTACCGTAGGGATTGTGATTTTAAAAGCGTATGGCTTGATTTAGAACAGCGATTCTCAATTGGAAAATCGCCGATGAGGGAAAGGATATCAACAAGCAATGCAGGCAAACCTATGCGATAGCACTAAGCAGCTTGTTACGCATGATATTTTCTTGGATTTCTGAATCGTGCAAGTTACAAGTTGAGCACTTCTCTTTGCCTTCAATTTTGTATTTCAGACAGCACGTTTCTCTTCTCACATAGAGCTTTTGAAAACCATTAAAGGTCACCTTTTTTACCGCGTTTAACTCACCACCTTTTGGTGTTACCGCGTTAAATAGGTTTTGCTGCCACTTTGATGCCGCTTGCACATCCAGATCTAACGTGTCATTGGCTAATGGCTGATACGCAAGTTTAGAAAACGCCAAATCGCACGCGTACAAGGCATTACCCCAAAACACTTTCGGGCTGACTTTCTGCTTTTTGTACAACGGCACCAATGGCTCCGAGAGCGTCGTAATGACTTGTGCGAGTTTCTCATCTAAGGCCAGTTCCGATTCCACTTGCATTGCGTTTTCGTTGCCAGCCTCAAGAGCAAAGAAAGGCGTCGCATTCGACACCTCAATGCTTGCGACACGATGGTCTTCACCAATGGTGAGATACAGATCATCAAGTGTTAACTGCAACACACGATCAAACACTACACGGTGACCTACAAGCGACGTGAGCAAAATTGCGTTGAACACTTTCTGCCAGATAGGCACGGCAAATGGCAGCTTTGCCTCAATAGAGTTTGCGTAATCTTGCACAACGGCAGGAAACTCACGCTCAAACCATTCACTGGCTTTAGTGCCTTTCGGCTGTTCAACAAAACGTAAGCGGAAGAAAGGTTCGTGTCGATTCAAGATGGCTTGCTGATCGCTGATACTCAGCGTTTTAACATTCTCAGGCAAAGCCACCAAAGTACGAAACTGATTAAACAGGTTTTCCATTAACGCACTTCCTCACGAACATAAGCTTTTGGTAAACAGTAAACGTAGCCATCAATGACTTCCATTTTTCCTTCCACTTTAAACACCGATTCAAGGGTCGATTCAGTGAGCACATCCAAAGGCGCTCCCTGTTTTAAGATCTGGCCTTTTTTCATTAATACCAGTTCATCGCAGAACTGCGCAGCTTGGCTGAGTTCATGGAGAACATAAACGATGGTTAAGTTGCGTTCCTTGTTCAACTTATCGAGTACTTCGAGTAGCTCGAGTTGGTGACCTAAATCGAGATAACTGGTTGGTTCATCCAGCAATAACCACTGAGCTTCTTGCGCCAAACACATCGCCAGCCAAACGCGCTGACGCTCACCACCCGACAACGTACTCACTACCCGCTTTTCGTAACCAGCCAACCCGACAGAAGCAAGTGACTCAGTAATCACTTCTTGGTCACGTTCACTATTGCCCTGATACCACTTGCGATGAGCAACACGACCAAGCGCAACAAGCTGCTCGACCAAGACACCTTCTGGCGCCGTAGGATGTTGAGGCAGAATCGCAATGTGCTTAGCGAGATCTTTAAGCTTCCATTGGTTAAGCGCTTTACCTTTAAAAGTCACGTCGCCTTTTTTCGCTTTTATCGCACCGGTTAAGGTCTTCATCAGCGTACTTTTCCCACACCCGTTTGGGCCAATGAACGCCGTTACCTTACCTTCTTGAAGACGGATGTTCACATCGTTCAAGATCATCGTATCGTTGTAGCCTGAAGTGAGCGATTGCCCTTCAAGCCCTTTTGAAGATAGGGTCATTATGAGTGTTTCCTTAACAAGAAGAGGAAAAATGGCACACCAAGCAGTGCGGTAATCACGCCCGCTGGAATTTCGGTTGGGAACAACAAGTGTTTGGCTAAAACATCTGAAAGAGCGAGGAAACCAGCGCCGAAAATCAAAGTCGTGAACATGGTTCGCAAAGGATCATTCGCACTGAGCAAACGTGCAATGTGCGGGATCACCAATCCCACAAAACCAATTGGCCCAACAGCTGAGACGGCAGGCGCAGTAATAAAAACTGTGCCTAATAAAATCCCTAAACGCAGCAGAGCACCGTTGATACCAATACCACGCAGAATTGCGTCATCGTAGCGTACCCATTTCAATGGCAAATACACCAAAGCGATAAAGGCTAAACAGGCCAAGAACCAAGGCAGAAGATAACTTACTTGCTCCCAACCTCGGCCATACATACCACCCGCCATCCATTGCAATGCGATGTCGGTTTTACCCTGACCAATAGTGAAGATCAGCGCCGAACTCAATGCGCCAAGAATCGCCGTGATCGCTACACCTGTGAGTAGAGTTAGACTGGTATTTCCGATTCGGCTAACGATCAAAACAGGAATCGCACTGAGCAAACCACCCGCCATTGAAAACAGCAGCAACGCGCTTTCTGTGGTGATATTCCAATTAAACCAAGCGGGCAACAAAATCGCACAAACAGCACCAAGAGAAGCACCAGCGTTCACACCTAAAATACCGCTGTCTGCCAACGGGTTTTTAAGGGTGGTTTGCAGCAATAAGCCTGATACTGCCAGCATCATCCCCGCCATTATCGCCAGCAAAAATCTTGGTAAAGTTAGCGACCAAAATGGGTGGTAAGTACCATGAGCAATAAACAGCTCGCCTGCTTGTCTAAGCTCTGAGTTAGAGGCGATAAACAGTGCAGGAGCGAACACCAGCAAAGCCAAGCAAGGGAATAGGAAACGTGTTTTCATTAATTCCCTCTCAGCTTACGAACAATCAACATAAGAAACCAAGGCGCACCTAATGTCGCGGTAATAACGCCAATAGGAATTTCCAACGGCATAAGCAGGGTTCGAGAAAGGAGATCCGCTGCAGTAACGAGTGCCGCACCAATCACAGCTGCACCGCCAAGTCCCAACCCCATCATGCGAGCTAGATGAGGAGCGACAAGGCCAACAAAACCAACAGGGCCAAATGCACCAACCGCAACCGCAGTAAGCACGACAGAGACAAAGCCAAACGCCAATCTATAACGGTTGATCGCGATACCTAAACCACGAGCAACCGTGTCATCCAGCAGTAAGTAACCACGCTGTCGATGTGTCACCGCAAGCAAGATAAACGCTGGAATGACGGTGTAGATAAGCGGCGTAAACACCGACCAATTCGCGCCCGCGTTACTGCCCGTTAACCAGAAAAACAGTGACTCACTGTCTACGCGATCCGACAGCAGAATGTAGGTCACCGCAGCTTGGCAAAACGCACTTACAGAAATGCCAGCTAACGCCAAACGCGCTGGTGTGACGCCCTGTTTCCAACTGATGGATAAGGTAATGGCACCGCCAAGCAAACCACCCACTACCCCCCAAAACAAAGTTGGCAATGGCAGCAAAAACATGGTCGCCGTCAACACGCTAAGCGCTGCGCCAGACATCACACCGGTCAGATTTGGAGATGCCAATGGGTTACGAACGATGTCTTGCATGAGCGAGCCAGATACCGCCAACGCCGCCCCACCAAAGAGTGCGATTAAGGTGCGAGGTAAACGTAGTTCCCAAAACACTAAAGATGCTTGGCTGCTTGAATCAGAAATCAAAAACGCCATGATCTGCTGGGCATCAAAATAGTAAATGCCACTCGACAAAGACGCATAAACCACAGCTACAAACAAAGCCGTCGCCAAACAGCGAACCATCACCGCACTTGGTTTGGTTATCCTAAGAGCATGAGCCATTGATCACCTCATAAACTCGTTCAACAGAAGGCGCAGGGAAAAGATCGGGATACACTTTGTGGGCGATATCCATCGCAACCCAAATTCGTGAAAGCGGCCCTTCTGGCTCTCGCCATGTCATATCAACCAAGTAAACTCGATTGTTCTTCACCGCTTTTAGGCTTTGCCAAATTTTCGATTCGGTAAATTGTGGCTCGGCGTTCTGGTACATGAAAATCACATCGGGATCGAGTTTCACCAACCACTCAAGACCCACTTGCCCAGAAAAAGGCGTTTTCGTCGCGTACGGCGAGTCACCATTCGCACTTCGGATATTCAATTTTTCCATAAGAGCGACGGACATAAAGTGTGAGTAGTATGCTCGCGGAGTGACGCCAGCACTTGTCAGAAATAAACCAGAAAACTGTCTATTACCGAGATTTGATTGCATTTCATCAAGAAAAGCCTGAAAACACATGTTTAGTGATTTCCCTTGCTCTTCTCGCCCCATTGCCATGCTTGCACGCTCTACCGCAGAAAAACTGTCTTCTAAAGTAATCAAATCAAAACCGAGAGGCGGTGCGATTTCGACGAAGCGCTGATAGTAAGGCTCTAACATTCGCCCCAAACCAACGACCAAATCTGGCTTAACATCGTACAAAGCTTCAAAGCTGGTTCTTGAACGATTACCAAGACTTGGCACGTCATTTAAAGCAGAGAGATAAGGAGGAAATCCACCAGGATAATCGGATACACCAACAGGCTTCTCACCCATTGCCATTACTAGCTCTGCACCAAAAGTAGATACGCTTGCAACACGCGGAAAACGGGTCACATTCGATGTCGATATCGTATGGTCTAGATCATCGACAACTGATGCGTTTAATCCACTTGCATAAGCAAGCTGAATAGACAGAATCTGGCTAATTATTGAAATGATAACGACTGCAGTAAAATTGCTCATTAAATGACAAATGATAATTATTGATATTTACATTACTTCTTTGCGTGCTAGACTACCACGCAATTACGAAGTGCTCAATAATCGCTAGCTAAATCGATTTATTAACCAGTTTATAAAATACAACTTTAGTTGCAGGAAGTTATGAAACTCAAACTATCTAAGCTAAATATTGCAGTGGTAAGTGCAATTACTCTTTCATCTTTCGGTGTTTCAGCAGAAAGTAACGACGAAGTCCAAGCAATGGAAACAATGGTCGTTACCGCAAGCCGTTCTCAACAGCTGCTTAACGACGTTCCTCGCTCTGTGACCGTTATCGACCAAGAACAACTTCAATCTCAGTTAAACCAAAGCCGCAGCATCAACGATGTGCTTTCAACGTTGGTTCCGGGTATGGGTACTTCTGTTCACGGTAACCTGAGCAGCAAAGGTCAAAACCAAATCCGTGGTCGTCGCGTTCTACTATTGATTGACGGCGTTGCACAAAACAACAGCTTCCTAGACTTCGGCCAAGAGTTGTCGGCTATTGATCCACAAAACGTAGAGCGTATCGAAGTTATCCGTGGTGGTTCTGCGGTATACGGCCTTGGCGCACAGGGCGGTATCATCAACGTGATCACCAAAATGCCAGAAGAAGGCGCAGTAGAATACCGCACTAAAGTTGGCACAAGCTTCCAAGAGTTTGGTAGCGATGCGTTCACTTGGAACGTGTACCAAGAAGCGACAGGCGGTGATGAGAAAGATCAATGGCGTTTAGGTTTGGGTTACGAGCAACGTGGCGGCAGCTACGATGCTAATGGTGACCGCCTACCTTCGGTAAATAACGAAGATGACATGGACAACCTAAACGTAAACGGCGTTTGGAACCGTAACATCGACGAAGATCGTTCACTGACTTTGACTGTTGGCGTTCGTAACATCACTGACAACGACGGCTGGTGTGCAGCGAATGGCGACGCGGCCAACGGCAAACCTGCAGAAGCGGTTCACTGTGGCCCAGGTTACAACAACGGCGTTGCAGGCAAAGATGGCGCAAAACCAAATGACGTGACACGTACGTTCGCTAACTACCAAGCTCGTTACCAAGATCTGGGCTTTAGCCTAGGTATGCTAGACGTAACGGGTTACTGGATGGCACAGGACACTGAGACGTTCACGCTTGCGATGAAAGACAAGAACCCAAATTCTCCAACCTTTGGTCAAACGCTATACGGCCACAACGAGACAGATTTTGATCGTTTCGGCGTGAAAGCCAACATCTCTAGCCAAATTGATTGGGCATTCGTGACTTGGGGTATGGACGTTGAACAACAGTCGTTCAAACAGCCAAACAGCGTCGGTTTCTACAACAACACACCGGATGTAGAGCAGTTTGCTATCGCACCATTCGCACAGTTCATCACTGACGTAAGCGATAACACGGTTCTTTCTTACGGTATCCGTTACGAGTACGTACGTCTAAGCGTGGATGATTTCACGGTAGGTAACACGCACAACAATGCAGGTGATCAAGTTCAAGGCGGTGATCCGTACTTTGACGAGTTCCTATTCAACATTGGTGTGACACACGATCTGACCGACAACCACCAGCTGTTTGCATCTTTCGCGCAAGGTATGTCAACGAACGAAGCACTACGTGACATTCGTTCTGGTAACAGCTCAACAGTTGAAGGTGCTATCAAGCCAATTACTACTGACAACTACGAAGTGGGTGTGCGCGGCTTCCTTGGTGAAGCGGACTACTCTCTTGCAGCGTTCTACAGCGAATCTGACCTAGGTTCGACGCTGAACGTAAACGAAGCCGGCGATGCGCTAGAAAGTACTCGTGCACCAGAAAAAGTTTGGGGTGCGGAAGCAACGCTTGGTTACAGCATTCTTGCTAACCTTCGTACAGACAGCACGATCTCTTGGCAAGAAGGTGAGCGTAAACTTAACGAAGACAGCGGTTGGGAACCACTAGACGGCACGCGTATCGCACCATTGAAAGTAACGTCTGTTATCAGTTACGACGCTTACGAATTCGGTCGCTACAACATGACGCTGGTTTACTCAGGCAACCGTGATAAAGAAGATGAAATCACTTCTGGCGCGAAATACGCAGTAGACAGCTACTTCGTTGCAAACGCTGGTGTGGACTACGATCTTCCGTTCGGTACGTTAAGCTTCGCTGTAGAAAACCTATTCAACGAAGACTACATGACGGCGTACGCGCAATCAGAGCGTAACAACTCACGTTACTACAACGCACCGGGTCGCCGCTTCCACTTAAACTACGAAGTGAAGTACTAATCCCTCACCTCGTTAAGATATGAAAAAGCCGAACAGTGATACGCTGTTCGGCTTTTTTGTTTTTGTCTCTGAACAAATCTCAGAAAAACTATTGATTCGGCAATCCGTTGAGAAACTCTTGGAAGCTCGGTGCTTGTACGCGGCTCAGTACCTTTCTCATGTCTTCAATCAAGCTGTCATCAGACCAATCAACACGAATATCAATCGGTGCTTGCGTGTAGCTTTCAATACGAAGCGAAGCCGAATACGTACCGCGCTTATCGCCGCCTGCTTCCAACGCGGCTTCTAGTGCAGTTATGAGCACCTCCGCTAACCTTACTTCGTAGTTCTCATGATATTGAGGTTTGTCCCCTGCTCTCACTTGATCGGCATTCAGCATTGTCTGAGCCATAAATGAATCCGCAAATGCTTCAATAACCGCATCACTTTCTAACATGTTGCCAGCAACGGCGAGATCTTGAAAAGCAAGAGAGCCCACGTGCGCGATGTTCTCTTCACCATTGATAAACGCCGCGTGGCCATGTTTATCCATTACCATGCATTGGCGCTTAGCAAATTCAGCATCGCCCTCTTTCAAACGCTCAACCACATCATGGCAACAAAGCCCTTGGGATAACCATCGCTTAGCGTTGTCGGCATACCAAGGATTGGTAAACAAGCCTTGGGTGGCACACGCGCCAATCCCACGCCAACTGTGGTTTACGTAGCCACCGACGGCAACGCCGCCAGTCGCTGTAATGGAAGCCGATAACCCTGTTTCTGGGTTAACGTGGATAAGTGAAATCGTCATAGATTCTCAATATAAAAGGCGTTAGTAACCAACCATTTGTCCAACAAACAAGGCTACCCAACATAGAACATAAACGAACGCCATGAATGGCATGATAGCTTTGAGCCACTGCTCATAAGACACGCGACCAAGTGCCAACATCGCTAGCGTACCACCAGAAGTCGGTACGATAAGGTTGGTCAGACCGTCACCCACTTGGAATGCGGTGATCATCAGCTGACGGCTCATGCCAGTAAGGTCAGCTACAGGAATTAGGATTGGCATGGTCACCATTGCCTGACCAGAACCCGATGGTACGAATAGGTTAATCACACCTTGCACCACACTCGCAACAATCGCAGAGATAGCAATCGGCATATCTTGAATCAGTGAGCTTAGCGCGTTAACGATGGTATCGATGATTTGCGCTTGGTCGAGTATGATTTGAATCGATGCCGCAACACCAATCACCAATGCGCCTGCGGTTACACCCGATGCACCTTCCATCATTTGCTTAACAATGCCATTGGCGCTTAAGCCGTTGACTGCGCCGATCACAATCGCCATCAATAAGAACAAGCCTGCGATCTCGTTGATGTACCAGCCATTGGCAAATACGCCATAGAGCATCACGCCAAGACCGGCTAGGAATACGCCCAGCGTCAGTTTGTCTTTCTTCTCTAGGTGGTATTCCGATAAATCTTTGCTTAAGCCTTCTGCTGAATCTGGCTCTTTAAACTCCATCTTCGCTACACGAGTACAGATGTAGTATGACAGCAGTGCAAGAGAGGAAATCACCATCGCCGCACGCAGCCAAGCGCCCGAGAAAGTTGGCAGCTCTGCAATACCTTGAGCCACACCGACGGTATAAGGGTTGATTGGTGACAGAGCAAAGCCCACACCGATACCGCCCACCGCCATTACCGTACCGACAAGGCTGGAGTAACCAACCGCCGCAGAAATCAGAACCGCAACCGGAACAAGCGCGATGTTGTTCTCAAAGCCTACCGCCACGCCAAAGAAACCGTAGATAAAGGTGCCGATGGTGATGATCAGATTACGGTTCTTCACACCCGCTTTGTTTACCGCCACACCAATTGCGTTCTCTAATGCTCCGGTGCGTTGCAAGATGTGGAACAAACCACCTGCAATAAATACGATGAACAAGTAAGGCGCCGCACTGATCAAACCTTTCGGAATCGCGACAAAAATATCAAAGAAATGCACCGCTGGAACGTCATTCAGATAGGCAAATGAGTTCGGTACAACCGTGGTTCGGCCATCGACAACAACGCGTGAGAATTCCCCCGCCGGCACAACAAAGGTCAGTAGGTAAGTCGCCACTAAAATCATAAAGATCAGGACCATCGGGTCCGGCATGCTTTTGTACCAAGCCTTTTTCTCTGTCGTCTCCATCTTCTTTGTCATATCCATAACAAAATCTCTCCTTAGTATAGGAATGAAAGCTCACTCGTTTGAGCAATCACGTTTGCAAGCAAAAACCAACACTTGGTTTTAAAAGTAAAAAAGAGGATGAATCCCCACCCTCTCTTGTTTTATTCGCGTGTTATTGATGCTTCATCAGCATGCAGAAATGGTTCAGCACTTCGACTGCGGCCATCAGATCTTTTTGTAGAATCGCTTCATCTGGATGGTGGCTAACCCCATCCGTGCAACGCATAAACAACATCGCAATGTCCGTTAATTCACACACCGCAAGACCATCATGCCCTGCACCACTAAATAAGTGCTTAGCTTCAATATTGGATAGCGAGATCGCCTGAGTCAGTGCCGAGGAAAGCGAATCAGAACAAGTGACAGCCGCTTGCTCGTAAGTCTGTTCGTGGCGATACGCAAGGTTGTACTGCGTCATTAAGGTTTCGATGTTTGCCAGCATTTCTTGTCGTGCGGCAATACGAGAAGCATCATTTGGCGAGCGCAGTTCAATAGTGATGTCCGTTTGCTGAGGAATCACATTCACACCATTCGGGAAGTTGGCAATTTTGCCCACCACACCCACAAGGTCATCTTCACGTTTACACAGTTGGTCGAACATATGAATGACCTGCGCAGCCCCAACTAGCGCATCTTGGCGCATGTCCATTGGCACTGTACCCGCGTGACCAGCTTTCCCTATAACCGACAAAGTATGGCGCTCGATACCGGTGATGGCCGTAACCACACCCACAGGCAAATTCGCTTGCTCAAGTTGCGGGCCTTGCTCAATGTGGAGTTCCACAAAGCCCAACACCTTGTCTTTGTCGTAAGCATCTTGCGCAATAAGTTCTGGATGGCAACCGAATGAAGTCAGTGCTTCACGCATCGTAATACCGTAAGCATCGCGTGCATCCAAAACGCTCGGGTCAAACGTTCCGGCAATGGCTTTTGAGCCAAGTAATGTCGATTGGAATCGTGTGCCTTCTTCATCACTGAAGGCAATCACATCGATATGGAAAGGAAATTCAAATTTATGCTGATGGAAATAATGAACCAAAGCGATAGGTAGGATGACACCTAAAATACCATCGTACTTGCCACCATTTGGCACGGTATCTTGGTGGGAACCAAAGATCAGCGTCTGCGCATTTGGGTTCGGGCTGTGGTAACGACCAATAAGGTTAGCCGCGTTATCCATGCGCACTTCCATGCCAGACAACAACATCCACTCGCGTAGCTTTTCGTTTGCTCTCGCGTGCTCTTCACTGGCACACAAACGTGTCACGCCTTCGCTATCTGGATCATTGGTTTGGCTGCATCGAGCAATATCTTCCAACCATTCCCACGCTAGACTGGCCGTTTCTACAAATTTTTCCATCTTGAATCGCTCTATTTCTAACCATGTTCATTTTTAATTTATCATGATAAATATCAAATGAAAGACATTTATCATGATAAATATCAAATGAAAGACATTTATCATGATAAATAGACTTTTTTGTGAGTGCGATTCGATCGATAATCGGATGGTTTCATAACTAAAACCGTGTTCGTTTTTCAGAAAATGAAAGGCAGAAAACAGGTGACATCCTTTGAATTTCCTTCAAAATTTAATAGGGTCTGTTAACCTTTCGTGCTGATTTTTGCAGCGAGTTGTTGGGTGTTTATACAAGGCAGAGACTTTGATGTGTAGTTAGCCTACATGAGAAGTCGATAACGAAGTAGAAATGGCCAACAAACGCTGCCCAAAGGGTTCGGTTAAAATCGTTTTATGCTTTGTTAAGGAGTATTTGCTTAGAATGACTAGGCGGCACACTCCTTGCCTCGCCTAAAACGATTTTATCTCGAACAAAATTTAACCACGAAAGATCAACAGACCCTAGTTACCGCGAGATAACCCAGCGAGGAAAATGTGGCAAGCAGCGCGAAAGGACGTAGAACTCAACAACTGGCCGAATCGATCAAAACTTGGATCGTCGATCAAGCTTTGCAGCCCGGCGATCGTCTGCCGAGTGAAATCGAAGTCATGGAAACCTTTGATGCTTCCAAAAGCACGGTGCGAGAAAGCATGCGAATCCTTGAAGCACAAGGCATTCTCTCGACCAAGACGGGGCCAAAAGGCGGTGTGTTTGTTAGCGAAATGAGCGAGAACAAAGCTCAGGCACTGCTAAGCAACTACCTGTTCTTCAAAGATGTTTCGATTTCTGACCTGTACCAAATCCGCTTGTCACTTGAACCAGAAATCGCTGCCTCTTTGGCAGGCACATTAACAGAGGCACAGCTTGTCACGCTCGATAAGCAAATCGATAAGTACCAAACACCACCAGAAGACGTATATCAAGAGCGCGAACACCACATTGCATCGATTGAGTTTCACAGCCTCTTAGCCAGTTACTCTGGCAATGAGCTGCTGAAGTTTGTGGTTCGCTTTACTGCGCAGATGCTTACCGAGCTAACGATTTACCGTAAACTGTATGAACCGGGGAACCACAAGCTGTGGCAAACGGGCGTGCAAAGCCAACGTTCACTGGTGGAAGCATTGCGTAAAGGTGACGCGCCAAAAGCCAAGCAAGTAATGGAACAACACATGCTGACCGCGCATCAATTGATGAAGAAGCAAGAAGCTGAAGTGGCGAACCGTTTCCTCACAGAAAGCTAATTGGCTCGCCATCGTTTGAAATACAGAATTAAGCGTGATTGGCTAAGGTCATTTTACGCACCAAACGGAAGAATTCGTCGGACTCTTCTTCCGTCAAACAAGAAAAGAAATCTTGTTTAAGGTTAGTCATGATGCGGTGCACTTTGCGTACCGCTTCTACCCCGTCTTTAGTGAGTGTCAGAATCTTTAATCTCTGATTGGTTTCGCTCTTAGAAACTTTAACAAAGCCTCGTTTCTCTAAGTTATCCACCATACGTTTTGCGACGCTTCGCTCCGTTAGAACCGCATCCGCCAACTCTTGCTGACTCATCGGTTGAAACTCTTCTAACGCCGCCAACGCACTCGCCATTTCCAACGTCATTAAGTCCTGACGCGATAGCTCTGCTTGAGCACGATTGCGGAAGGTTCGGTTCATCACGCTGCACACAAACATCGGGCTTTGATCCAACACGGATATCGGAGAAATCTTCTGATCTTTCATACTTGCCTATTCTACTTTCGGCTTTGTTTTCATTTGGATAGTACTGCGTTTACAAGAGATTCCCGACTACGCTCCTTCGTCGTTTTCGGGAATGACGCGTTGTTGAGTGACATGCTCAATTCAATATTCCGAGCATTCTGATGAGCCTCAGAAACCCTACGTCCGTCATCCTCAAGAGCGAGGGACGAGCGAGTTGGGGATCTCTTTCAACACTCAAATCTCGGTCATTCCGACGAGCCTAAGCGAGATCAGGAATCTAACTGCCACACGCTCTCACTCAATGTTTCACACCAAGTTACAGCACTCGGTGAGCAGATTCTGAATCACGCTCGTCCCTCGCTGTTCAGAATGATGTAAAAAATTAAACATCAAACCCAAACTATCCAATTGAATCCAAAAATAAAGGACGCCGAAGCGCCCTTTTCTTGTACTTATTAGCAATAGTATAACTTAGTCTTTAGCGTTAAGTCCTACTCTTGGCTTGCCGTTGGCTGTGAAGTAGATTCCACTTGCTCTTTTTGTGCTTCTTTTCTTGCGCGGCGGTCGAACAAACGCTCAACCACAACGAAGAACACAGGCACGAAGAAGATACCAAGCAAGGTCGCACTTACCATACCGCCAAGTACGCCCGTACCTACCGCGTTCTGACCTGCTGAGCCTACGCCCGCACTGATCGCTAGCGGCACTACACCAAGACCAAAAGCAAGCGAGGTCATGATGATAGGACGAAGACGAACACGTACCGCGTGCAGCGTTGCTTCAATCAAGCCCGCGCCTTTCTCATAGTATTCCTTGGCGAATTCCACAATAAGAATCGCGTTCTTCGTTGCCAAACCAACAGTGGTCAACAGGCTTACTTGGAAGAATACGTCGTTATCCATGCCGCGAGTCATGACCGCAAGTACCGCACCTAGCACACCTAGAGGCACGACAAGTACAACCGCGAATGGTACTGACCAGCTCTCATAAAGTGCAGCTAGTACAAGGAAGACAACCAGAATCGACAGCGCGTAAAGCATTGGCGCTTGGTTACCTGATAGACGTTCCTCGTAAGAGATGCCGTTCCAGTTCACCGTAAAGCCAGGAGGCAGTTTTTCTACCATGGCTTCAATTTCTGCCATCGCTTCACCAGTACTTACGCCCGGAGCCGCGCCACCTTGGATGTTCATCGCTGGTAGACCGTTAAAGCGTTGCAATAGCGGAGAACCGTAAGTCCACTCACCCGTTGCGAATGCCGAGAATGGCACCATTTCACCTTGTGAGTTACGCACGTACCATGAGTCGAAATCTTTCGGCTGCATGCGGTGCTCTGCGTCACTCTGTACCATTACCTTTTTCACGCGTCCGCGGTCGATGTAATCGTTGATGTACGCACCACCCCATGCCGAAGCTAGGATTTGGTTTACATCGTTGATGCTCACATCAAGCGCACGCAATTTTACGTGGTCGATATGAACTTGGTACATCGGCGCATCTGCCTGACCGTTAGGGCGCACGCCTACCAGTTTCGGGTTCTGTGCTGCCATACCTAGGATTTGGTATTGAGCCGCTACCAATGCTTCATGACCGTTACCGGTTGAGTCTTGTAGGTAAAAGTCGAAACCGGTCGCGTTACCCAACTCTTGAATCGCTGGTGGTGCAAACGCAAACACCATTGCTTCTTTAATCGTTGAGAAGTAACCCATCGCACGACCTGTCAGCGAAGCCGCATCTGAACCCGGTGCTTCACGTTCTGACCAATCTTTCAGACCGATAAACGCCATACCCATGTTCTGACCTTGACCCGCGAAGCTGAAGCCCGCTACCGAGAACACTGACGCAACGTTGTCTTTCTCTTCTTCTAGGAAGTAGTTACGGACTTTCTCTAGTGTCTTTTCAGTCTGCTCTTGAGTCGAGTTCGGTGGCAAAATTGCCATTGAGAACACCGTACCTTGGTCTTCATCCGGTAGGAACGATGTTGGTAGGTTCATGAACAACCAACCTGCACCCGCACTCATTGCCGCGAATACCAACAGCATACGACCAGTGCGTTTTAGCATTTTCGCTACGCCCGCTTCGTAGCCCGCCGTTGCCGCATCAAACTTACGGTTGAACCAGCCAAAGAAGCCTTTCTTATCCGAAAATTCTGCATCGCCTTTTTTCAGCAAGCTCGCACAAAGTGCCGGAGTAAGAATGATCGCCACCAATACCGATAGCGTCATCGCCGCCACGATGGTGATAGAGAACTGACGATAGATAACACCGGTTGAGCCAGACATGAACGCCATCGGTACGAATACCGCAGACAGCGTCAGACCAACACCCACTAGTGCGCCAGTGATCTGCCCCATTGACTTCTTCGTTGCTTCTTTTGGATCGAGACCGTCTTCGTGCATTACACGTTCCACGTTCTCAACCACAACGATCGCATCGTCCACCAGCAAGCCGATTGCCAGAACCATCGCAAACATGGTTAAGGTGTTAACACTAAAGCCTGTCGCGTAAAGGATCGCAAACGTACCCAGCAATACCACCGGAACCGCAATCGTTGGGATGATCGTCGCACGGAAGTTCTGCAAGAACAGGTACATGATCAAGAATACCAACACGATCGCTTCAAGCAGTGTCTTGATTACTTCTTTGATCGACGCATCAACGAATGGCGTTGTCTCAAACGGGTAAGCGATCTTCAAACCGTCTGGGAAAGTCGCACTTAGCTGACCAAGGCGTTCTTTTACTGCTTCTGCCGTTTCTAGCGCGTTCGCACCAGTACCAAGCGAGATACCAAGACCTGCCGCAGGGAAGCCGTTGTACTGACCTTTGATGTCGTAGCTTTCTGCACCGCGCTCAACACGCGCCACGTCTTTCAGGTAAACGTTCGAACCGTTCGCTTCTGATTTCAGAATGATGTTTCTAAATTCAGCCACACTGGTTAAACGACTTGCTGAAGAAATCGTCGCGTTAAGCAACTGACCAGACTGAGCAGGTGCTGCGCCTAACTGACCAGAAGAAACCTGTGCGTTCTGTTCACGAATCGCGTTCGCAACGTCGATTGCTGTTAGGTTGAACTGAGTAAGTTTGAACGGGTCTAGCCAAACGCGCATTGCGTATTGAGAACCAAACGCTTGCACTTGACCTACACCCGTTACACGGCTGATTGGATCTTGAATATTGGTAACAACAAAGTCACCGATGTCGTTTTCTGTGAATTCAGGGTCTTCAGAGTAAACCGCCACAACCATTAAGAATGAGGTGTTGGATTTGTTTACGATGATACCTTGGCTTTGTACTTCCATCGGAAGTGACGTCATTGCCAATTGCAGCTTGTTCTGCACCTGAACTTGCGCGATATCTGGATCCGCTTCGCTATCAAACGTCAGCGTAATGGTTGCGTTACCAAACGCATCACTGCTTGAGTTTAGGTAGCGTAGGTAGTCCAGACCCGTCATGTTTTGCTCGATAACCTGAGTCACTGAGTCTTCTACGGTTTTCGCAGAAGCACCAGGGTAACGGGCATTGATTGAGATCGTGGTCGGTGAAATCGTCGGGTATTGAGAAACCGGCAAGTTGAACAGGGACATTACGCCCGCCAACATAGTCAGAATCGCAAGTACCCAAGCAAATACCGGACGATCGATAAAGAATCGTGCCATGATTATGCCTGCTCACCTGATTGAATGGTCACTGGGTTACCCGGCTGCACCATCTGCAGACCAGTCGTGATGACTTTATCACCCACTTTCAAGCCTTCTGTGATGCGCCATTGGTTACCAATAGACTCAGCAGTCGTCACTGGAGTGATAGACACTTTGTTGTCCGCATCCACAGTCATGACTGAGGCTTTGCCCGTTGCGTCACGCGTTACTGTGTTTTGTGGGATAAGAATCGCCACAGGGTCCACACCTACCGTTACCGTTGCGCGCACGAACATGCCCGGTAGCAGTAAGCCATCTGGGTTCGCGAATTCTGCACGTAGCGTTACGCTGCCCGTGCTTTCGTCTACGTTCACTTCAGTAAACTTCATGGTGCCTTTGTGTGCGTAAGTCGAACCGTCTTCAAGCGTTAGTGTCACTTGAGCGGATTCGTCTTTTTGCAGATGGCCTTGTGACATCGCTGCTTTCAAACGGAGTAATTGAGCAGAAGATTGCACGATATCAACATTGATTGGGTCTAGCTGTTGGATGGTCGTTAGCGTCGCCGCTTGGTTTGCCGTTACCAGCGCACCCGCCGTTACGTTAGACTTGCTAATCACACCGCTAATTGGCGCTTTCACTTGTGCGTAAGACAGATTGATCTTCGCCGTGTTGATTCTCGCTTTCGCTACCAACACTTGCGCTTTCGCTTCTTTGTAAGCCGCTTCTGCTTCATCTAGATCTTGTTGGCTGATCGACTTCTTAGTGATCAACGCACGGTAACGACGAACCGTTGAGTACGTTGACTCTTCCGATGCTTGAGCACGGATCAGTTCAGCTTCTGCGCTTAATAGGTCTGCTTGGAACGTAGAATCGTCGATCTGGTAAAGCGATTGACCTTTCTCAACCACACCACCCTCTTCAAAATTACGCTCAGAAATAATACCCGTTACCTGTGGGCGAACTTCTGCTTCTTTAAACGCTCGGCTGCGGCCTGGCAGTTCTACTGTTAGCGCTTGGCGAACAGGTTCTACCGTCAATACCATCACTTCTGGTGTCGGCGCTGGACCACCTTGCGCTTGTCCTTCTTGGCTCTGTTCACACCCGACCAATAATAGGCTCGACGCAATCAAGAGCGATAGCGTGGTTCTACGTGTCATGAAAATTCTCTCTTCCTAACTAAAACAACGTGACTCAATAAAAAGTCAGCAAATATTAGTCGGGATGATAATTATTCAATGTTGTACATACAACAAAATTTAACGTTCTTTACGATAGACAAAAATGTTTATTCGAAAGCTGTCGTTGATCTCTCAATTTGAACGCTTTTTGATTGGAAAAATAAATTTTCTGTGAGCAATCGAAATCAGATTTTTCTTAATAAAAACAGTAAAAAAGAGTAGACAAAACCAGAGAACTCGTGACAAAGCAAACCAATTAGTAGGAGATCTTGCTAATGCAGATAAAAAGAAAGTTTATTAAAAAACGTGAGAATAAGTGAAAAAATAGGACTTTACACTTGTTTAACATTGCATCATTAATTGAACATTTAAAGCACGCTTTGATTAAATAAATTGCAAATATAGGCGTTGATTTCCGTATTTATTACCCTATAATTCGCTCCCCTAAAACAGCCTGATATACGAAATAAGTTGGTTATGAAAAACAACAATAGAATAGTATTAGGGAAATTCACATGGGACAGGACGACTCACTATTTACTGCCCTCCCTTTTGAGTGGCAAAACAGAAGAGCAAGACACAGTTAAGCTCACCAATAAACAAAAAGCGTTATTGAACTGCCTCGTTGATGCGCACCCAAACACGATCAGTAATAAAGAGATCATTCAGCAGGTTTGGGGTTATGAGCATATCTCACAAGAGAGCTTGCCGCAGCTGATAAATCGCACCCGACGCACATTAGAAGATAACGATAAATCGATTCTCATCAACGTCCCTGGTGTTGGCTATTCATTAAACTTCGCTGCTGCTGAGCAAGAAAAGTTGGTTTCTGAAGCACTAATTGAGCCGAAGCAAGAAACGCTTCCAATGAGTGTTATCAAAACGGGTCAAAGCCAAGGTTTATGGTGCCTTCTGCTCGCAGCATTGCTGGTGCTAACAGTCTTCAACCTTTATGAAACGGCGAAAGCACTGTATTACAAGCACGACTTTGAACAAGTACTAAGAGCCAAAGCTTACCCAGAAATAAAACGTTCCGATGACGGAAAAACGATAGTGACAATTAACAACCATGAATGCATTTATCACAAAGATCAGCTTTTACTTCAATGCCCATAAATTCAAAGTATTGATAGCATTGGTTGTGTTCAACGGCATTCTCTTGTTCACTGCACACCAGTCAAAAGTTCAACTGTTTGGCAAGGTAGAAGCGATGCAATATAGGTGGACGACCTATACTGAACTCTACAAAGATCACATTGAGACTCGGAATCATTACTCACCGATCGGTGGTGCTGTGACAGACTTTCAAGCGCTTGACTATCAATATGAATATTCAAAGTCTAAGGGAAACGAATACATTGTATTGAGTTACGAAAAGCCGGTGACCATGCGCCACAATCGTATCTACTATCTAGATGAACAATGCAGTTTGCTCTTTTTTGGCAGAGCGGAGCGAACCCTAAAAAACATGGGATTTAGATGCTTATACTGATGCTATTCGCTTCTAAAGAAACTGACAAAAAGGCACCTTTGATAATCAAAGGTGCCTTTTTCATTTCGGATAGAGCGTAATGGGTATAACGCTGTTTTATACGCGGAACTGGCTGACTTGCTTGTCCAACTGTTGTGTCTGCTCAGACAACATAGACAATGACTGCTGTGCTTGAGTCACTACATCCACAATAGACGTGCTGCTGTCTGCAATACCTTGAACGTTGCTGTTCACTTCATCACTCACTGAGCTTTGTTGGCCTGCTGCTGTCGCAATGTGTGTGTTCATCTCGTTCATTCGTGCGATCGCGTTTAGGATTTCAGCCAAGGATTCTGTCGCTAAACCTGCCGATTGAATGGTGTCTTCGCTACTGGTTTTACTGCCCTGCATCACTTCCACCGCTTGAGCAGCACCTGCTTGTAGCTTCTCAATCATGGCTTGGATCTCGCCCGTGCTCTTTTGAGTACGGCTCGCTAGGGAACGAACTTCATCTGCCACAACAGCAAATCCACGACCTTGCTCACCAGCACGCGCTGCTTCAATCGCCGCGTTCAATGCCAACAAGTTAGTCTGCTCTGCAATGCCACGGATAACATCCAATACCGAAGCAATGTTGCTTACGTCATTGTCTAGTGTGTTGATAACTTGACTTGCACTTTCAATCTCACCCGCAAGGTCACGAATTGCTGCGACGGTCTGCTCCAAAATCACATTGGTATTCGACAACTCTTCGTTCGCGGTTTGGCTTGCCAATGCAGCTTCTGTTGCGCTATCACTCACGTTACGACTCGTCACCTGCATTTCATGAACAGCTGCGGCAACGGCTTCACTGTCTCGCTGTTGACCTACCGTTGAATCTGCGATGGTCGAAGTCAAGGCGTTTAGGTTATTCATTTCCTGACGCAATGTGTTTGAGCTTTCTACCACTTGTGACACCGTTGCTTGGATCTTAGTGACGAACTGGTTAAAGCCGCCAGCCAGTAGACCAATTTCATCTTGAGAATTGATGCTGATGCGCTGACTTAAATCCCCTTCTCCAGACGCAATTTGTACCATCGCCTCTTTGATGTCATTGATTGGCTTCACTACTGTTTTAAGCAACAACACCACCATGCCAAGTGCCGCTAGAATTACGATCGCAATGCCTGCTTCTAAAATGACTTCTGCACGAAACGCGGCTGCCGCGATGTCTGTTTTAAGCGTATTTTGCTTTGCTTCAATCGCGTCTTTCACTACGTTCAATTGATCGCGAACCGCACCAAATTGGCGTTCAAATTCAGCTTTGTTTGATTCGTAGTAGTTTACCCACTGTGATTGTGGCTTGCTGATCATTGCCTCATAACTTTGCAGCCATTGTTCACCCGTTGAGACCAACTGTTGAACTTCACTACCGTGACTACGGGGCAGAACACCTTGATCAGAAAGTGACATGACTTTCTTCATGCGAGGCAGAGCTTTGTAGGCGTTGTCTTTGTATTCAAACAAGTGGTGATCGATTTCTGCTTGAGTCTGTGCCAATGCCAGACCTTGAATCGCAGAAGTCGCTTGATACAGGTCGCGATACGCATCTTCAAGAGTGAATAAGCTTGGAATAACTTGGTCATTGAGCGTGTCACTAAGCTCAGTCTGTTTCCACATGGTGAGAACATTCAATACTGAACTTACCGTGAGTAATACAATCATCAAAGACAGCGGGAGAACTATCTTCTGCTTGATGGAAAGGTTGTTGAACATGAATAGATACCTTTGTTTTATTGTTCAAATCACCGTCGAGTGTATCAAACAAAAGGCGTATAAAATTGCTTATACAGTTCAACGTCCTCTAATTATTTTTGTCTTTTCGACTAATATTTTAGATTCAACAAATAACTGATTTATCAGACGATTTTTCTAGGAAGCAAGGTCACACAACTTCAGTCGTTACAGTTCGATATGCCTTGATTAGATTGGAACGTCTCCATCATGGGTTCGATTTGAACATTACCCCACATAACGAAGCCAAAGCACAATAAGGGGAACAACAGATGAATAAGGGATTTGAACGTACCGAGCTTGCCGCGTTGAATCACAGTGGGTCTGAATACCTTAACGCCTTTTGGTGGGAACTGACCTTCGATCAAACCACGTACGCCAAGTGGCAACATCAATACCGCAGTAAGTAAAAACACGGACACTGGCACCCAAAAGAACAATATGTGAACCAAAAGTTCTAAGCCTGATATACCGAACATTTGAGAACATTCCGGCGCTTCGACGACTGCTTGCAGCAGAGACTCTCCGTTAAACTTAAACAGCACGCCAACTAGAAGGCCAAATACACCAGCGATAGCGATTCTGATGATCTTTTCTTTCTTGTTGTACTGCGGTGCGTATTCCTTCATGCCCTTTCCTATCAAGATAAAAACCGTGAGAGTCAGCTTAAGAATGGCACGCCAGAGCGCAAATGTGTGCTTGGCTTTTGGGACACACAATGGTGAATAATGAAACAGAAAGAAAACAGCCTCAATATCGCTATTGAGGCTGCTGGAAAGTTCACGAGTCCGGTTTAATCGTCGAACAACAAGTTGATTGCAATTGCCATCAAAACTAAGCCTGAGATTGGCAGTAAAACACCTAATGGCGAGCGCTCAATGTAAGGCAGATTCTCTGCAATCAATAAGCCCCACTCAGGTTCTGGCGGCTTAACGCCAAGTCCGATAAAACTCAGAGACGTCAGGCTGAGCGTAATGTACGGCAAACGCAAAAACGCGTGACGAATCAATGGCGGCAGCACATAAGGCAACAAGTAGTAACGGAGAACTCGCCACTGACTGGTTCCCCAAATGGGCGCAAGATGCGTATAAGGCTGCGCTTTGGCTTCCATCAACAAGCTCGCGCAGTGCGCCGCTAATGGTGCCCACGACACCATAACAATCGCAATCAAGGCACTGTTTGGGTTCATCCCCGTTAGACCAGCGATCAGCAGACCCGCCACAATGTATGGCACACCTTTGGTGATCTCAATTAAGCCTTGGCTATAACGAGTCACGAAGCCAAGTAGCAAACCAATCACCAAACTTAGGAACGTCGCGATGATACCCATTTTGATTGTCGACATCATACCGCCGCCAACACGAGCAAGCAGATCTCGACCAACGGCGTCGGCACCAAACGGTGCTGCTAAGCTTGGCAATTCAAGGCGGGTAAAATGGATGGTGTAAGGATCGCGCATTAACGCCCATCCTGCACAACCAATCAGCAAGGCAAAGATCGTGGCACTGACGATACGTTTGGTGGTGTTTTGGGTAAAACGGAACGTGCTGTGACTGCTGATCAACTTGCCACTCGTGACACTGTGCCCGAGTAACCAGCGTTGCAATAAGATGCTCGCACTGCTAATCAACATAGAGAACACCAGCAACACCAACAAGCCACCTTGCAGCATCGGCAGATCTTGTGACTTCGCTGCGCCTAAGATCAATCGTCCGATACCCGGAATGGAAAACACTTGCTCCACAGCAACCGCGCCGCCAGTCAAACCAATCACCGTCATTGCGATTTGAGGAATCAAGTTACTAACGGCACGCCACAAGGCAAAGCGTAAGATTTGAAACTTACTGACGTTCGCCGATAGCCAAGTGATCACCCAAGGCTCATCTAGTACACGCTTGAGGCTGTCATTGAGCAAGCGCCCGAACAAGCCAGCAGCAGGCAATGCCATTGCCAAACTGGGTAGCCAGAGGTTTTGCACACCTTGCCAACCATAAGGCGGGAACCAGCCCAACCAGATGGAAAACACCATGATCAGCAACGAAGCAATCACGTATTCAGGCAATGAAACCAACACCGAACTGAGCGTGTCATGATGTTTGTCTAAGCGATTCTGTTGCCAACGACGCACAGTGTAAAGCATGCTCGCCATGCACATTACAAATGCCATTCCTAGCGCTGTAAGCATCAGTAATAGTGACGTTTTTGCAGTTTGTTGAACGCTCTCCATCACGGATGCACCGCTCACCCAAGAGACACCTAAGTCACCTTGCATGACAAGCGTCAACCAATCCCACAATCGCTCAACAGCACTGCGGTCAAGTTGAAGATCTTCTCGAATTGCTTGCAGAGCTTCTGCCGTCAGCAATTGTTGAGCACCCGCACGAGCACGGAGGATTGATTGGCTTGGATCGATACCTGCAATATCCGGCATCAAACCCACCAGCACAACCACTACCCCGAGTGACAGGAAGCGCGACAAAAACCGCGTAAACCATTCAGGCATACAAGCGCTCCAACGAGAGCGCATGTTGGCAACAGACGACATCGAGTTAGTTTACCTCAGTAAACTGGTCGATCAGGCGACGCTCGCGTGGGTCACGTTGTGCATTCTTCACGCGGTCACTCTCACCTTGGATTACTCGCTCGTGCAGCAGTGGAATCACAGCGTATTGCTCAAGGATTTTGCTTTCTGCTTCGATGATCGCTTGTTGGCGTTTCTCACCCAAAGGCTGACGATCAGCGTGTTTCAATGCTGCGTCCACTTCTTCAGAGCAGAACTGACCTAGGTTGTAAGAACCTTTACAGCTAAAGTCACTTTGCATGTACGCGACTGGATCACCAGAATCCAGCACTGTTGCACGTGACAACAAGAACGCATCGAACTTACCTGCTAGTGCATCGTTTTCGATTTGTGCGTATTCACGAACGTCTAGTTCAACCACAAAGCCAGCCGCTTCAAGTTGTTGCTTTAGCAACACCGCCACTTCTGGCAACTCAGCACGGTCGGTAAATGTACCGATGGTGATCTTCTCACCGTTCGCGTGGCGCATTTCCATGGTTTCCATACGAGGGTTCGCATCACGAATTGGTTGAGCCCATGCTAATGCTGGACCTAACAGACCTTTCGCTGAATCGGCGTGGTTCTCGTAAACCGTTTTGATGATTTGCTCACGGTTAACCGCTTGAGCCGCTGCTTTACGCAAACCGAACTGGCTAAACACTTCTGATTTGTTGTTTAGGTAAAGCGTGTTGGTACGTGGCATTGCGACTTCGTGCAGCTGTGAAGATTCCATCATCGCGATTTGTGATACAGGAACCGCTTCAACTACATCCGCCTCACCGGTACGCAGCGCTGCAGCACGAGCAAAACCGTTTGGTACGTATTCAGCAAAGATACTGTCTACTTTTGCTTTTTCACCCCAGTAACCGTCAAAACGCTTCAGTTTTGCGCTGGTTGTCCCGTTGATTTCTGTCAGAACGAATGGCCCCGTACCCGCATTGATTGGCACAACACGACCGTTTTCTTGGTATGCAGCACCAGAAAGGATCGCTAACTGTGGGCTAGATAGACGGCTTGGCAACAATGGATCGTTAAAGGTCGTTTTGATTTCAACAGTGAAGTCGTCCAATGCGCGAACTTGCCATTCGATACCATCCAAAATACGTGGTTTTGGTGCGGCATCTAATGCTTTTTGTAGAGAGTTCACAACCGCGTTGGCATCAAGGTCAGAACCATCGTGGAATTTCACGCCCTTACGTACCGTAAATTGCCACGTCATCGGGTCAACTTGTTCCCACTCTGTTGCCAGCATAGGCTCTGCTACCGACTGATCGTTTAGGTTCACCAGCGTTTCTGCCGTGCTCCAACGTGATAGTTTGAACGCGTCATCTGAAAGTGGTGACAAACCTGTGCGTGGTGGCTGCATCATGGCAACGCGAATTTCCGTTGCTTGCGGTGCAGCTGCTTTTTCCGCTTCTGGCTTGCTTTCGCCAGAGTCAAAACAACCCGTCAGCAATGCGCTTAAAGCCAGCGACAAAGCTAACTTGGGAGTACTAAGGTGCATAAGAAACCTCTCCAATGGTTTTTGTGAATTCATTACTTTTGTGTTGAGCGCTCATCAAGGCTCTCGTGATCAAGTGCGATGGGTTATTTGTCACGTTCTGTGCTGTGCCGTGCTCGACAACACGTCCTTTGTCTAACACTAGGATTTCATCGCATAGGGTTTGTGCCGCATCGAGGTCATGCGTCACCAAAATCAGGCGCATCTGACGACTTTTTTGAATGCCTGCCAACAGGTCAAGAATCTGTTTACGACTGACGGGGTCTAAGCTGCTGGTTGGCTCATCGGCAACCAAAACACAAGGCTCCACAATCAAAGCTCTGGCGATAGCCACACGTTGCGCTTGCCCAACCGATAACTGCTGCGGGTTACGCTCCAACAATGTGAGATCTAAACCGACATCCGCCAAAACCTTTTCCACCTTCTCGTTAAGCTCTTGCGTCAAACCAATATTGCTTAGCGGCTCCAGTAAGATCTGACGAACGGTGTAATACGGATTCAAGCTCGATTGTGGCTCTTGCGGAATCAGTTGAATGTGCTGACATAACTCTTGGCGCTGCTTAGCCGAGCTACGCGATAGCGGATAACCACACACATACACTTCACCAGATGTGGGTTTACGAAGACCAAACAGAAGTTCAATCAAGGTCGATTTACCCGCACCAGAAGGACCAACAATCGCAATGTTCTTTGTGTCGATGGCAAGATCCAATTGTTCGAGCGCTTTGAACGGTTTGCCCCCTAACCAACTCGGTTTGGAGTAATAGTGAACACTGGCTTGCTCAAAGCGAACTTCCGCCGATTTAGGCTGCGTGTGCCCGCTCAAGTTGTGCTTAGTCAAAATAGGCTCCAGAGATGAGGTTAAGGCAGCAGTTGCGCAAGTTGTTGGCAGAAAGGATGCGAACTTTGCTGAATGGCTTGCCACGGTGCGCCATAAGCCACCATGGTGTTGTCCGCAATCACCAAGACTTTGTCACATGCCAAAGCCGCAGACAGATCGTGCGTGATCAACAAACCACTGATGTTGCGTTGCTGAACACTACTGCGAAACAACTCAAGGATCTCCGCTTCGGTGATTGGATCGAGCGCACTGGTAGGCTCATCCGCGATGATCAAGTTGGCACTACCAAGCAACGCAATGGCAATACAAATACGCTGGCGCTGACCACCAGATAGCTGGCTTGGATGCTGCGCTAATGCTGCTTTTGGATCCGCAAATCCGAGTTGAGACAACAAGGTCGTCACCGTTTCTCGGTTTGCTGAAGACAAGCGTGTTTTGTTGCCCGTCAATGCCAAACACAGTTGTTGTTCGACAGACGCCAATGGATTCAGCGCTTTAAGTGCATCTTGGAAAATGACCGCGGGACGCTGAGATTGACTACGTTGCAGCATGACAGTTTGTGCGACTTCACTGCTGTTAAGCTGGATACTTCCGTCTACCCAAATATCTGACGGCAAAAAACCTGCGACGGCTTTCGACAACATGGATTTACCAATGCCGGAAGGTCCCATAATGGCAAGAACTTCACCTTGAAACAGCTCAAAAGAAATGTCTTTGAAGAGTGTGCGTTCTGAGTCTGTAAGGCTGAGATTATTAACGGAGAGTATTGGTTGAGAAATCACGACATCAAACTAAATGTAACAATATAACATAACGATAGTATCACGCAGGTCTGAGCAAGAAAACAACTCAGAGGGGTTATGTCATCACCTTTTTCACGCTTTTATCAGCAAGGGCAGATAACTCCGCCCTTGCGATAAAAAATCGAAATAATCTATACCCAAGTGACCTCAAGATGCTGGATTCAGAGTGAGTCACTGATTCAAATTCAAGGAAAACGACGCAGCGGAATAGCGAGCTCTTTCCAAGTTGTTTGACGCAGAAGTTGCTTCAGTGACTCACTCCCAAAGGGCGAATTGCCTTGACCCGCATACTTTGTTGACGATTATTCATTTAGAGCCACTAGATCTTCAAATCGTCGCCGCGTCTGCAAGCCAAGGCATTTTCGCTGAACTAAGCATCTCGAGGTTACTTGGGTATAACAGCGTGCATTACTGACACTTTTGTTTGACTTGATCGAGGGATGGGAACAAGAAGACAAAGCGCCCAACGTAGAACAAAGTGAATGCCAGCCACAAACCGTGATTGCCCCAATATTGCACCGCAATAAATTGCGTCACTAAGAACAACACCATGGTTAGGAAGGTAGAGTTACGAACTGGTCGCGTCGTCCCTGTGCCAGTAAAGATGCCGTAAAACGTCAGACCGAAACCAGCAACCAACGGGAATGCCAATAACCAAGGGCTCATGTTTAGATACAGCTCAACAAGGTTTGGCAAAGTAGTAAACAACGTCACTAATTGGTGTTTGAACAGTACCAACAGCAAGGTCAATACAACAACGAACGCCGCGGTCCATTGCGTGTTTAGCTTAATCACGTTATCAAGCAATGTTGGATTCTTCTGCCCTACGGCTTTACCAGCAAAGACGCTCGACGCATTCGCTACACCATCAAACATGTAGCTGACGATGAAGGTCACTTGCATCAAGATTGCGTTCGCCGCGAGCACATCAGAACCTAGTTGAGAGCCTACACGCGCCATCATGTTGAAGAACACCAGTAGACATACTGTACGAAGCAGCAGATCCATATTGGAAGACGCGATAACTTTAAGATCTTTACGCGTCATTTTCGCTGTTTGAATGTAATCAAACAGTGGGAAGCGACAGGTTTTCAACACCAGCACCGCACCAATAACAAACGTCGAGATTTGCGCAATAAGTGTCGCCACCGCAACACCAGCAATGCCCATATCGAAGTACAACACAAAGACGATATCCAGCACGATGTTCAGCACGTTACCAAACACTTGCGTGAACAAGGTTTCTTTGGCTTTCGCCTGCCCCATCAACCATCCAATCACGGTGTAGTTCAGCAGCACAAACGGCGCACCAAAGATCATGATATCGAAGTAAATCTTCGCGTTTTCTGCCACGACGGCATCAGGGGAGATAATCAGCTCTGCCCCCATCCAAATCACGGACTGCAACGCAATGAAAATCAAGCCAAGGCAGAGCGAAAGCACGAAAGGACGGAATAAGCTGCTCGCTTGATCTTCTGGGCTATTTTTACCTAATGCGATTGCACTTTGCCCGGTAGTGCTGACGCGGAAAAAGCCAAACAGCCAATACAAAGTATTCATGATGACGGTGCCGATCGCCACACCACCAATCATCTCTGCCACACCGAGTTTACCGATCACCGCGGTGTCCACCGCCCCCAATAATGGTTGGGTAACAGTAGAAACAATGAAAGGAAATGCGATTTTAAAATAGTCTTTATGAGTCAGGTTCATGATTTGAAAAAGTTGGTTAGAAAAGTGCAGAACGCGTGAAGAGTCGGTTTAAGTCATCTTGCCACCGAACTGCATTCTATTTGTTTAATGGGCTCAAGTTAACCACAAAATGGGAAAAAGAATGAGAACGAAAATCAATAAAATAGTTAACCCATCGGCTTTATTGCCACCCTATGCATCTCAACAGGTAAACGGATAAATCGTCGATAAACAACCACACTAACAGTAATGAACAATGTTCAAATGTCATTAATGTTATGTTATAACAATCGGCAATTTCGCATCATTTTAATCATAGGTAATCGGATGTCCATTTTTGGATCGTTTTCTCTTTCTAGATTACGCCTAACTCTTACTGCTTTCTCACTGCTGTTTTCTTGTTTTGTCCACGCCCACCCTCATTCTTGGGTGACAATGGAAACCAAAATCAATATCAAAGAAGATAAGATTCAATCACTCTCAATGAACTGGGAGTTTGACGCCATGACCACGGCTTACATGCTCGCGGGAGAGAAGCTCACCGACGAAAATCGAGATGAAGTACTTTCGACACTCTCTAGTCAGGTGATTTACAACCTGTTATCAAGCCATTACTTCACCTACTTTTATGCCGACGATGAACCGATTCGCTACAAGATGGTAGAAGAAGGGTCTATCGAGATGAATGGCGCAAAAGCAACATTGAAGTTCAATCTTGAACTCGCTAAACCCACCAGTATCTACACGCCTGATCTGCGTCTGCTTATCTTTGATCCGAGCTACTTCGTAGATATGAGTTGGGAGCACAAGCATGCCATCACCATCAATGAGCCTTACGCTGATCGTTGTCATATCGACGTGGTTGAACCAAACCCAACACCAGAGCAAGTGACTTACGCGATGTCACTCTCTGTTGATGCAGATCCAGATAACGAACTCGGCCAGTTATTTACCCAAAAAGCCCTCTTCACCTGTGATCCGGAGGAGAACTAATGGGAAACTCGTCAGTCTTCAAACGTGCCCTGTTCGCTGTATTTAGCGTGGTGCTGTTAGCCATTACTCTGCATATTTGGAATCACTTCCCTGCTTACTGGATGCAGTTGATTCGGCTTCAACGTGACACGGTAAACTCGCTCAGTGAATACCTGATGCTCATCAGCCAAGGGCAACTGTTGTATGGTTGGTACTTGTTGGGGTTTAGCTTTCTGTATGGTTTGCTGCATTCGGTTGCGCCTGGGCACGGTAAAACGGCAGTGACATCAATGAGCCTTATTCATGGCTACCGTCGTCGACAAGCGCTTGTTTTGGTGGCGATTATTGCCGCATTACAAGCCGCGAGCGCGTGCATTCTTTTCGTGATTACCGCCAAGATTGCAGAGCAGTTTGCTTTCAGCCTTTCCGATAATGTTCGTCTGCTGACGCAAGGTTGTGCAGTGTTTATTATCTTATTGGCTTTGAAAGAGTTTGCGTCGGTGGTTAAACGCCGCATCAAGCAAACACCCTCTCAAAAAGATGATGATTCCGCAGATTCTAATGGCAATATTTCATGGAAAGCACTGCTGTTTATTGGCTTTCGCCCTTGTACTGGCGCGGTGCTGGTTCTGTTTCTCTCTAACATGTTAGGCAGCTTAATGTGGGGCATGGTCGCGACATTCGTGATGGCTTTAGGAACGGCAATGACCAACTCGATATTGGTGTTCAACGCTTTAACGATTCAACGCCAAATGAAAAACCACAGCGCCAAACCTAATGCCAACTTGAGCGATACGCTTAACCTTGTTTTGGCAGTTACTATGGTGGCATCGGGTTTTATTCTCTATAACTTTGCCAGCGTGGCGGGATTGCAGAACTTCGTCAGATAAGTACCGACAGCAATAAACGCAAAAGCCCCAACACTTGGTTGGGGCTAAATTTACATTGGTTTGTATTTCAATACTGCGTGTTACTTAGGCTCGCGCAACAGGTACAGCATCAGCTTCAATGGCGTTTTCGCGATAATACTGTGAGGCAAATGCGCGTCCATTAGCAACCAAGCGCCAGCTTTTAGTTCCTTCGCCTCTTCTTCTAACGTGAACGTACATTCTCCTTCGAGTACTTGTGCAATCGCTGGTACTGCTGCAGTATGCTCGCTCATTTCTTCACCTTCGGCGAACCCGAAGATAACACCTCGCAAACGCTCACTTTTGTACACAGGACAACTCGTGATACCTGCTTTGGGGATATCCACTTCGCTGGCGAGATCTTCATATAAGGTGTATTCAAACATGATTTAGCTTTCCTTCTTTCTTGCGACAAGCGTTATCGCAGATAGGTTCTTTTCGTGTTTGCGGAAAATCTTTCGCATGCCTAACACACGCTTTCTCGCTTGCGGTTTAGTCAGTACGTTTTTCACGATTTTTAAGAACCCACTCAAGCCTTCATCGGCGATAACGCGTTTTGGTTCGAGTAAATGCATTGGAGCAACAGCTTCAAATTCAACGACAAAACCATTCTCTTCCATCAGAGCTTTCCACTCTGCAGGTGTGATGGGTTTTGCGGGGTGTTGAATGGTCTCGGAAACTTCTCTTTGAATCGCGCGCTTTTTATCTTCATCGATAGTATCTGGCGTAATGCATAACTCATGGATACCGTAACGCCCATGAGTCGCGAGGATTCGAGCTGCCTCAGCAATAATTTCGTTTTTACGCGTATCGGATTGCATCGTCAGCATAGCTTCGCCATAAACCACTGAAGCGCATTCTGGCTCTAACCCTGTCTCTTGGGCATTCCCGACATGACAACGTTGATTTACACCCTGTAAGTAAGAGCGAACAATCTCGGCTGCCTGCTCATTTTGTTCGATAGCGGTGTAGCTTGCAGGGGATTTTTCCAAGCACAAACGTGCCGTGTAACCCATACCGGGCGCGAATTCGACAACGCGGTCATCACGCGTAATCGCCAACCCTTGTAGCATTTTTTGTGTTAACTCTTTGCCACCAGGACGCAGTACTTTCTTACCCAGTTGAGCGAGTACCCAGTGTCCCGGTGTTTTTGTCACTTCTCGCCCTTCATTGGGCATCGCTAATCGTTTAGACATAATGACTCCTAAGCAAAGATGGCGACGGGAACAAAAAGAACGACCAGACCGCACAAGGCAACCCATCGAAATACGTGGCTAATACCGTCCATAACTGTTCTCCTTTCTCAAGTTGGATAAGTTGGCACATCAATCAATAATGATTATTATTTGTATCTTATCCCCCAATTCCGAATTTGCTGCTTGATAATTATCAAGCTAAGGAAAACAGCGTGCCCGGCTCTATTGTTTCGCTCCTTAACGAAGAAGAAAAAACGCAACTCTTTTCAAAACGCTCGCCTTTGCATTGCGATGCAGGACATCAACTGTTTGAACGTGGGGAACCTGCGGAAAATATGTATTTGGTAGAGAGAGGAAAAGTCTCGCTGTTTCGTTTGATGCCAAACGGCGACGAAAAGCTGTTTAGAGTGTTCATGGCGGGAGAAATGATTGCGGAAATGGCGATGTTTATGTCTCCAAGAACCTACCCGATGAGTGCCCGTGTCGATCAGGATACGGAGTTGTCTGTGTTCCACTACCAAGATGTGTTAACGGTGTTTACGCAATCTCAGCAAACTTCATTAAAAGTCATGAACTACATGACCAATCGCATCCACCAGCTGATGGATACCGTGAACATTTTGACGCAAGTAAACGCGAACCAAAGACTGGTGATGAAGCTGGCTGACTTCTATCGAGCTCAATCGAGAAGCGAAGGGGAAATCACGTTACCCGTGACGAAAAAGCTGCTTGCAACACAGCTAGGGATGACGCCAGAAACACTTTCTAGAACGTTCAAAAAACTGAAAAACGATGGTTTTATTACTGAGTGCGACAGTCATATCACGCTGCTAGACATTCCCGCCATGTGCGAAGCGGTGGAGTTAGCTCCAGAAATATTCCAGCGAGATTTAGCTTAAGAGCCCTAAAACAAAAAACAGCTCCTAGTGAGCTGTTTTTTATTATTTCTGAAAGCGATATCCCAATGCAGGTCTTACGCCTTTTTCACAAACTGCGCCGTCACCATCATCTCGCCAGCGCCATCAACTTTGCAATCTAGCTGATGATCTTTGCCGTCTTTAATGCGACGAATCACCGCTTTGGTGCCGATCTTAAGTACCAACGAACTGCCTTTTACTTTTAAGTCTTTCGCTAACGTGACCTTATCACCTTCTTGCAGCAACGTGCCGTTGGCATCTTTCACGTTTACGGCATCTTCGTCTGCCGCCTGAGTTGGGTTCCACTCGTAAGCACACTCTGGGCAAACAAGATGGTCTTGGTCTGGATAAACGTATTCTGAGTTACAGTTTGGGCAAGGAGGTAGAGACATAAGTAATTACGAGCTAATGAATTTGCCGTTATGGTAAAGGGTATTGCTCACCTTATCGAGTAGATTTGTCAAAAAACGCCCTCACAACTTAGCCTTCCCTCTTTGGAAAGGCATTTAAGATAAGGGCGTATTTCTGTTTGATTAAAGCTCTGTACCGTTGGATGCGATGACACGCTTATACCAGTGGAAAGACTTCTTCGGTGTGCGGTTTAACGTACCGTTGCCTAGGTTGTCTCTGTCCACGTAGATAAAGCCATAGCGCTTGCTCATCTCCCCCGTTGATGCCGCAACCAAGTCGATACAACCCCACGGTGTAAAGCCCATCAGCGGAACGCCATCGGTGATCGCATCGGCCATGGCTTCTACGTGTTGGCGCAGATAATCAATACGGTAATCATCTTGTACTTCGCCATTTTCATCCGGTACATCTTTTGCACCCAGACCGTTTTCTACTAAGAACAATGGCTTTTGGTAGCGATCATAAAGGGTGTTCATAGTAATACGCAGGCCAAGCGGGTCAATCACCCACCCCCAATCGCTGGCAGGTAAATGCGGGTTCCTAATCGACTTCACGACGTTGGCTTCACTGGTGTTATTGGCATTCATCTCTGCCGATGCACAACGTGAGGCGTAGTAACTGAATGAGATGAAATCGACTGTATGTTTCAGCGTCTCGTAATCTTCTTCAAGAATCTCCAGCTTCACGCCTTTTTCATCAAACACTTTTTGTGCGTAAGATGGGTAATAGCCACGAGATTGAACATCAATAAAGAACAGGTTCTCACGATCTTTTTGCATCGCGGTGAACACATCTTCCGGCTTGCAGGTGTATGGGTAGAAGTTCCCCCCTGCGAGCATACAACCTACTTGGTTTTCTGGATTGATCTCATGAGCAATCTTAGTCACCAGCGCGCTAGCAACAAGCTCATGGTGCGCGGCTTGATATTTCACTTGGTCGCGGTTTTCACCCTTTTGGAACAACAAACCCGCGCCAGAGAATGGGCTATGCAGAAGGATGTTGATTTCATTGAACGTCAGCCAGTATTTCACTAGCCCATCAAAAGCTTCGAAACAGGTTCTTGCGTAGCGTTCAAAAAAACCAATCATCTTTCGGTTTCGCCAAGAGCCATACTCGTTCACTAGATGCATTGGCACATCGAAATGGCACAGTGTGACAAGCGGCTCAATACCGTACTTGTGGCACTCTTCAAATACGCTGCGGTAGAAATCAATGCCTGCTTGGTTTGGCTCTAGTTCATCGCCTTTCGGGAAGATTCGACTCCATGCGATCGACATGCGAAAGGTCTTAAAACCCATCTCGGCTATAAGCGCGATATCTTCTTTATAACGGTGATAAAAGTCGATGGCTTGATGGCTTGGGTAGAACTCTTCTTCACTCAATTCCACTGAATCGACAAGGCCGAGTTTGATTGGCATTCGGTTCTCACCATAAGGGATCATATCCACAGTCGTCAGCCCTTTGCCACCTTCTCGGTATCCACCCTCAGATTGATTTGCTGCGATTGCCCCACCCCATAGGAAGTTTTCTGGAAACACAGATTTAGACATCTTATTTACCTCTTAACATAGAGCCACCAGCAAAGGCGGCTCTATCAATTATTCAAATCTTGATTATGCGGAAGCTGGTTTTGCAGGCTCTAACACCGTTTCTTGTTCTTCGGCTTTTTCTTTATTTGCGACGTCTTTGTTTGCAATAGCTTCGCCTTCTTCGTCTTCATCGTTCGGGATGTCCTCAAAACCAAGGATTAAAGTCAGAGCAAAAGAAAGCACAATCGACAGAGCAATCAGACCAAATACCCAAGCGATACTCATCGGGTCGTTCACATCAAAGAACTGCACACTGGTGAACAAGCTAGGTGCTGCCATTGAGTGGCTCGCTAGCCCTGCCATGCCAGCAAGTGCACCCACGATGAAACCAGTAATCATGGTCGCGATAAGCGGTCGCTTCAGACGAACAAGCACGCCGTAAAGCGCAGGCTCTGAGATACCCGCAAAAATAGCAGACGCACCCGCCGCACTCGCGGTTTGTTTCAATTCGCGGTTTTTAGTTTTCCATGCAACCGCAAGACAAGCGCCACCCATGCCGATGTTGGCACCAATTTCCGATGGCATAACCATGCCTTCACGGCCAGTCTCAGCAATAGTTTGAATGATGGTCGGTGTAAATACGCGGTGCATACCTGTCAGAACCAATAGTGGCCAAAGTGCGCCCATGATCGCAACCGACAACCAACCTAGTGTGCTGTGAATGGTGTAAACCAATGCTGAAAGCGCAGTACCAATCCAAATACCTAGTGGACCAATCAAAACAATGGCTAGCGGTGCTGCAATCAATACGATCAGCATCGGTTTTAGGAAGTTCTTCGTTACTGCAGGTGTGATGCTATCAACCCAACGTTCGATGTAAGACAGCGCCCAAGTCATCACCAACACAGGAATAACGGTGTATGTGTATTTCACCGAAGTGATTGGAATGCTGAAGAAGTCAACGTGCTTACCATCAGCCGCTTGCGCCATCAACTCCATGAAGTTCGGGTGAATCAACACGCCCGCAATCGCAATGGACAGTGACATGTTGGTTTTGAATTTAATTGAAGCAGACGCGGCAACCATAACAGGTAGGAAGAAGAACGCACCGTCGCCAATCGCATTGAGGATGATCAGTGTTGAAGAATCATCATCAAGCAAGCCTGTCATCTTAAGAACCATAGCCAGCAGCTTCACCATTGAGCCACCGATGATCGCTGGAATCAGTGGCGACATCGTGCCGACTAATGCATCAAGGATCTTAGCGCCAATCACTTTTGGAGTGAGCTTGACCTTTTTCTCTGGTTCACTCGATTCTGATGAAGAAAGGTTGCACAGCGCCATCACTTCTTTGTACGCATAAGAGACGTTATTGCCAATAATGACCTGACATTTGTCACCATTGTGAACCACGCCCATCACGCCTTTGATACCCTTCAGTGCTTCTGCATCTATCTTACTTTCATCGCTTAATACAAAACGCAATCGCGTCATGCAGTGTGTTAGTGCCACTACGTTTTCTGCACCGCCCAGCTTCTCTAGTACTGAACGAGCAATGATGCCGTAATCTTTCGCCATCTTTCTCACTCCAATTATTATTCATCAACCTGTAGGGAGGTTGTTTTCTTGCTGCGAACCTTCAAATGAGAATCAACTAAATCGAACACAACAACCAAGTTACCGGTAACATGTTACTGGTAACTATCGGTAAATAAACCGCGTATTCGGAGAACAAGTTCAAAGTGGGATAATGGCTGGAATCCACTGCAAGATGAATGAAACAGCGAAATCTAAACATGATTCACGTTCTCAAAGACGTAAATCTGATCCGCTATTTCATTGATGAAGCTAATGATGTTGCATATGAGCAAGAAACCATCATTAGTGAGGATTAAGCAGATAAATGTGAGATGGGTTCAAACGAGAACTAATGAAATGTCATGCGACTAACGCGTAACATCAATGCGAGTAGCGCAAATACAGTCAAGCACAGATGGAGCCAACTAAAACGGCTATCCAAGCCCTCTTCCAGAGAAAGGATTACCTGTCGATTTTGCTCTAGATAAACCAATTTATAGGGCGCAGCAACATGTCTGCCTGTTGCGAAGATCACACCAAACTTCACCTCTTGATTGAGCAATCCGCCTGCGGTGCCAGAGTCAGCCAGTGCTTCCACAATCAATCCATTCGGGTGGATTTCCAGATCGTAATAGCTGCCAGACGAGACAATAAATCCTTCAGGCGGGACATCAAAAACCACCACACCACCTGATGCGTGTGTGACCGTTCCTTTATAGTACTTAACCTCTTCCTCTGCTGGCTCTGAGTTAACTTGATAGACGATCAGACCAACAATGGAGAGTAAGATTAACGTCACCAAATAGAGGTGTGTTTTGGTGTAATTAGGATTGAGGAAACGCATGAATGACAAGAGATAGCTCATTTCCTCTCCCAATCCTCTTCTTGAATCGGTTTGAGTGGTGCAACAAGCAAATAAATAACCCAGCAGAACCACGACAAAAACAACAACGCACAAACCCATAAGACTTTTTCAGGTCTTCCCGTTTGTCGAGAGGTGGTAATTAACATAAAAGGTAAGGCCCAACCGACTACGATAATTGCAGTCATGATCATTCCTACAACGATATCCATCTCATTTCCCTATCGTGAACTTCTCACACCTTTAATCAAAAGGTTGCTTATCAATGAAGCTCGTAACATGTCATTTTTCAATAAATAGAGCAAGTGACATTTATAAAACGTTAAGTTTGGAACCAAAAAAGCCAGAGTCATGCTCTGGCTTTGCTTTAGTAGAGGTGATTGCTAGCTTTTCGCTTCTTCCAACTTACGAAGGTTGGTCATTTGCTCCATGACTTTGTCGACTGAGAAGCTTGGGATCTCTTGTCGTGGAGGGAACTCTTTAAATGACTTCAACATCTCTGCGACTTTCTGTTGAGCAGGAACCAACAAGAACACATGCTCAAACTGCCATTTCTTGTAGCCAAAGCCTTGATCGCCTTTCTCAAGTGGATCGACTTGAAGGTCGAAGATCATTGGTAAACGCAAGTTAGTCAGCTCTTTGGTCCAGACATCCCAGCCTTCGTGTTCTTGGATCTTGAAGTGCATCTTGAATCGTTTGTCACGCATAGCAAGCAGCTCACCATCATCAGACCAATAGAAGAACTCATCACGCGCTGACTTGTCTGTTTTACCCGTAATAAAATCAACTTGGTTGTAGCCATCAAGGTGGTTTTTGTATGTCTGATCAGCAGAAGACGATTTATATCCTTTCAACAAATCCTGCTTGATGGTGTCATTACCTGCAATGGATAGTAGCGTTGGGAACCAGTCTTCACTCGCGAACATGTCGTTCAGCTTGGTGTTTGGCTGTATATGACCAGGCCAACGAATCATTGCTGGTACTCGGAAGCCCCCTTCCCAACCGGTGTTCTTCTCGCCACGGAATGGGCTAAATGCCGCATCTGGCCACGTCGCATTCATTGGGCCATTATCCGTGGTGTAAATCACAATGGTGTTATCCGCAATCTTCAAGTCATCGAGCTTATCGAGCAAATCCCCCACCATGTTGTCGTGCTCAACCATACCGTCTGCGTATTCGCCAAGCCCTGTTGTACGGTGCTCCGCTTTCACGTGAGTGCTGATGTGCATGCGCGTTGCGTTGTACCATAAGAAGAATGGTTTATCGGCTTTGACCTGACGCTCCATGAAGTTCATCGCGGCATCAAGGGTTTCTTCATCGACCGTTTCCATACGTTTGCGAGTCAGCGGCCCTGTATCTTCAATCTTGCCATCCGCATAAGAGTGAATCACACCACGCGGGCCAAAGTTCTTACGAAACTCGGGATCTTTCGGATAGTCTGGGTTTTCTGGTTCTTCCTCCGCATTTAGGTGGTACAGGTTCCCCATGAACTCATCAAAGCCATGATTAGTTGGCAACATGTCGTCTTTGTCGCCTAAATGGTTTTTACCAAATTGCCCCGTGGCATAGCCCATGTCTTTTAGCGCTGTTGCCATGGTGATATCTTGCATTTGCATGCCTTGCGCCGCACCAGGTAGACCTACTTTCGTCAAACCAGTACGAGCTGGCATCTGACCTGTAATAAATGTACTGCGTCCTGCGGTACAAGATTGTTGTGCATAGTAAGTGGTAAATAAAGCGCCCTCTTGAGCAATACGGTCAATATTTGGCGTCTCGTAACCCAACATACCTTGGTTGTATGCAGAAATATTGCCGTAACCGACATCGTCCCCAAAAATAACCAGCATGTTAGGTTTAGAGGCCGCATGGGCTGCAACCGATGATGTGGCGGCCACCATCGCAAGCGTTAGTGTAGATTTATTTATCTTCATAATATTATTTCTATAATGGTTCTTGGTTGAGTGAATTAATGAGTATTTAAATAAAAAGAAGCGTATTCACTTTCTATAGAGCACAAGAACATTATTTAATTAGGAAGAGTAAAGGTGGTTTTATTTAAACAACCACCTTTATTGAATATACAACGAAGGGTTAACTACGGCCTCGCAATTCAATTGGCTGAGACTCATCGACTTCGCTTCGGGTCACTGAGCCACCAGCGCGTGAGTCATTGCGACCTTTGAGCGTCATTTCTGGTTGAACACGCTCATACTGTACTTGATTGCCTTCTGGCATCGTCATATCAATCGTACCAGTGTATGTGCCTTCACCCGCGACAGCTGCGTTGCCAAAACAAATTGCGAGACTTAGGATTATCAGTCTTTTCATAAATACCCTCTCTCTTAATCTTTTTCTAAAATATTTTACTTCTAATAATTTGAGAACGTTTCTACTCAAACTTCATTTTCATAGTAGTAGAGATAATAAAAAACAGACAAGGAAATATGACCTTTCCAATTTGGATAGATATAAGAAAACAAATTATTTAAAAACTAAAAGTTATATTGAATATAACTCTATTAATAATCCGTAACTGGTATAAAGAATGATAATAAGGAAAATACTATTCACAACGGGCTTGCTTATCGTATATTTAGAAGACGTCTTGAACATTAAATACCACAGCATAAACAAATACATAAGCAACTCGCTGCTTAACTTAACAAGCAATGCGTTGTGATACATCCCATTTGTCCAAAACTCTTGAGAAGCGTTGGCAAAGTATCGACTCCATAAGACTTGATAGCCGATGACAATAGGCAGAAAGGCGAAACCTACGACTTTCCAAAAACTCGAAGCTGATTTACGCCGATGACCGCTCAGTTGCTTTTTACCATCTTGGTTCATGGCTTACTCACCCAAATCCTTAGCAGTAAAGTTGGTTTTAAAGGTAAACGCGTATGGTGTGTCTCCGTTTTCACGCAGATGTTTTAACCTTTCTAAAGCTTCCTCAAGCGTGGGCTGATGATTGTCTTCAACCCACCACAATACGTAGGTATCTTCAGCCAAGCGATGAAACCACTCCCCTTTGCGACGCATAAAATCACGATGATGGGTCCGGAACATAAAGTTCTTCAGCGCATCCACGTTATCCCACACCGACATATTGACGATCATATTTGGGTCATCGAATAGCTTAATGCTGGTGGCATCACCGGATTCGTCTTTGAGCCGCCAAACAAAGCCTTCACTTTGCTCCGCTATGCCATTTACCAAGTCGAGATTGTCGACGAAATCTTTTATCTCCGGTGCATCCAGCGGATACTTTGACAACGCAATATTCAATTGAGCAAGCTTCATTTGATCCTCCCTGATCGTTGACTGAATCTTTGGAATATTAGCTCGACAAGCTTAAAATCAAGATTCAGATAGCATACGTACAAACATCATTTCTCTGTGCTCTACATTGTTCTCTCTTACAATAGCGCCAAGCTTGTCGCAGTAACTGTACAAACCGTGTTTTTCCTTGCCTTCATTTTCACCCTCGATACTTGCGCCCTCGTGTGAACAAATGTTTTTCAGTGCGAGAATTAAAGCCGCAGGAACTTCCTTAGGGTAAGATCCAAATCTTATAAAGTCGACAACACCACGGGTTGATCTTATTGCAGAGAACATTTTTCCATGCTCATCATCAAATCTCACAAACATATATGATGGACATATAGGCATTTCTGATTTTTTCGCTTTTCCATCAGAGAAGCTGCTAACTAGAATTTTAGGATAAAAGCACTCAACTTTCTGATTTGTGAGATTTTGATATGCCCGTTTCTGTTCATTCCTTTTACAGTAAATTAAAAACCATCGTTTCATTTTTTGTTCTTTTACATTAAGTTAATTAAAAACTCTAATTAATAACATCGTAATCATTTAAATCTTTTGATTTAATAAAGAAATCAACTTTACAAACTAACTGGTAATAGATGACAAACAAGAAAACAAAGCTAAATAACATAACACTTTCTCTTATGCCATTAACCTCAGCCCACATTGCGATGATAGAAAAACAAAAAGCCATGCTCGAAATAAATAACAGTGTTTGCCAAGAGTTGAAACCTAAATCAAGACAAAGATGGTGTATGTGAGTTCGGTCTGCTTTAAAAGGAGAGCATTTGTTTGTACAACGTCGTAGAATCACTGCGGCCATATCCATAATTGGTAAACCCATTAGCCATAATGCGTTAGATGGTTTTATCATCACTTGACTAGAAGAAGATAGAGACGCCTGTGTAGCATGAAGCAGAAGCCAAATTAAAGTAAAACCGAGCAAAGTACTGCCTGCTTCTCCCATAAATACTTTAGTTTTAAATGGCGGTAATGAAAATAAATTAACTATCATAAATGGAATAATTGCAGCCACAACAATTAAGCATAGTTCTAATAATAGCTCTTCATTTCGGATAAAAAACAAATATGACAAAGACAACATTAATATAGATGTTACCGTTCCAAGTACACCATCTGAACCATCGAGCATATTTAACGACACTATAGAAGCAATCACCGCGATCACGGTAAATAATATTGATGATGATTGTAGGTAAACATCCCCAAAACCATATAGGTCTCCAAGGTCTTCAAATAAAATATTTTCAGAGAAGACAAGCCATACTGGCAGTACTGCAATAACTATTAATCGTATACTAGCATTAAGATCAAATTTATCGTCTATAATTCCTAGTAAAACAAGAACTCCACAACTTACTAAATAGGTTTCTTGATTGGGTATTTCGATAAAACCAAACAAGAATAAAGAACACAGAGTAGAATAAATTGAAATCCCACCAACTAAAGGTATTTCACCTTGGTGCTTCTTTCTTTCATTAGGTTTATCAACTAAACCAAGATAGCGAAAAACATAACTAAAGCTCCATATAAAAAAAGCGGATGCTATAAAGGAAAAAATAAGAGGTATCAATTTAACCTACCTAGAGAATGGAACTATAAAAAAATGAACAAAAAAAGAGCAAGCGATTTCGCCTGCTCTAAGTTTTACTTGAAAAGTGTTTAGCTTAAATTTCCACACATCCCCATTCAGGGTAATGTTTACGGATGTACGCATTCAGCTCTTGCTCTGCAACCGAGTACTGACGTGTAGCCTCTTCATTATCAGAATCAACGCTGCTTACCATACCTGCACCCACTGTCACATTTGAATGACGGTCGATAATGATGAAAGAGCCAGTTTGCGGCAGAGCTTGATACTCATCCACAGCCACTTTGTCAGTCAACTTGATGTTACTTAACGCAATCTCATTTAAAGCAAGGGAGTCTGCATCTTCTGCGTGTTTATCAAGTGTATTTACATCGACTTTGTGCAGAAGGTTTTTCACCTTACCAAAGCAAGATTTAGTAGCAAACTTAAAGACATACTCTTTATGTGTGCGTAAAGGAGCTTCATCCATCCAAACAATGTGTGCTTCCAACTGGTTCACGACAGCAGGCTCGTGACCTTCATGCACTAACATATCACCACGAGAGACATCAATTTCGTCCTCTAAAGTAATCGTAATAGCTTGGCCAGGTTGCGCTTGGTTCAATTCACCATCAAAGGTGAAAATCGACTTAACTCGTGAGCGCTTGCCTGATGGTAATGCGGTCACCTCATCACCGACACGAATAACACCGGATGCCAGCGTTCCGCAAAAACCACGGAAGTTTAAGTTAGGACGATTTACGTATTGCACAGGGAAACGCATTTGATCAAGATTCTTGTCTTGAGATACCTTCACCGTCTCCAGAAGTTTCATCAAGGTTGCACCAGGATACCAATCCATATGCTCGCTTGGTGTTACCACATTATCCCCTTTCAAAGCTGAAATAGGCACAAAGCGAATATCGTCAATTGAAAAGCTATTTGCCATTTCACGATAATCGGCTTTAATTTTTTGGTAAACCTCTTGGCTGTAATCCATTAAGTCCATTTTGTTGATAGCAACAATAATGTGTTTAATTCCTAGCAAACTACAAATATAACTATGTCGACGAGTTTGAGTCTGAATGCCATGGCGAGCATCAACCATCACAATCGCGAGGTCACACGTTGACGCCCCCGTAACCATGTTTCGAGTGTACTGCTCATGCCCCGGAGTATCTGCGATGATGAACTTTCGTTTATCTGTTGAAAAGTAGCGGTAAGCCACGTCGATAGTAATGCCTTGTTCACGCTCAGATTGAAGACCGTCAACAAGCAATGCTAGGTCAAAGGCTTCATCTGTTGTATTAAATTTTTGAGAGTCTTTCTCAATCGCAGCCATTTGGTCTTCGTAAATAAGCTTACTATCAAAAAGCAGTCTTCCAATTAACGTTGATTTTCCATCGTCAACGTTGCCACAAGTCAAAAAGCGTAGAAGGTCTTTATTTTCATGAACATTTAGGTACGCTTCGATATCAGTTGCGATTAACTCAGAAGAGTGAGACATAATAGGATCCTTTAAAGTAAAGCGCGGCTTGTTTTTAGCCACGCCCTAATATTATTTGTAGAAATTGTTGAGAGCTTCGATGAAATGGTTTTTGCTTGATAAAGGTAGCTTATTGATTCCAGCTGCTGCTTTTCTTCCGCCACCTGTAGGAAAGGCAATGCAAACCTCGTCCGCACCAGTTCTGTTCTCTAAAGGAGCTCGAACACTCACAGTGTAATCGGCCCCCGCTGGATTCATCGTAAGTACCGCATGTGCTTTACTTGGGATTTCATTAGCTAAATCATTGCTAAAGACGCCGCTAATTCTTCGTGCCCACGCTTCATTTGGTAGTTCGTAAATGCGGCTAACTTCGTTTTCTTCTATAGGTTTCAGTTTGCTTACGTTGGCATAATCATTGAAGTGGCCCACCTTCAGCTCATAGTATGGCGAAGAGTAATCGTCACGCAGCATCAGGGGGCATGGGTACGCTAATAACTGTTTATACAACTGAGCAGGCTCTATGTATAAATCATCTAGGCTAGAACCGTAGCCATTGTAATTGATTAGTGTGCCAAGCTCTTTTAAAAACTCAATGTCGTCTTGAGGCAATGATAAGCTTTCCGCAAGATCTTGAGCTGGCTTAAATAAGTTGTCACCAAATGCACCAACTACTGCCCATTTCGCAAATTGACCTTTTAAGTGCTCATTTATTAGTAGACTTGTGCACACTTCCGAATCTAAGTTAATAACCTGAGTTAACTGCGACGATTCAGGCGCATCTCCAGTACGATGATGATCGCAGTAGAACACTTCGATACCTTGTTCTAAAAGGGCATTCAATGGTGAGAGGTTTTTCTCCATTGAAATATCCAACACGGTAACCGACTCAACAACTTCCCTTTGTGCTACTTGTTCAAGTAATTTGATGTCGCGCTTAACACCCGTAATCAACTCACTTTGCTTCGGCTCAGCCATACGAAGTTGTATTAACGCAGCAATGCCGTCTGCATCACCATTAAAAACATCATAATGCATGCGTACTTGCTCCTGCTTCTGCTTCTGCTCCTGCTTCTGCTCCAGAATGCAATTTGAAGTAACCTTTGTGAATCAACTGCTCAACGATATATTCTGCACACGCCTCAATAGTTAAGTCTGCGGTTTTGACATGAATATCAGGGGCTGATGGAGCTTCATAAACAGAATCAATACCAGTAAAGTGTTCTATCTCGCCTGCACGGGCTTTTTTGTATAGACCTTTTGGATCTCGCTGTTCACAAATCTCAAGCGGCGTATCAATAAACACCTCCAAGAACTGCCCCTCTGCTAGCAGCTCTCGCGCTTGAGCTCGATCAGCAATGAAAGGAGAAATAAACGCAGTTAATACGATACAGCCAGAATCAACAAACAACTTAGCGACTTCACCGATACGACGAATGTTCTCCTCTCTATCTTTATCACTAAAACCTAGATCTTTATTGAGTCCATGGCGAACATTGTCACCATCAAGTAGATAGCTATGTTTGCCAATACTAAGTAGTTTACTCTCAACAGCATTGGCAACCGTCGATTTACCAGAGCCGCTAAGACCTGTGAACCACAAAACTACCGGCTTCTGTTGTTTAAGATAAATACGATCTTGATGGGTCACGGTTGTGTTGTGCCAAACCACGTCGTCACTGACTGACTCATTTGTTTTATATTCGTAAGGAGATGACATACTAGAAGTAACCTTCACGCTTTTTCTTTTCCATCGAGCCAGAACTATCATGGTCAATCGCACGGCCTTGGCGTTCTGACGTCGTAGTCAGTAGCATTTCTTGAATAATCTCAGGCAAAGTCGTTGCTTCTGATTCCACCGCGCCTGTTAGTGGATAACAACCCAAAGTACGGAAGCGAACCATTTTCTCTTCCACTTTCTCGCCTTCGTTTAGCTCCATTCTTTCATCATCGACCATGAGTAACATGCCATCACGCTCAACGACTGGACGAGGCTTTGAAAGGTACAGCGTTGGAATCTCAATGTTTTCTAAGTAGATGTATTGCCAAATGTCCAACTCAGTCCAGTTAGATAGCGGAAATACTCGAATGCTCTCCCCTTTATGCACCTTTCCGTTATAAATATTCCATAACTCCGGTCGTTGATTTTTAGGGTCCCAGCGGTGGTGTTCATCGCGGAATGAGTACACACGTTCTTTCGCACGCGATTTTTCCTCATCTCGACGAGCACCACCAAAGGCAGCATCAAAACCATACTTATCTAAAGCCTGCTTAAGCCCTTGCGTTTTCATGATGTCCGTATGCATAGAGCTACCGTGAACAAAAGGATTAATGTTCATAGCTAACCCCTCAGGGTTTTGATGCACAATCAGCTTCATCCCTAGCTTTTTCGCCATGTAATCACGAAACTCAATCATCTCTTTGAATTTCCAAGTCGTATCGACGTGCATCAAAGGGAATGGAGGAATACCTGGTGCAAACGCTTTTTTTGCTAAGTGCAGCATTACTGAAGAATCTTTACCCACAGAGTAAAGCATCACTGGATTGTCAAACTCTGCAGCCACTTCACGCATAATGTGGATAGATTCAGCTTCAAGCTGTTTTAAGTGCGTCATGCGCTCTGGAGAAATAGTCATTCTAAAATTATCCTTGTAAACATAGTGAGGATGACAGCGTCACACCCCATAAAAATGAACAATCGCGGTTATAACAATAAAACCGTAAAGCAAACTCATAGGTAGGCCGACTTTGACGAAGTCAGACAGGGTATAATTCCCTGCACTGTAGACCATCAAGTTCGTTTGATAGCCGTAAGGGCTAATAAAGCTAGCACTCGCGCCAAAAGCGACCGCCAATATAAAACTGTGTAAATTGCTATCTAGGCTGACCGACATGCCATAGGCAATAGGAAACATCAAAGCGGCAGCAGCATTATTCGTAACGAGCTCAGTGATAAGCCACGTACACACGTAGACCATAATCAGGCCTAATATTGGACTTATGCCCTCTTGATGTGTCGTTATCCAAGAGCTAAACATATCTAGCGCTTGAGTATTGGATAAGGCTTGAGACAACAACAACGCAGAAGCAATGATTAGCCAGATTTGGCGAGGCAATCTAGCTATGACTTCATTGGCATAGAGACACTGAGTAAGGAGTAACGCCCCAAGCAACAGCAACATTCCTTGGAACAATGGCACGATCTCTAATGCTGCTAATAGTATCGTGGAGAAGAAGCCGAACGTTGCCAAGCATGCTTTATACCCCGTTAAAAGGTGCTCAGTCTCCACACCACTAATAAAGTAGAAGTTTTTGCTAAGGTTGTGCCTCGTATGGAAATCTTTGCCAACTGCCAGCATGAGATAGTCACCCGGGCTCAGCTCGATATCCCCTAATTTTCCAGATATCGATTTACCATCTCGTTTTACTGCGACAACAGCAGCATCGAAAAGCGCACGAAAGCCGATTTGTTTCAGCGTTTTCCCAGCCAATAGACTTTCGGGACGTATAACAACTTCTGTTAGGTTTTGAATTGGCAGTCCATTTTCGTAGGCAAATAAACTCAATCCATCGTATTGATTCAGTAATGTGACTTTTTTGATATCGCCACTAAAGAGTAAGCGATCGTCTTCCTCAATAATCTCTTGTGGTGAGACCGGAGAAATCAATCTTCCCTGTCGTAAAATCTCGACTAAGAAAAGTGCTTCAAGATTACGAAGCCCATTTTCCTCTATCGTTCGTCCAACGAGTGACGAAGATGCCAAAACTTTCGCATCAGTAAAATAATCTGAAGCCACTGTTTTTGTAGTTGCGTTGTTAGGTAGAAACTGACAAAGCACATAAAGCAATGCACCACTTCCTAATACTAAGCAACCGCCCACCAACGTAAAGTCAAAGAAACCGAGAGGCTCTAAGCCTACATCTAAAACCATACTGTTTACGATAAGGTTGGTAGATGTGCCTATCAAAGTCAGTGTTCCACCTAAAATCGCAGCATATGAAAGAGGTAATAACAACTTACTCGCGGCATGATGTCGGTTGTTTCTTATTGGAGCCAGCATTGTTGAAACAACAGCGGTATTGTTAAGAAAAGCCGATGATAAAACCGTTAAGCCATATAATCTTAGCCAAGTTGCGCCGTAATTCGGTTTAACCACAAATGCCGCGACTTGACGAAGCAGTTTGGTTTTTTCTAGGGCAATTGAGCAAACCATAAGAAGAAGAAGAGTAAGTAATCCTTTGTTTGCAAAGCTGCTAATAACTTGCTCTGTGGTAACCATGTTCGTGCAATACAAAGTAAGTAATAAAACCCCAAACACACGCTCAGGTTGCGATTGGTAACGTATTAAGCCAACAATCGTTAAAAAAAATAAAGTAATAACAAATAAAGCAGAAAAGTTATCCATGATGGATTTCTCTATTCTAGATATAGATGCGTTGGAATTGAGAAAATAATTCCAATAGATAGGAAAATTAATCGTCTAAATTGCGATAAACCGAAATTGCTTGCTCTAGATCGTTGTAGAAAGTGAGTGCTCCCTGATGAAGAATAACGGCACTGTCGCAAAACTCTCGAATCTCTTTCATATCATGGCTAACCATGATCAAACTGGCCGTTTGACTTTTTCCTAGTAGAGCCTGTTTTGCTTTTTGACGAAATTTCGCATCACCAACAGATGTCGCTTCATCAATCAAATACACATCGAAGTCGATTGATATACAACAACCGAAAGCCAATCTTGCTCGCATACCGCTTGAATACGTTTTGACTGGTAAGTCATATTTCACGCCGAGTTCAGCGAACTCTTTGACCTTTTCTTCAAAGGCATCTAAATCAGCCACGCCGTTAACTCGGCCAATAAAACGCGTATTCTCACGTCCAGTCATCTGTGGATGAATACCCGTCGCTAAGGCAACTGGCCAAGAAATGGCTCGGTCAGAGAATACTTTACCTTTATTGGGATATTCACTCCCCGCTAAAATCCGAAATAACGTAGACTTACCGGCACCGTTGGAGCCTAATAAGGCGATATTACTCCCGGCAGGGAAAGTAAAGTTTAAATTTTCGAAAACATATTGTTTACCTAGATCTGACGGATAATATTTTGTTAATTTATTTAATGTTATCATTTTTATTCTTTGCAATTAAATTAGACAACAGTCGAATTATTAAGTAGGAATTCGTTAAGATAAGAAGACAAAATTGTAATTAGAGTATTTATAACTACAGTAATTTAATATGAATATCCAAGAATTGAAACTGTAGGATTGTCACCACATTCACTTCTTGAAGAAGTAATAATAAATCGATGATTTAATTCACACCGATAAATTGGTGCGGTCATATTTGAACTGGTTTCGTTGACATAGCCAACTAAGAGCGCTGGCGAGACGCTGTTATTTTCACAGTGTTCATATTCAGAGATAAAAGCGTCATCCTCCCCGTTAGAACAATAATAAAGTGGCTTTAACCCTTCGTTTGGAAAGCAAGCACTTCGAAACAGCCACTCCTTTCTCCCGTCGCTTAGGTTATATCCCATAAACTCATAGTCAGCAGCACCATTCTCTTGAGTGCGCATAACATCGTAGATGCACAGCTTAACGTTAAAGTCACCTAGATAATTCAAACGTTGGTCCAAGGCACGAAACGTACTCAACTGAGTGGGTGAGGCAAGCGTCGTATCATCCGGTGCTGAATACTGTGGGAACCGAAACCAAGCAGACAGAACATATGTATCAGGGTTTACGCCAGCCAAAACAAAGTTGTCAATTCCTTTTAAAACCCGTTGAGAAAACTCATCACTGCTCATTACTCCCCCTTGTCGGTCGGTAACAAACAATCCAAATTTAAGCCCCAAGACGCTCTTGACATAGTTTTGAATGTCAACAACGTTTTCATAGCTCAAATTGTTGGCACGACTTTCAATAACATTTATGGGTAGATCTAAATGAAGGTAATCAATAGCTTGATTCGCACTGTTAAGATACGTCAGTAAGTTACGATAGGTATCTTGATATTCTTTGCTGCTTGCTCTTGCAGGTAACGCATCAATAATCCCGATACTCACTTCAGGGTAAACAGGTTTTACACTATCTAGATAAGCTAAAACGTCTTGAAACCGTTGCTCATCGCTATAATCAAGCACCTCACCATTAGCATTCTTAAGTGGCTTTGAAAGCACACTTTGTAAGCTCACATACCGAAGGTTAAAGCCAGAAGATTTTAAATGACTGATCATCTCGATAGATGATTGAAATGTAAGATCTGCGTTACGATGAGGAGCGTTTGCCCAGGTTGCCGATGTATCATCGATGGCCAATGCAATATTATGCTGTTCAAACAGCACCGCCATCTCAGTTAAAAGTGCGTCATTGTTCTGCAGGTGTTTTTTATAGGTAGCGCTACGTAAATAAAAAACATGCATGACCTCTCGTGATGTCTTCCAGCTATCAGGAACAGACATACGAGAAAGAAAATCGATAGGAGCACCTCCGCTTTGCCCTAAGTTGTTATCTTCGTACCAACGTTCACTCGTATTTCTAGGATTCTCTCGCGAATATTCACTCGATAACAATATAGGTGCAGGGCTATCCTCTTGGCTGCCCCCTCCAGAATTACATCCAGAAATCAACACTATAGAGAGTAAAACTATGCTCGAATACCTTGTCATGTATCTACCCCTATATGTTCATCAACTTGAATAAACGTATAGTAGGCAAATTTGTTACTGTCTATTATTGATATACAATTTAGTTACATTTTAGCGTGAACTAAGTCACCTATAATTTAGGTAGTTCAACGTCGTACGTTTGACCTGTAGTAGTGACCATCAACTGCAATTCATCAATGCCTGAATCCCGAAATTTGGCCAGTGGCAAACTAAATCCTACGTAACGTTGACGCGGAAAGTTAAACTTTGGGAACAAGCCACAGAACTCTTGAGCAACCACTGCTGCTTTCTCTTCTCCGTTTATCTTTACGATTAGATTCACTGGTTCTTCACTTGCGGAAAAATAAGCGCAGCCATGCAACACACCATTTGGGTTGACATGTGCATACAAATGAGTCCACGGCTTATCTTGCTCAAACAGAGCCATGCGCTGATTGTGTAACTCAAGAGCTTGTTGATACAAACAGATATCTTGTTGGTTAAGTTTGACTAACTCATCAGAAACAGCTTGGTGCAAGCCCTCTTTCTTTTGATGTGTTTTCGCCGCCATATTTTGTTTAAGCGGTGTCAACTTGAGGTCTAGCCCATTGTTAATAAGCACTAACGAATCATTATAGTGTTCAGTAAGGCCTGTAAATCCAAGCAAAGTAACCGGAAACCCATTGAGATACCGCGCCTGCACATTGCGAAATGGTGCAGCACGATAAAACGAACTAAAGCTACCATCATAACCATGATGGGTAACATAATGATTATAGTGAGATACGATTTGTTCAATCGGCTCACGTACAAAAGTGATGATGTTACGTACATCGAAAAAATCGGCGTATTTCTGTAAATGAACATGCCCAGTTAATGCAAATGGCACTGCGGCCATCATTTGCTTTAGTGCGTAAGGATCAGGAAAATCATACGTGTGCGCGCGTATTAATGAAGAAGATGACCCTACATTTATTCCGTAATCCAACTCCATCGGTTGGATTTCTTCTAACGCTTTACGGAAACTAGTGCCGGCAGTTTTTGGAATGTGGACAAAAAGTAGTGGATGAACTTGCTGCTCAATGGTTCCTATAGGAAAACCAAGTAGGGACTTTATTCGTTTTTTTATTCGCTGACGCATCATGATTAATAACTAAAATCTTCTTTAATATAAGTTAGCCACCGACTGTAACAAGGGTCTTGATATCCTGCCGTTCCCCAAGTTCTTTGCATATAAGCCACTTCTTTCATATAGCGTTGTTGCTTTTCATTCGTATTGTCTAAGCCACGACTAATGGATTCGTGGTGTATCATTTCTATATACGGTGACCAAACGTGCCGATAACCAGCCTTTCCAACTTTCAAACAAAAATCGACATCATTAAATGCAACGGTAAGGTCTATCTCGTTTAACCCACCCACTTGCTCGAATACTGATTTACGCACGCCAAGACAGGCTGCTGTAACGGCAGAATAGTTTTGCGTGACCTGCAAACGATTTGCATAACCATGGTCCTCTTGCGGAAAGTAACGATGTGAATGCCCAGCACAACCCCCTAACCCAATGACAACACCTGCGTGTTGAATACTGCCATTTGGGTAATAAAGCTTTGCCCCCACGCAACCAACATTTGGCCTTGCTAAATGCCCCATCATTTCGCTTAGCCAGTTAGGAGAAAGGATTTCGATGTCGTTATTCATCAACACCAAATACTCCCCCTTCGCTTGCGTCACGGCAAAGTTATTAATGGCGGAATAATTAAACGGGTGTGAGTAATTAAGCAGGCGCACCTTACCTTGTTCCGCTAATTGAGAAAAATATGCCAAGGCTTTCGCATCATCCGAGCCATTATCAACCAGCAACACCTCAAAATTGGGGTACGTAGTCAAACGGTACAAGGAGTCTATGCACTGACGAACCAATGCCTCACCGTCCTTCGTAGGAATGATGATGGACACCAAAGGTACAGGCACTGGCACTGGCCAAGTAACTTTATAAGTGTTGGCTAATTTGCCTTTAGTAACGGTTGCTCCGCTTTTCCCTAAATGATCTTGTAAGGCAGCCAACCCGGCTTGTTGTGCGTAGCTCTTTTCCCCCTCAGCTAACGCAGTCGACCCAGCAATTGCACGCCAATGGTAGAGTACGTATGGCATATGAACTATTTGCTCAGGTTTAGAGTGGGCTAAACAACGCAATAACAAATCGTAATCTTGACTACCCTCATACCCCTCACGGAATCCACCAATCTCATTTACCAAACTTTTACGATAAACGCCCAAGTGGGAGACGTAATTGTGCGAATAGAGCAAATCGCGATTAAAGCGTGGTTTAAAGTGCGGCTCACTGCGATTACCCTGCTCATCGATTTTATCTTCATCGCTGTAAAGCACGTTCGCTTGCGGATTAATCGACAAATAATGCGCCATGCATTTGAGCGCATGTGGGTGAAGCAAATCGTCTTGATCTAGCAACACCACAAAATCACCAATCGCTGCTTGCAAACCAGAGTTAGACGCCGCTGAAATATGACCGTTTTGTTCGCGAACCACCACTTGAATTTTGTCCGACTTTAACTGATTAAGCATCTTGGTAAGCGACTCTGACTGACTGCTGTCATCGACCAAAATCAACTGCCAGTGTGGGTACGTTTGCGTCTGCACTGAGCGCACCATCTCGGCAAACAAAGATAAATCCGGCTTATAGACAGGCACCAAGACTGATAGCATCGGGCCGCAATTTGGCTGTGGTAATGCCGTTAATTGATTATCTTGCTGTGTACAGATGAGCTCGTAGTGCTCCAGGCCATGAATCGGGGCTTGTTTTAAGCCCCAACGCTGATACGCCCGAATCGCCCAGTGCTGCCGTTTGAGTGCATTAACAACCGAAGCTGGCAATAGAGATTTCAATTTTTTCATGCTTGATAAATGTTTTCAAAGCAGTAGTTAGTGGCCTCGATATAGCCCTCGACACTGCCGCAATCAAAACGTTGACCTTTAAACTTATACGCTAACACACAACCGGATTGTGCTTGTTTAAGTAACGCATCGGTAATTTGGATTTCTCCGCCTTTACCCGGCTCGGTTTGTTCGATAAGTTCAAAAATGTCTGGCGTTAAGATATAGCGACCAATGATCGCCAAATTACTTGGCGCAGTGCCTGACTCTGGCTTTTCAACCATGTTATCAACGCGGTAGATATCATCTTTGATCATTTCACCAGAGATCACACCGTATTTATGGGTTTCTGACTCAGGAACCTCTTGCACCGCGACGATTGAACAACGGAACTGTTTATACAGCGCAACCATTTGCGCTAATACCCCATCCCCCTCATTCACACAAAGATCGTCTGCCAGTACTACTGCAAATGGCTCGTCACCGACTAACTCTCTTCCCGTTAAAATCGCATGGCCTAAACCTTTCATGTCTCGCTGGCGAATATAGGTATAGCTTGCCGAATCAATTAAACGGCGGATATCGGTTAACAACGCTTCTTTATCTGTGCCACTGATCTGATGTTCCAATTCGTAGTTTTTATCGAAGTGATCCATCAAGGTGTGTTTACCACGACCAGTAACAATGCACATGCTGTCCATACCCGCTTGAATCGCCTCTTCAACGCCGTATTCTATTAACGGCTTGTTGACGACGGGCATCATTTCTTTTGGCATGGATTTGGTGGCGGGCAAAAAGCGTGTGCCGTAGCCAGCAGCGGGGAATAAACATTTTTTAATCATTAGAAGTAACCAACTAAAAGCGCCTTTTCAGGCGCATATAAATAGAACTTTACTAGTCACTACCAAATAGATCGCGGGTGTAGACCTTCGTTTGAACATCAGAAAGCTCATCGACCAAACGGTTTGCAACAATCACATCACAATCGGCTTTAAAGGCTGTTAAATCGTGATAAACCGCTGAATGGTAAAACTCGCTCTCTTCTAGAACGGGTTCGTACACCACCACCTCAATACCCTTGGCTTTGATGCGTTTCATAATGCCTTGAATAGCCGAGGCTCTAAAGTTGTCAGAGCCCGCTTTCATGATCAAACGGTAAATACCCACGCGCTTTGGGTTGCGCTTAATAATTGCATCAGCAACAAAGTCTTTACGGGTTGTGTTAGCGTCCACAATGGCTTGGATCAGGTTATTAGGTACATCCTGATAATTGGCCAGCAGTTGCTTAGTGTCCTTTGGTAAACAGTAACCGCCATAACCAAACGATGGATTGTTATAATGGTTACCAATACGAGGATCTAGCCCTACCCCTTCAATAATCTGCTTGGTTTCCAAGCCATGGCTTTCTGCATAGGTATCCAGCTCATTAAAATAGGCAACACGCATCGCCAAATAGGTGTTGGAGAAAAGCTTAATCGCTTCGGCTTCAGTCGAGTCGGTAAAAAGAACGGGAATGTCTTTTTTCTCCGCTCCCTCTGTCAGCAATGCTGCAAACTGCTCAGCACGTTCACTTCGCTCACCAACGATAATACGGGATGGATACAAGTTATCGTAAAGTGCTTTCCCCTCTCGCAGAAACTCTGGTGAAAAAATGACGTTGTCTGTACGAAACTTTTCTTTAATCGACTTTGTATACCCAACTGGAACGGTAGATTTGATCACCATGACTGCATTCGGGTTAACCGACAAAACATTATCAATGACCGTTTCTACTGAGGAAGTATTAAAGTAATTAGTTTTTTCATCATAATCGGTTGGGGTCGCAATAATGACAAAGTCAGCATCTTTGTACGCTTGTTCCCAACCCAACGTGGCAGTTAGGTTCAACCATTTATGCTCTAAAAAGTGCTCAATTTCTGCATCTTGGATTGGTGAAACACGTTCATTAATCATCTTGATTTTTTCAGGAACAATATCAACAGCGATGACTTGATGATGTTGGGCTATAAGTACCGCATTGGAAAGGCCAACATAACCTGTTCCTGCAATTGCTATTTTCATTATTAATCCTTATAAAAGGCTTAGATTAGCTTGTTCACATATAGGCCAGAATTTATTTTTAGCTAATTATACTGAGCCTTATCACAAATGTTGCATGTTAAACCTTATCTTTTATAAATTACTCAGCAAGCGTTATATTACGTGGTATATAATAAAATACTTTCGTTATACATTGTGGTTCAAAACAAATCCAATCGTGATAAATTGAATAATTTCTCGATAACTTAATGTAAAAAATATTTTCTAGTAACACGCTGTTTAGCAATAAATCAATTGCTGCCTGTGTCAATCGGAGTTCGGTTTTTGCATAACATTTTTGAGTAAGTGACTAGTTTTGATTTTATCTGCTTTCCATTTGGGCGTAGATTGTGAGCAAGAAGCATTAACTCATTAGCAATACCAATGTTAAGTCCTTCAATCTTAATTGCTGTGTCACGAATCAGATCGATATGCGCATCGTTGAAGTTTCGGCATGAAGAGCCTTCATTTTTGGGAATTTTATTCCGATGAAATTCAATCACTCTTCGCCTCTCTATTGTAAGGTGGGAATTTTGCCGACTTAGCATCCAGTTATAGTATCCATCATAATATCTTCTACTACGAACAAATCGGTGAAATACCTGAGGTTGAATATTATCATTTAAAAACATTTCAAAAACCAATTTCAACACTCTTAAGTTATTTAAATGTTTTGGTACCCCATGCCCTACTCCAGGAATCTTAAGCTCTATTCGATTACGATAACGTTGAGCGTGTTTATAATCTAGAGTAAAAATTGGATCATAGACGATGATATTTTTTGAATTAGCTTGGGCACCATCGTAGTAATTTTCATTCCAATTAAGCTCCATAGCCCCTTTAAATCTAGTCTCCCAAGGAACTATCTCTCTTGCCAATGTGGAAATTGGATTCATTAATAACTGACGATTAAAACCAAAACTATTTGAAAAAACTGAAGCGGCATAACCTCCCATGCTCCCACCATAGCCAAGCTTTACTCTAAATATTTTTAAGAGCTTAGATAGCAAAGTAACAAATTGAAGAAATGTCTCGCTCCTATACCAGTTAGCGAAACCCACACAAGAAAATGAAATTACGTTGACGCCATATCGCTTAACAAAGTCAAATCCCCAAGGTGAATAGCTTTTATCATACAAATCAGCCTCATGTGTTATTTCTCCTGCATTTGAAAATGTTACGACTAAAGGTCTGTCTATATCATTAAGTGAATACTTTAAGTATACATTTCCTGACACACCTGAACCATTTATCCCTGCGCCTAAACTTGAAGCAATATTAAGGATATTATCCCCATGTAATATTCTAAACAAATCTTATTCCTAGGTGTGATTTATTCGTGCGTCGAAGTTCAATTGAAAATAAATCATTCGACCAAATAAATAATTACTTTCATATTTTAAAGCTATAGGGCTTTATAAAATTCACCAACACTTTCAATAATAAAATCATACTCAGATTCTGTAAGTTTATCGTTAGCTTCATCTGAATACTCATTGTCATCAAATTCAAACCCATTAAAAAAAGGAATTATCCCTGACTGAGTCAGTTGGTAGTTTGATTGAGAAAATGCGGCAAAAAAACTTTTCGCTGTAGTTAGGTATGGTTTAATTGAAACATCATCTGGGTGAATTTTTTGTCGAACGAAATCAATAACTTCAGCCGGATAGTTCATATCTAATAATTTGTGACTTATTAAAGAAAAATTTCTGCAAAGACTCTCATTAACATTTTTTCTTGTTGCATAACCATTGAGTCCCGCCCAAGAATAGAAGTCACTTACGACATCACTTTCAAATAAAGCATCTTTGTCAAACACTCGAACGAAAACATTATCTTTTCCAAATACATCAACCCATTTAACTAACTTCGAGTGATAATCGAAATAACGATAAATTTTTTCATCAATATTTGGAAGTGCGCCATTTTCATGCCCCATCAAATAACTAGATGGCATTTGATTTTTAACTCTTCCCTTAGCAGCTTGCTGTTTAAATGAAAGAGCGGCCTTGTCTTGCCTTCTTAAGTAGACATATACTTTTATTCTTTGGAAAAACTCCAAAAGGATGTTATTCAAGTTTTTTAGCACATCAGTGTCTTCGATAAAGAATAAATGTTCTGCAGATAAAACAACTTTTTTCGAAGTTGCTGTAATTAAGAGTTTCCTTAGTCTCTTCTCATACACTTTATAAGTATGACCGCTGCAGTCTACTATATTTGAGGAGTTACCATATTTGTCCCAACTTAAAAATTCGAAATCACCATCCTTAGTGTCACGCAAATAAAGCTGTAGCGAGGAAGAACCCGTTTTATGCATTCCAATATGGAGAATCAATTCTTTATTGCGCATGTTCTATCTCAGAAAGAAATGACCGCTGTTCTTTGTCATTTTGCCATGGGAGCCTGAATGAAATATCGTTACTTAAACTTTGCTTTATCTTTCGATTTGATTCAAGTTGGGCTTCATTTTTAAAAGTTGGTGCATCTTTCGATGTTAAGCCAGAATCAATGCATGCATATACGTGACTTATATCTCCAGGTTTTCCATTATAGCCGTGCTTTAAAAATCGATTTGTCCATTCTACATGACCGTGTCCATAACCAATGAAGCGAGAATCTAAATAGCCTACTTTTTTTATGGCATCTGCACTACAAGCAGTACATTGACCCGTGACTAATTTGAGTCTGTAGGGTAATACCGCTGTACCATCACCTTCTATAGAATCTGCTAAACGTTTCAATAGTCTAGCGTGTGCATAGTTGATATGCCCCCAGATATATGCAGCTAAAGCCCACTCGACATGCCAGTCTTTTTCACTGGGAACACAATCGTCTTCTAACAAAATTATGACATCAGACTGCTTTAGTTCGCACAAGTAATAAAGCGCCCTATTCTTGTTCCATACAACACCTTTGTTTATGCCGGATATACAGGCAATGCCAGCCTCCTGGCACCATTGGAGTGTTCCATCTGAACTACCGTCATCAGCGACTACTATATTAACTTCTGATGTTGTATGTTTGGTTAACGCCAATATGTTTTCTTTTAGCAGCTCGACTCTATTGTATGTGACAACGGCAATTCCAACTCTTAGGGAGTTAAAAACTTCTTTCTTCAATTTTTCTAATCGATTTGAAATATATGGCCCTTCAGGACGATAATATTTTGCGAGCGCTAATACCTTATAAGCTATTCTCAATGATTTTGATTCACACCAAGAAGAAAACTTAATCAAAAAGTCAACAAAATGTTTCCTATCCTGCTGAATCTTTCTTTGGAAAGCCCAATCATAAATAACTGAGATGAGATCTTCTGTTAATTTCACATCACGTGCAATCATATGACTATGGTTTGTACATATCGTTAACCTATCACTATGAGTAGTGTTAAGTAGGTTGCTGTTTATCCACTCAATGTCATCTATCGAGTTAGCATAGACTGCATCGAATATATCGGGATTATAGAGAACCTTAGTTTCTTTGTTATTATCACTATTGATTAGGAAGTCAGATATCTCTGTTGAATATCTACCATCGTGCAATATGTTCATTTCCTTTAACAGAAATGACTCATCGAAAGTCAAACTTCTATTAATCTTGCTCTTCATTTCCTTGAAGCCAGTAACATCAACTTTCAATATCTCGGCAAAAAATGAAATTAAACTATTTTTGTGTTGGTCATAGTTGGCAAGTATAAATTCACTTCCGAATTCATTGTAAAAACATTCTAAGCACTGTCTTTGATCTTTATAGTTTAAATGTTGCTTCTCACCAAATTCAAATGTAAATCCATGTCTTTTAACGCCCTGAAGATAATTAGAGTAGAGTAGTTCATATACACTTCTTGCGAATGCCACAACAGTAATTTTTATATTGTTACTATCACATATCCTCTTGATTTCTTTGATTGATTCAGTTTGCAATCCTTGCAAGGTTTCGCTACTTATCAGTGCTCTATCATTTGAGTTAAAGTAAACATTTTTAATTAATCTTTCTACTTCTTCCCAGCTCTCTGAATTACACGCCTGATATAATTGAACGCCATTCCCAGCGGTAATTTTACCATCTTTAGCTGTTGGACTTAAGTCAGCATAGTCAATCCCTTGTTCTTTTAGTCTAGTGCTATTTAACGATAGCCAAGACTGCAAAGCAGAAGATCCAGTTTTACTCAAACCAATATGAATATACAATTGTTTCATTATTTTACCACGCAAAATCTTCGCTGTTTGCTGTTAAGTTTTTACTATAAAACGGGTCTGTCTCTATGTTGGTTTTCCACGTTTTTTTCATATAATCAGCTTCATTATTAAATCGTGCCACCTTATCTGGACTATCTTCTGCGCCACGACTGATGGATTCGTGATGATATAGCTCAGCATACGGTGTCCATAGGTTACGATAGCCTGCCGCCCGCACTTTCAAGCAAAAATCCACGTCATTGAAAGCGACTGTTAACTCTTCTTCATTTAGGCCGTTCACTTCATTAAATACAGATTTACGAACAAGCAAACATGCCGCCGTAACCGCTGATAAATTTTGCACGATATTTAAACGACTAAAGTAACCATGATCACCACGCTTGAAATGCTTATGAGAATGCCCACCAACACCACCAATGCCGATGATAACGCCTGCATGTTGAATGGTATCGTTCGGGTAATAAAGCATTGCGCCCACGCACCCCACATCTTTACGCTGAGCGTGTGATACCATCTCAGTTAGCCATTCAGGGTTTATCACCTCTACGTCATTATTAATTAAACCAATGATCTCGCCTTTTGCTTGCTTGGCGGCAAAGTTGTTGATCGCTGAATAATTAAATGGATATGGGTAACGCAGAACTTTAACTTTATCGTGTTGATCAACTTCGTCAAAATATTCCAAGGCTGTTGGGTTATTCGAATTATTATCAACAAGTAAAATTTCAAAATTACGATAGGTTGATTTTTCGATTATCGAATCGATCGCTTGCTTGGTGATCTCGTAACCATTATAAGTTGGGATAATCAGTGAAACTAATGGTTCATTCTCAATGGCCCAGTTCACTTTATAGATGTTATCGTGCTTACCCATCTCAACGCTAACTGACTGACCTAACGCTTCAAAATGATCTTCTAGTGCCTTAATACCAGCGTCTGTCGTATACGATTTTTCACCCGAACCAAGTGCCGTTGACCCTTCTACCATACGCCAGTGATAAAGGACTTTTGGTATATGTACGATATTGGCATGATCAATTTCACGTGAATAACGTAATAGCAAATCATAATCTTGGCTGCCTTCGTAACCTAAACGAAAGCCGCCGATTTTATTCATGATATCCGTTTTATAAACACCAAGATGAGAAACATAGTTCTGGCTATACAGCAGATCTAAGTTCCAATCAGATTTAAAATGCGGGTCGATACGCTTGCCTGATTGGTCTATTTTGTCCTCATCACTGTAAATCAACTCAACATCAGGTTTTTCGTTTATTGCGTTAACTACATGGAACAATGCATGCTGATGTAATTCATCATCATGATCGAGAAGTGCTATCCACTCACCACGTGCTTTTTGTAATGCACTGTTACTTGCTGCAGAAATGTGACCGTTCTTCGAACGATAAATTGGCTTTATGCGGCTGTCTTTGCGGGCGTACGCTTTTAGTACCTTACGAACGTGAGGCTTAGGTGATTTATCGTCAGCTAAACACAATTCCCAATTGGTATAAGATTGCGCTAAGACAGATTCAATGCAATCTACCAACAATTGCTCATCTGGGTTGTATACTGGAACAACAATCGAGATAAGCGGGTTATGTTTAAAACTTTCTAAACCACGCTTTATTTGTTGATAGGTTTCGCATTCATTCGCATGAATCCATTTCGCATAAGGGTCGTCGTTTACTCCCTGTTGCACTACGGCCGGGTAAATGAAGCGTCTTCCTTCATCACGACCAAATACCATATAGTGGAGAAGCAACGTCTTATCGAATTGCGCCAAATCTGGATTGAGCTCTAAATAACGGTGTGGGTTAAAGTAGGCGTTGGGGCAACGGCCCTCCGCTTCACCATGTCTAATGTAATGAGCTAGCGAATTCATGCCTGCTTCTTTTACATCCGCGTTCTGTGCCAAATAATAGGCAGTGGAGAAATGAGCACATGGTGATAGCTTTTGTGCATGACCAACAGCAACAAAGTGAGCCAATGGTGTTTCATAAGGCAGCGTTGTATCTATAAGGCTCGCGTAAAATGCTTCATCAAAAAGTCCCGATTCGTAGATGACGTCATAAACGCCTTGGTCATAGCTTGGATCAACAATTACTTCAGATATTGAAGTTTTATTTCTAAATAGTTTTGACAACATGCTTATCACAGCAATTTACTCCACCACTCTTCATTACCCAAATACCACTCTACGGTTTTCTTGATCCCCGTTTCAAACGATTCTGCTGGCTTATAACCCAACTCATTGTTTGTTTTGGTCGCATCAATCGCGTAGCGGCGGTCGTGGCCGGCACGGTCGGTGACGTAGGTAATAAGTTCTTCACATCTACCTTCGGCTGCAGCAATGGCGTGTGGGAACTTAGTCGAAAGTTCAAAGTTCAAAGTGGAAAGTGAAGAGCCTGTAAAGTATTCGTTCATTAGCTTACAAACGACTTTCACAATATCGATGTTCGCCCATTCGTTGTGGCCACCGATGTTGTAGTTCTCACCTACTTTGCCTTTACTTAGTACCAACTCGATACCACGAGCGTGATCTTCCACGTATAACCAGTCACGGATTTGTTGGCCATCACCATAAATTGGCAGTGGTTTGTTGTGCAAAATGTTGGTGATGATCAGTGGGATCAACTTCTCTGGGAAGTGGTAAGGCCCGTAGTTGTTTGAGCAGTTTGAGGTTGTCACCTCTAACCCGTAAGTATGATGGTAAGCACGTACTAGATGGTCTGATGCTGCCTTTGATGCCGAGTATGGCGAGTTTGGTGCATAGGCGGTCTGCTCTGTAAACGCCGGATCGTTTGGAGCCAGTGTGCCGTACACCTCATCAGTGGAGACATGATGAAAACGGTGTGGTAAAGGTGATTTTCCTTCCGATTTTGGCTCATCAACCCAGACTTTTTTTGCCGCTTTTAGTAGGCTGTATGTTCCCAAGATGTTGGTTTCTATAAACGCATCTGGGCCCGTGATTGAACGGTCTACATGAGATTCTGCTGCAAAGTGTACAATAGTGTCCAGCTGATGTTCTTTGAGCAGTTTCTCTACTAGATTGGTGTCGCAAATGTCACCATGGGTAAAAATAAAGTTCGGATGTTGTTCTACCGATGCAAGATTCGCGCGGTTACCTGCATACGTCAGCGCATCCAATACCACCACTTTATCTTGTGGGTTATTTTCTAGCCAATAAAGCACATAGTTAGCGCCAATAAAACCAGCGCCCCCTGTTACCAATAAGTTTCTTGATTTCATTTTTTGCAATTAACGTTGAAAGTTGAAAGTTGAGCAAGGTGCAAGGTGCAAGGTGCAAGGTGCAAGGTGCAAGGTGCAAGGTGCAAGAAATAAGCGCTTGATATTGTATTTCAACAATAACTTGGCTTATTTGTTCCGTTTCCCTTGAAGGAGCAAAGCGACACCCTTTTCACTCTAGCCTTGAACCTGCAGTTTTAGTTCATCCAACATGGCGGATAGTTGCGCACGCCAATGCTTGCTTTCTACCCCGCTGGCTTTCTCTGCCGTGCTTTTGTCGATGACGCTAAAGCTTGGTCGCTTAGCAGGCGTTGGGTAGTGGCTCGCGGGGATTGGGCGAATGGGAATCGCCTTATCTAGCATGCCTTTTTCAAGTGCTAACTCTTGAATAGCTACACCGAAGTCATACCAAGATGCAATGCCAGCGTCTGTCCAATGCAGTACTAACGCATTGGAATCATTTGTTTGTTTTGTGTTGTCGAGCAACGCCCAAATCATTTCCGCTAACCCTTTTGCCCAGGTTGGTGTGCCAACTTGATCGTAGACGATACCAAGTTGCTCTTTTTCTACCATTAAGCGCAGCATGGTTTTAACGAAGTTATTACCGTGTGCAGAATAAACCCACGCAGTACGAATGATCGTGGCTTGCTCACCAAGAATTTGGTTGATTTTAAGGTCGCCTTTGAGTTTCGATTCGCCATAAATATTGATTGGATTAGGCGTATCGTCTGTTTGATAAGGCGTTGTTTTTTCCCCATCAAACACAAAGTCCGTAGATACATGAATAAGCCTAGCGTTTATTTCTTTACAGATTAGTGCTAGGTGCTCACTGCCTTTCTCATTCACGGCAAACGCCGTTTCTTGATCGGTTTCAGCTTTATCGACGGCAGTGTAAGCGGCTGCGTTGATAACCAAGTCAGGTGAGTGAGAAAGCACAACTTCGTTCACTTGTGTTTGATTGGTGATATCGAGTTGCTCTACATCAAAACTGACTAACTCAACGAGATCAGGAACGGTTTGCTCTAGCTCCCACGCTAATTGACCACCTTTACCGGTAATCAGTACTTTCATTTCTTTTACCTGTTTTGTTGCTCAAGCCGTCTTTTAATCCATTCAGCATTGCCTTTATATGTTGCTTTCTCTGAGTCCCGTAAATGGCATAAAAACCAAATCGGGCAGGAAGTTTGCAAAGCTCTGTGATTTTCCAGACGGTTGGAATGTGTGGCATCTTTAACAAATGACAAACGTTACGGAAATAGTAGTAATGACGCATAGGTGAGTGGTTCACGATGCGTTTCCCTAACCACTTTATTGGTTTACCACCTAACTCGTGAGTTAAGGTGGCGTTGGTATTCATTATTAGTGCATAACCTTTTGCGTTAGCACGTAGGCCCCATTCAATATCTACAAAATCAATAAACAAAGACTCGTCATGAATACCAATATCATCGAACACTTTCATGTTAACGAGGGAGCCTGAGGTTATAGCATAAGACACAGGTAAACAGTTGTGCTCAGCACCTTGACCTTTGGCTTGCCCAACACTAAGTCGCCTCATTCGTCTCTTGCTCACCTGAATAGCGCAGCCATAGCAGTTCAGGTTGGTCGCAAAATACTTTGGAACCAAAGCAGCAATGGGTTTGGATTTCGATAAAGAAAGCGATTTAATTGGATAGAGCATGTCGTGAACAAAATTAATGGAGATTCTGCTATCTTGATCAAACAGGAAACACCAATCTATGTTCTTGGATTGCCAGTATCCGATACCTTGGTTAAGTGCTTTTGCTACACCTCGGTTAACCCCATTTTCTATAACTACAATCGGATAACTCTGAGCACTACTCGATAAACTCCTTGGTGCATGAGCAACGTTAGATCCATTTTCCTGACAATCATGTTGCTCGCTATTATCAACAACAACGACTGGAACAAATTGACTTAGATAATACGTGCTTTCCCAGTCTTGAGCACTGGGGTGATAATGCACCACGACAGCGGCAACGTTTACTTCTGCTTTCATAACAGCTTATCTGAAGTAGTCGCGCTATCTACAAGCTTTGCCTTGCGTAACTGGTTCTCATTGTTTCTAGCGACAGCAATATGATTGTTTTTTCGGTGCCATGAACGACGCCAATTGCGCCGAGTGAGTTCATAAATAACTGTGCTTTTTACATGATGAAAAAACAGCTTAGAGCCAAACTTTCGACTAGCACAACGACGATAATGAATCGCAATAATATCGGATAAATACGTCACCTTGATGCCTTCTTGTAAAGCCCGTAAACAAAAGTCCACATCTTCACAATACATAAAGTAACTCTCATCCAATCCATTTAAGCTCTGATAAACATCAGCTTTCACTAGCAGAAAAGCGCCGCTCGCCCAAAAAACTTTACCCTCAGTCGGCCGTGTTTTGTCTATAACGATACTTCTGCTATTAAACAGGTAGTTACGAACAAAAGTGCCAAGTGTTGGGTATCTTCTTAGATTGTCATCTGCAACTGTAAATGATCTATCGAGAAATAAGTTGGGGGCCATTATAGGCAGATTGCTTTGTTCTAATGTCTTGAGCAAATGCTTGATCGTCAAATCAGAAATTTCTACGTCTGGATTCAGCAGTAAAAAATAATCATCATCTGAAATGCCCATTGCTAACGCGAGCAAAAAGTTCAGATTATTGTTAGCAGCAAAACCCAGTGGCTTGTCATTACTGTGATACTGAATACCAATGCTTTGGCAATACGCTAGTAACTCTGCAGATTTCACGTTGTCACGAAAAATGACCTTTATTTGTGAGTAATTCACCAACCGCGCTAATGTTCTTAGCTGTTCAATGATGTGCTCATGATCATGCGAAATGACGGAGATAAATAGAGTCACGATATAAGGTTCAGCACATTACCGCTTTTACAACGAGGTGCGGAAGCAAAGCTTAATCCTAGCTCATCTTTCGTTGACAGTTGTGGCTTTTGTCCGTCCAATAGTGGCCATTTGATATCTAACTCTGGGTCATTCCAGCGAATACTGACTTCTGCCTCAGGGTTGTAATAGTCAGTACATTTGTAAACAAACTCCGCTTCATCTGTTGTGACATAGAACCCATGGGCAAACCCTTCCGGAACCCAAAGTTGCCGCTTGTTCTGCTCAGATAAGAACACACCAACCCATTGTCCAAGTGTTGGGGAGTCAGTTCGCATGTCTACCGCAACATCAAAGACTTCACCTTTAGTTACGCGAACCAATTTGCCTTGTGTATTCTCAGTTTGGTAATGCAACCCTCGTAAAATACCTTGCTTAGATTTGCTGTGGTTTTCTTGAACGAAAACACGCTGACTGCAATTTTGCTCAAACAACTCTGTACGGAAAGTTTCCATAAAAAAGCCGCGGTCATCGCCAAACACGTTAGGTTCGATGATTTTCACATCTGGGATCGCTGTATCGATAAATTTCATTGGTTGAATCACATCAATTACTGTTGTTAGAGAGCTTATGCATTGGTGGTTAATGGATGGTCGAGAATGTCCATTAAGTATTGCCCGTATCCGGATTTGATCTTGCTGTGTGCTATTTCAGTTATCTGTTCTTCGCTTATGTAATTCATTCGGTAAGCGACTTCAGCCGGACAGTTCACTTTTAGCCCTTGACGCTTCTCTACTGCGCGAATATACAACGCAGCATCCAACAAATCATCGAGCGTACCGGTATCAAGCCACGCAGTCCCTCGCCCCATAATTTTGACTTTTAGGTCGCCCGCTTTTAGGTATTGATCAATTACATCGGTAATTTCAAGTTCACCACGTGGTGAAGGTTTCACATTCTTAGCAAACTCCACCACCCGTTGATCAAAGAAGTACATACCCGGAACAGCGTAGTTTGATTTAGGCGCTTTCGGCTTCTCTTCAATTGATAAAACACTGCCATTGCAGTCAAACTCTACAACACCGTAAGAAGAAGGGTTTGCCACATGGTAGCCAAAAACAGTAGCGCCGTGTTCTTGCTGGTTCGCTTTATTTAAAAGTGCCGCAAGATCATGCCCGTAGAAAAGGTTATCGCCCAATAATAACGCTGCAGGGGAACCAGCAAGGAATTCTTCTGCAAGAATAAACGCCTGAGCGAGACCATCGGGAGAAGGTTGTACACAATATTCAAACTTGATTCCCCAACGAGAGCCGTCACCAAGTAAGTTTTGGAAGCGATGCATTTCCTGAGGGGTTGCTATGATCAGGATTTCTCGAATACCCGCCATCATTAGGTTTGCGATTGGGTAATAGATCATTGGTTTATCATATACAGGCATCAATTGCTTACTCACCACCTTTGTGATCGGGTATAGGCGAGTTCCTGAACCTCCGGCAAGGATGATACCTTTGCGACCGAGTGGGTTTACGCAATTTACTGACGTTGACATCGTAGTTTTCTCCACGTTTATTTAAGTTCTCGAATGGTCAAGAGCACAATACGTCCAACCACGTACAGCATTGCGGCAAGGACACCAAACAGTGTGATGTTGTAAAACACATCGGGATATTTGGCTTCATTTGGCTCAGTTGCAGCCTCAACAACAACCAAATATTTAAGTTGTCGATAAGCTTCAATTCGTGATTTTTCTAATGAGATCTGAGAAGACGTATAAGCCTGGAGTGCGAGCTCCATTTTGACTTTTAAGTCGGTGTACTGCGCTAATATCTCACTCACTGACATCACGTTGTTTTCGTTATCAGATAACTTTGCTCGCTCTTTATCTAATTGACTTTTGAGTGCGCTAAGTGTTGTTTTGGCGGCGATGACTTGCGGCGCATTGCTGCTCATCATGGCTGTTAAACCTTTTAGTTCCGCTTCTTTTGCCGAAATTTGACCTTCCAAGCCATAGGTTATCTGCTGCATGGCCGCGCCTTCTGCCGTTGGATCTAACAAGTTATAACGCTGTTGAAAGCTCAGTAATTTGGTTTGAGCATCTTGCAGTTTGTGCTCAATGTTTTCATGCTCTTGCAAAATAAATTCGAGCTGTGCATTAGCGAGCTGATGTCCAATGGAGTTGATATACCATTCGGCTCGCTCAACGATGGTTTGAGCTAATGTATGTGCAAATTTCGAGTCAAATGCTTGAGTTTCGATATAAACAATATTGGAGTTGGAATCGATGTAGATATCGATACGATTTAGGTAGTAATCAAATATGTCTTCCCACGACGCTTGTTCATCAATTCTGGTAAAAATATCAATTGACGTCTGAGCGTAGTGAGTCGCTATGTTTAGCTTTTGATTAAGGTACATCAACATATCATTTGACATGATGTAAGCTTTGACTAGCTCAGTATCGGAGATGCCTGTATTCGACACTCCCAGCCCAGATAACACCGCCATAGATGCATCCATCGTTGCCATACCATCAGGTTGCTGAACGATTACTTGCGCACGACTCACATATCGTTCAGAGGCCCAAAAGCTCTGATAGAGTGCGAACATAAAGGTAGGCAAAATAACGAACCAAACAAAGGGCGATTTCTTTAACTGCGATAAACGCTGATTGAATGTCGGTGCTTTTTTTGTTTTGTTAACCTTGCAGTGTATTGCAGGGTTCAAGCGTTCGACCTTACCCTGCTGCCTTCTTAAGTTATTAACTCGAACCAAGATACGAGCTGACAAGTCAGGGTCATTTGCTTCAACCTGCTGTGCCTTAGCTATCAGAAATTTTATGTCGTTAAACTCTTCTGCCGTGAGCTCTTGCTTGAGTTCTTGGAAACGTTTCTCTGTTGTTTGAGTGGTCATGTTTTTCTAATTAAACTCTTTGAGGTGAGAGTAAGGTATTCCGTTAACGGCTGATGGCTTGCTTCCAGCTAACTTGATAACAAGCCAACGCAAGCGTTAGCAGTGATAACGTAGCCATATCTAGGTAAAAATCACTCACACCTGTATTACCGTAAGACGGGTAAGCGTAGTAACGAGCGAGTTCCACAGCATGAAGTAGTGGGTTCCAATCTAGGTAATGCCAATACTCTTTAGGTATATCTTGCAAACTAAAAAAAATGCCCGAAATAAAGAACATCGGTCTAGTTAGTATCGATTTGACTTTGCTTATTTCGGGAACGAAACAAGTAGAGAGAGAAAACAGCATTCCAAGTGATAATGCTAATAACCAAACCTTAACCAATATCGCCAAGAGGGATAAAGGATCGGAGATACTAACCTCTAACTTAAATAGATAAGCCAACAAAAAAAGCAGCAACACGAGAGCGATCTTATTTAGTAATTCAAAGCCACTGATGGCCACTATCGAACCGATCGGTTGCACTTGTCTAAATGCATACAATGGTTTGTTTTTTTGGATAGAAGTGGCTGTTTTCTCTAATGTCCCTAAAAAGAACTGGACCAAAATAACACCATAAACAACGAAGAAAATGGTCGGTATGCTGTGTGTATTGCCACTATCAAAAGGATTGCGGATCAAGACCATAGCCGTGATCATGATCATTGGGGATATCAACGCCCAACTAATGCCAAACTTGTCGTTAAAAGTGCTTTTTATCTCTCGTAAATAAATTGCAAAAACAACATCTAGCCAAATTTTTATCGCGCTGCGCTTAATTACTTTCGCCATAGTTATTTAACAGCGACGTTTGCTGCCACAGCAATCTGATAAATAATTTGAGTGATATCTTTAACCGCTTGCATGGTTTTTGTATCAACTTTCGGAAGTACAAGGATTTGATCACCTTTTTGGATCTTCTGACTACTTTCAAATTCGACTAAGCCATTGGCTCGCACGATTGCGATACGATTGTCTTCTGCTCTATCTGTAAAACCACCAGCCCACGCGACATAATCATCGATAGACGCATTAGCGTTGTAGACAATAGCTTGTGGCATAAGTACTTCGCCTGCGACTTGAACCAAATCGGTTTTGTGTGGAATGACAACGGTATCACCTTGCTCCAGGAGTACGTTTGCAATCAAACCGTCGTCCGACACAATTACTTTGCCTAAAGGCTGGACTTTTCTTGCTCTATCTGTGAAAAGCATCACCATTTCGGCCTCTTTTGCTCGTATTGCAGCTTCGCCATCAGAAGATGCTGGTGATGTAAAAATACTGCGCTCTAGACGATTCAATGATTCATCGATCATTTCTTTTTGCTTTTTAGCAACGCTCGGTCGTAGTAGGTAGATAGAATCTACATTTGCTAACTCCGGGTCGATCGCGACATTACTCAGTAACTCGTGTAAGCGTGTTCGTTTACTTACTGCGAAATAAGATGGTCCTAGGTAACTTCCTGATAGCTGAACGTCGATAACTTGTGCATGAAGATCGTCGTTGAACAACACTTTATCGCCATCTTTCAGTTCAAAGTTTTGGAAAGCATCGTATTCAACATAAAGAGAGAATGGTCCGTCATGACGATTTCCCATCACCCCAACATGAGAAACTTTTGCTAAAGGCTTCGCGTAAGCAGTGAGCTGCTTTCCGGTTTCTTTTTCATTCTCAAGCTCGAAACGGAATGGGTTTTTAGCCCCTCCTGTTACCGTCACGGTCGATTTTTGAGGTTTCACTAGAATAACGTCGCCATCTTTAAAGCTTGGCGATGGTAAATACCCTTGTTGGATAAAATCATATAAGTCTATTGAGGCGATCACTTTTCGGTTGCGAAGCACTTGGATTTCGCGGTAACTACCTCTGTCACTATCGATCCCACCCGCTCTCTTTAAGAAGTAAAGAACGGAATCTGATGCCATACCTGCGTATTGTCCAGGTCGGATAACCGGTCCAGCCAGATAGACACTCACTGGCGTGGCAGTAAGCAAGTTGACATACACATTTACGTTGTTTGTATAGACTTGCTTAATTTTCTTTGTAACCAGCTGATTTACTTGACTCGCAGGCACATTAAGCACTTTGACAGGCCCAATTTCAGGGATAAAAATATTGCCTTGATTATCAACAGTCGTGACATTTGAGTAACTTACGGCTCCCCACAACCAGATATTTATTTTGTCCCCAGGTGCAATTAAGTAGTTATCGTTCAGACCATCGACACGCTCTGTCTCGTATCCACCTGCAAATAGATTGGCTCCAAAAGGAGGTACAAGTGATTCACCCGATGAAGGTAAAAGCTGCTTTACATCAACTTCTCCTGGCAAAAGCACACCATTTCGGTTCTCAACTGCGTATTCACCCTGCTCGAGATTTTTAGTAACAGCACTCATCGATTGAGTGGCACTCTGGTTTTGGCGACCTTGACTCAATAGATCTAATGACATTCCTGATGCATGCACATCACCCGCCATCAGAGCAACAGCAATAAAAGTTACGTACAAGTTTTTCATGTTCTGTTTCCTACAAAGCAATGTTTTCGTAGCCATTTTCCAAAACTGGCATTAAGCGCCATTCATGAGACTTAGATGATTCATCAGAAAAAAGGCAGGCAACATGGTCTTGCGTATGCTTCATAGATTGAATTCTGACTGCTCTGCACTTTGTTCCTAATGCAGACATATATGGGTAGCTCAGTAATATTTTGTAATCTGGGTGAGACAAGTGGCTTTGGTTTGCACTCTCGAGCTGCGACCAGTATTTTTGTGGAATCACTCTTCCAGACATTTCGAAAGAGGACTTTGAAACTAACGGCTGCTGTGCAATGACTTCTCTTGGTTTACTTGAACATGCACTTAAAAAAGTGACTATAAAGAAAGTAGTTAAAATACGCTTCATGACATTCTCGAGTTTTCATTTAGGCACGCTACCGCCCGATGATTTTTTGCGCTATTCACTAAACGCACTAACACAATTTGTATGTTTGCTATAAAACCTGTCCCTATAAAATTTAGAGACGCTACCGCCCATTGATTACATCGCGCTATTCACTAAACGCATCTCGATCTAATGTGTAAACCTCTCCGACTGAAGCAAGTGATATATAGAAGGAGAGCAGCTAAATAACAGGGGTTCTAAAGCGCGTAGGAATTTATCTTTTGACTGGCTTATTTAGTAGTTAGAAAGCGCTTACACTTTCAAATACAAGGGTTAAAAAGAATATAATCGGGTTATGTAATCACGAAGACTAGATAAAACAAGGCAATAACCACACCGATAAAAACATCACTAAACACCTGTTATTTAAAGGTTTAAGTAAAATATAAGGCTTATATAAGCCAAAAATAAGCCACATAACCCCACCTGATTTAAAGGCGCCTTCGACCTTCAGGTGCACCATCTATAAAGCGAACTAAAAGTTATAAAATCAGACAGCAGTCAATAAAGGTTCTGATAAATAGAGAATAAAGTGGAAGGGAAACTCTGAAAGGTGAGATAAAAAATAAGCTTCGCCAGATGACTAACGAAGCTAGAGTGATAATCTAATTAATTTATATTGATATAGAAAGCTAATATAGGCAGCGCATTGACACGTTGTTTAAGCCAAGCTTGCTTGGGCCGTAGAAAAACAACATACATTTTTCATCCAAACTAAAAACTCTAGTATGCCGAACCTCACTTGCTCCATTTAGACCAAAAGTGATGTATCCACCATCACTAAATTCAATATCATCGTAATGATAACTTACCGATTTCGACGTATCTGACGGGTTGCTAATTTTAAAATAGTTAAATTTAGAAATCAGTTCCCCTGAACTAAAATCAGTATGATTCAACCAAGAGTGTCCTAGCGCCTCAACTTTCCCTATTAATTTAACTTGAGAAGTCTCAGCTGCCACAAAGAGCGCAAGATTGATAGTAACCAATCCGACTATAAGCACGTATTTATTGACATTGGAGAAGAAATTGAGTTTTGTCATAAGTACACTCGTTCCCATCAATTTTGACCACTAATTTTCCATCATCTTTCATAGCAATATGCGGATATGGATTCGCTTTAATCACCTCAAGAAACCCTGAGTTGTAGTAAAGTGCCCTTCCAGAAAACCACACGTTAACTATCGAGATCGCAGCCAATAGCATCAATCCAATATACTTAGCGCTGAACGTTAGTTTCGGCTTGTTTGTAGACTCTACCTTAGGGGGTGTTGTATTAGGAATGTTCCCAAAGAGAGTTGATAGTTCTTCTGTAGTTTGTTTGCCTTCGCATTGCTCACCAAAAACAAGCGAGTACCCTATTCCTGGTTCATTGACCAAGATTCTTTTGTCCTTATCTTCGAGTAAATATCTCGTCCTATTGATTAGTTGCGACAAACTTTCCTGTGAAATTGGCTTAGATTCCCACACAAAGTCGATAATTTGCTCTTTAGAAACGACACCATCACGCCCTTCATATAAACACGTTAGTAAGCGAAATATTTTGGGAGTCAAGCCAATCTCATTGGTTCTGTCTCCTTCGGAGTCTCGTCCAACACGTCGAAGCGCACGAGCACCAACACTCCACGTATAGTTACCTAATACAAGGTCTACATCTTCATCATTCACAGGTTTACCTAGCCTTATACATAATTTTAAAAATGTCGTACAACTGACTGTATTGCTTTTATAAGAACGCCAGCTCTCTATTAAACGGAGCTTAAATTTCCTAATTATAATTACTTATATAGCTGCCATAGTAGTTATAATTTAATGTAAGTCGCTTATTTTTAAATACAATTTTTAATTGAAACCATAAATATTAAAAAAACCACCATAAAATATAAAGTAGATCGGAATCTATAAATCAAACACACCGTTGCAAACAAGTGGGCAAACTGCCCACCTTGAAAAGCTAACTCGACAAGCAAACCAATCTAAATTTGTATGTATATTACACAAACCATAAGACAATGTAAAACGGCGTACTGTTTAATTTTGGTTTTTATCATAGTTATATTTGTGAGTAGGACGTATTACGTTTGGAGTCACCTATGAGAACTGGGAAACAGTGCGGAATGTCGACACCTCAGGACATCTCAGATCGAATATGATTGATATGGTTATGCGATTAGTTGTGAAAGTTAGAATTAAAGCACTTACAGTTGAACCGCATAGAGAGGCTAATCTTCACAAAGACAGAAACGAAAAAGCCCCAGCATTTCTGCTGAGGCTTTAGAATATGGCGGTGAGTGAGAACTACAAACAAATGACTTAACTAAATGATTTAAAACAAAAAAGCATCATTAACTATGATTTTTATACATTAATTTATACGTTTTTGATTTTTGTTATTTAGATCTCATTTCATCGGATTTTTTCGGTGATTTAATGCTTCTTTTCTTCGGAATCGGCACTCTTACCTTCAAATCTGTATGCTCAAAAAACCATTTCAAAATTGCGTACTTTTCTTGACGAACTTGCTCACTGTCTCCTCGACTTCGCTCCCAATACCCGATAATTTGTCGTCGACCTACTCGATTTAGTTGCTCTGCTACATAGGGCTCATGGAGAAAAATGTCATCAAATATCATCAACAAGCGCTTAACTTGCTTCGCTCTGTATGGGATCCCTCGCTTTTGGTACGGAGCCATTACAGACAATATTTGGCGTTGAGTATGCTTATTCATTTTTACCCCAAATAGCTGTTAGTGATACTGACTCGGTGATGTCCTAATAACTTAGAAATCTTAAAACGAATAAGTTGATCGCGCTGTTTAGCCTCACTCTCAGTGATATTGAGTACTTGAGCGATGTATTGGTGATGGGCTTTGCCATGAGCAATGCTAGCTTGAACCGGACAAGGTACTTTCATTGCGTTAAAATACGTTTTGCAAGCCCAATACTTTCGCTCGCCATGGCTAGCATACTTTGCATCTACCAACTTAGTTTGACGCCACGCATAGCTTTGAAAGGCCTTTAACGACAAATGAGAGGGAACGAGAGAATCGTGACCCAAAGAATGTTGGAACTCTGCAACCCGCCGTAGTAATTGATATCTTTCATCAGTAATATCTACCAAAGGTCTCGGCTGCCCTCCTTTAGTACCTCTCACCAACATAGGAACTGAGCCTTGATGTATTGCTTTGAGTACCTTTGTCGCGTCAAGTAGCGCAGCTTCTCTAAACCTCAAGCCAAAAAGTCTCTGTAATTGCATCACAAAACCAACCTCCGGAGTGACATTAGCAAGCACTTTGGCATGAAGCTCTTCACTGACAGAGCGATCTTCATTCGCAATCCCAGATTTAGGAGTAAAGCACAAGTCGCGCGTTGCATTAATCACACACTTTTCATCCCCTCTCGCTTGTGCGAGGGAGCGGTTTACGTGTGATAGATAATCACGAGCCGTTGCAGACGAGAAAACTTCTTCTTGTACATTATCTTTTAAAAACTCTCCAAAGGACTGAACATGTCGTTTTTCAACCTCGTTGAGACGTTTGATGCTTGTTGTATTTTTGATGAAGTCAATGAAATGTTTGATTGCGGGCAACCTTGCCCTGTGGGTATTAGTAACTATGCCTCCTTGATTTTCAAAACTGGCATTGACCAATGCTTTTGCCATGTCCCTCGAACCCAAGTTGAAGTTTGGCTTAGAGAAATCTCTCGGGGTGTTAGTTAAATGCCCAATATAGCTCCTTTTTTGCATTTTTTACTCCTCTTTAATGAGAAGTAAGCTCAGCATTGTCGATAAAAAGCGGGTGATGTTTTTATCCTGAAGGAGAATAAAGGCGGTAAACATTGCTTGGGTTAGCACCCGATCAAGTCCAATTAGAAAACATGTTCAGAGAGTAGAAATATAGCGCATATGCTCAGCCATGGGCCGTTTCGATAAATGATGACGTCGATGGGTTTCGGTGTTCCCTCATAATGAGGTCAATGGGCTTATTGCATCCTCACCTTTAGAACGCTTTCCACACTTTGTGGACCTGAGGGCTTGTTGCATCCTCGTTCTAACTAGTGGCACAGTCGACAGCTGAGTTTGGCTTATTGCATCCTCCACTAGTGGCTATATTTTCTCATTCTCTTCACACTATGTATTGAGTTGGCAGTTAGGATAGTAGCGCCCAAATAATCTTGCCTACTATCGTTCTCAATCACCAAATAGTGCGTGAACTTCTCAACACTTCTGCCAAGCAAGTTCGGTATCTCTTACCAAATCTAGGATGTGGCGATGTTTCGTTCTTCGTCTAATTTCTCTAATTAAATTAGACGAAGCAAGTATCGTGGATTTAGTAACTGCGAATCATCTAAACACTCTATTTTCTCGGTCTCTTGGCAAGCACTTTGTGAGCCTCACTTTGAGTTAGGAATCCTTGAAGCCAATGTAAAAAATGTACAGTTTTCATATGTTCCTCCTTACATGCGTATATGCGATGGATTTAAACGACAATGCGTTCGTCATAAGAGTACTCACAAGTGAACTAGAGAAAAAAATGTCGGTTCAAAAATAGATCTTCCCCCATAACACCGTAACTGCATCCATCCGACTTGTGTCAGCCACAAGTCTTATCGTTATGACATTTATTTTTGCTAAGAATTGAAATCTTTTGAGGTTTTGGGGCTTGTGAGACTGAAGGTTTCGGTAAGCTTTGGATAAATCAAAGCCGAGTAAGGAGCAAACATGAGCACACAAAATCTAAGAGAACGTAAGAGCATGACAATTGTCTTTATTGAATGTATAGGGCTCACAGTAAAGGTGACGTTTAAAATTTTGTTTTTGTTTTGGGATCTTTCAGCATCCGGCGATCGCACGAATGACAAGCAAATCTATAACCGTGACAACCACTTGGGGATCTGTAGAAATTGTCATATGTATCGCGAATACTGTTCGTGTTCGCACTTTTACCGTGATTGATACTGGCAGAGAAGCCTTTGCCACCTTTAAAAACTAACCAGTCAATTTGCAATGAGTAGACATTCAGGAAGTAGAAAAGAGTCTACACATTGCTTCTGGCACAGATGTAACAGGAGATACCTGAATGAAATATAAAGAGGCTTACTTCACAGCTTACACAACACCTTTCTCAACCTACGATGATAGACAGAAATACGCTACATGGACACAATAAAACATTTAAACGTTTGTACCTAGAAATTGGAGCCTCTTTCCCCCAAAAAATAAACTAAAATGACAAACATACTCGAATAGACTCCCTATAATTTAGGTAGCTTTTTAAAGGTCAGTGACCTTATAGTTTTCTGACCTTTAAACTAAAAACCGAAAATAGGGCTATATTCTGGCTTATAGCCTGCTAGTTCAATCTCACGATAAAACATCATCAGGCTATTCTTATCATGAAACTGTTGAGGTGGGTTATTTGGGATGATAAATATAGGCTTATCTAACGCATCAAACCCAGGTGTAAATGAATTCCCAGTTTCATCGTTATGCCAGAATAATCTCCCTCCAGAAAAGCCTTCTTGAGCAACATTGTTATTTAGGTCTTCGATAATCGTTTCAGCAAAAAATGAATATTCCCTTTATCTCTTGACTCTTCTCCATACTTTTCGACTGGATTAGTTAGAGCTCTTATTTTGCTGTGAATATTTTGATTGTGAGAGTCAACAGTTCTTAAAAATCGAGGGCGACTTTCTAATGGTCTCTGATTTATACTCTGCTGCTCTCTAGGTATGATACAAAACAAGTCGTAATCTGCGGTAATCGCTTTTCCTTCTGAAGCTGCACCATCAGACTCTGGCGGATTAGTCATCACTTTTACTACCCCTTTAGAATCAAAAGCCCTACCGTTAGGGTCAATATAAAAGCTCATATCTCTTCCTTGAAGGTGTACGGAATAAACGTTGGGACTTTCTGTTCCTTTTAAACTACCATGCTTTATCGCAAATTGAATTTGCTCTGCAGACAATACTAGGTCAACAGCTTTTGCCCCTTTTTGTTTTGCGTTTTCAATTGCTCGTTGTTGCTTATCTCTCTTTTCTAAAGGAACCTTTGATTTATCTGGGTCTTCATAAATAAACCCTAACGCACCAGACTTAGCTTTCATATGAAAGTTTTTTGTTGGACATCCTTGAAGAAGGTTTATCTGTCCATCTGGGCTAGGAGATCGCAATCCAATAACAATACGATACTTATCCGCTGTCTTTTGAAGTGAGTTAAAAAACAGTAAACTCTCAGGGTCAAATCTAGAACCAATCTGAGAGATCGCATTTTTAATAGAAGCCTCTCTATCTACTCCCTTCTTAAGTAGGGGGCGGGTTATAAAACCATACTCTTTTTCAATGACTTTGGTGCCATTATCTTGCTTTGACTTGTGTTTTCCCGACCTATACCGAGATGGAGGAGTAGCTTCCAATAAAACAGAAACATTCCGGATTGACTTGATGCCTAAGGAAGGCTGCTGTCCTTTTGGACAGTTACTTGCCAATGAAACAGATTGAACAGAAGAGTCTGAAGGGGTTGTAGGAAAAAATATTTTCGGCATAAGTAACTCTCGATTTAATAAAGAGACCTTATCATCCTAAGGTCAAACATTAACCTCAAGAGATTATTTCTGAAAAGTCTTATTTCATTATGTAAATATAAACTTTATACATTTAACTATTATACCGAATCAACTTGAAGACTCAGGCTTAAGTATCTGAAAATTATCATTAATTCGAGATACCAAAGAGCCTGTGAACTCTGGAAGAGTCACAGCAAAAAATTGATCTATCGCAGCCTTGAAATCAAGTTTGCTTTTGAAGTAAACATTGTTCCTCGACTTCTCATTCATTACCTTCCATAGTCGCTCAGTCGGATTGAGATTGGGGCGGTAAGGAGGAAGATAATGCAGTTTAATATTAAGGACAAACGCCGCATCTTTGAATAGGTCGCTACGGTGATAACCTGCACCATCTAAGATGATATGGAGCTTGTGATTTTATGGGCCACTTTCTCTGAGCTTGCAGAAAAAGTGAACAATCGTTTCACTGTTAATGCTCTCATAATCATGGACAATGGGAGCCCCAATCTCCGAGAGATTCAGTGCCCCAATAATATTCAATCGACTACGGTTACCCGTGGTTTCAATCACTTTATCTTGACCAGTACGTATCCAGCCATGAGATATTTTTGTTGATAATGTTGGATGAACAGCGTCGATAAAAACTATGGATTCATCCTTGCCACAGCTTGCCTTAAGTGCCTCATAAGCCTCTATGAACGCTCTCTGCTTTGCTTCATCAAACTGGTGTGGAACGCCTTTCGGTTGCTTGTAGCTAAAACCATTGTGATGAAGCCACTTGTTGATGCCAGAAACCGTGTAATTAAACCCAAATGTCTCTTTAACATAAACAACAATTTGATGCGTGTGAGAATAGGTTTTCTCAGTCAAATGCTTGATTAACTGCATAGTTTGAGTTGAAGAAAGCTTGCTTTGAGTCCCTCCGTTTTCAGGCTTCAGTTTTTTCAGATCGGATGTAGTCGCTGGGATGGCGTGCAACGGTCGATTCATGGATACGAAGAGCTTGAGCAATCATAATCTAGCTCCAACCTTCAGAAGCAAGCAAAACTGCTTTAATACGATCACGTACTCTACCGTTACGAGTCGAATCGTGCGTTTGTTCGAGTTGTATTTTCTGTTGTGGAGTCAGTACAATTTTCTTGGTGCGTAGCGTGATCCTGAATTAATGAGAAATCAAGTATCTTCAATGATCACGGGGATATGATATTGGAATTGACAGCTCTATTTTAAATGTTTCGGTTGGATACAAGTTTTAACAAAGGAGGTACCAGCCTCCTTTTATTTTCATTATTCGTTCATTGTGCTTAACGCAACTAAAGCGGAGTGAATTGATACATCTTGAACGTGATCCCGCCCTTTATCAATTACATCAATTTACACAAGCGAATTACTCAAAGTACAGAAATTCAAACCGATAAAGATACACTCTCCATCTAACTCACTGTTAGTTACCACTTTACCTAAAGGTGCAAGTGGTATGAATTTAGACAGAATAAGTTTTATTAAGTGATAATCGAGGTCCTACTCGAAACTAATAACTTGGAACTCAAGAGGTTTATATACCAAGCGCCCAATTCGTGTAACTTCTGGTTTGAGATCTACAACTACAAGAAAATCCAAATTTGACAGCATCGATTCTAAAACTTGCCCTAAACCATGAATATTCATGCTTACCCCTTTGTTTTGAAAAACTCTAATTGGTTCAATAATTCGCTCAAACGTACATTCCTGTTTTTCATATCATCAGCAGCTTGATATACATTTTTAATATTTTCCTCAACCCCACGATTAATCTCGTTAATACGCATGGATATGTCCTCTGTAACCGTTGATTGTTCTTCGGATGCAGACGCAACCATTGCATTTATTGAAGTAAGTCTTTCAACTTCTACGGAAATACTGCTGAATGCATGATTTAGTTCACTGGCAACCTTCAATGCCTCATCAATTAAATTGCTGTTTACCGACATAATCTCATCAGCCTCATTGGATCTAGTCTGTAAACGGGCAACTACTTTCTGAATACTAACCGTAGATTTTTGTGTTCTCTCAGCTAGCGCGCGAACTTCCTCCGCTACAACAGCAAACCCTCGACCGTACTCGCCCGCCCTTGCAGCCTCAATCGCTGCGTTGAGTGCTAACAAATTGGTTTGTTCTGATACCGACGCAATCATTTCTACTATAGGGTTAATTTCCTCGCTATAAGCACGTAGCTCACTAACAATGTCGCATGCTGAACTCAAAGAACTATTAATCTCAGTTACGATATGTTGAGTGCGGTCAAGAACTACAACCCCACTCTGTATTGCGTCATTCATCGTACTATTTGCACGTTCGGCATTAACTGCGCTGTCTGCGACTTCACGAGCGGTAGCCGACAATTCCGTAGCTGCGGTAGCAACTTGTTCAATTTCCAAAAGCTCTTTTTCTGAATTGGCAATAAAAGTTCCAACAATGACTTTTGTTTGTTCGTCGCTAGTGAGGATAGCAAGGGTAGTATCTTTTACTGAATCAATGGTGTCCGATATAGTTTCTTTTGATGACTCGAGACTTTCAAATATGGTATCAAACTCATTAGTAAATTTCGGCAAACCTTGACTAGCGCGTAAATCACCACCTTTAATTTCAATAAATTCATTCAATAAATGACTTATGCACAAGAGTTCCTTTCTTAAAATCCATAATAAGCCACCACACAAAAACACAGCTTGCAAAGTTACACTTACAATAGCAGCTATAAGTTCATCAGAAGGAAGATGTTGAACTATATAATGCATAATATATTGATGGATTGTAGAACTGACTATAAAAAGGACTACAAATAACCTGATAATTTTTTTAATCATTTTTCACCCATTAAGATCACTAAATAGGCGCAATTGCGCCCCAAAAATACTATTTAAAATGTGTAGGGCAATACCTCTCTAACAATATTAACGTTCATGTCGTAAACACCATTCGGTTGAATTAATTCACCAACAGTTAAATTATCTAGAGCTTGGGTACGAGCTGAACCACCATCTAGATAGTCATAGTAGAACTGAGCTCTCATGGAATCATTAATAAACCAAGTTAAACCTGTTGAGTATTTTGAGACTGCTCCAGTCGGTACGTCTAAATTAATTTTCTTAGGAGCATCTTGTGATGATGTTTGATAAGAATAACCTAGTTCGAATCGTAGGGAGTTATTGATACTAAAATGACCACCGACCGCAGCAGAGTATGTATCTTTCCAGTCACGAATAACAGGCGAGTTAGATCCATGAAGAACGACATCCGTTTGTTTAGCTGCGCTTAAATCCTGCCAACGCAATGTCCATAACAACGCAGCATTGCTCTCAACCACATGAAAACTACTAAGCTTTGCTTGAGCTGGCATAGTTACGTTAATTTGCGTTGGTAATCTATCAATACCCAACTCCCCCCTCACCGAACGACCAAGCTCACCACCCACGTCGAAATCACCTTTTAGCTCATGTGTGATCTGTGAACGATAAGTAAACCCTAAACGGTTAGCATCACTAAATTGGTACATTGCACCGACGTTCAAACCGAATGCAACATCATCAGCAGGAACTTCTCCCTCTATAAAATCCATTCCTCCGTCTATCGCCTCTGTACCTAGTGTCTGGTTGATATATGCCATTTCAGCGCTTTCACCACCACCTAACGATAGTTTGTCATTTACTTTGTAGGAGACACTTGGGTCTAATTGAGCGGTTAATAGCAAACCATCTTCTGCCATGATTGAACCCGCAAAGCAGCTACCATATCCAAAACCTGATCCACCTATAGCCCCCATTGTGACACCAAAGCTAAACTTATCATTGATTTCATTAGTGAAATAAAAACTACTGATCGGAAGAAGTTTTTTTGATGATGATTCGCTGGAGTAGTTATTGAGACAACCGTCAAATACTCCCTCACCATTTGATGTTCCCATATCGTAATTAGTGCTATCAAGATTGAGTAAGCCTAGGTTTGTTGCAATGTGTTTTCTTTTTGAACGAGTCATACCCGCAGGGTTCGCAAAAGCAGTTTCTGCACCTTCACCTAAGGCAGCAAAACCCGCGCCAGCCGTACTAGTACTTAGTTCGCCAAGCTCGGAAAGCATATAGCCGCCCGCAAAAGCTTGTGACGAAGCCCCTATCACTAATGCCACTGCTAGACTTTGACTTACTTTATTTAACTTCATGATTATTAAACTTCATGATTATCTAACCTAAATGTTTATACCGAATTTTTGGAAGAAATTTTTTTTGATGAAGTAAACAACCTTCCCCCCCTTTTTCTAATAACAATCCCTCCATAAATCTTTTTTAATCTTCGTTAACAAAAAATGTGCAGTGAACGTTCAAATCATTCACTAACTCGTTATCGCACATATCGAAGAAACTACCGAATTTACATACAATAATTGTCTTAGTCGCGTCCACTTAAGTCACCTATATCTAATTTGCTACAGACAGATCATATAAGTTAAGTAATGTTTCCAATTGATTCTTTTGCTCATACAAATGGGTCATCACTGTTTCATGTATCTCGTTGCCTGAATAGTCAAGAACTCTCCCTAATGCTGATACTGCATCTGTTAACTCGCTCGTTAATTCCGTAAATTGATGATGCTGTGTAATTTCTGGCAAAGTTCTTCTTAATAATCTTAAAATGCAATGCGCATTAAAAATCGAAGCAGCCACTTCTGGCGACAGATCAAATGTATTTTCACCATGTAGAAACGTCAAGTATTCGATGCACTCCTTACAAATAAATAGCTTGTCAAACCCTAACTCAATAATAACGGTATGTTCTTTACAGAACTTACATTGTTTTACCATTACTTAATCACCCAAAAATATTATTTTTTTATATACCGAATCAACATGAAGATGCAGGCTTGAGAACCTGAAAATTGTCATGAATTCGAGATGGAAAAGATCCTGCGGTCTCTTGAAGAGTCACACTAAAAAACTGCTCTATTGCCGCTTTGAAGTCCCGCTTTCTTTTGAAGTAAACGTTGTTCCTCGAATTCTCATTCATTACTTTCCAAAGTGGCTCTATTGGGTTGAGATTTGGACTGTAAGGCGGGGCGGTCGATTCATGGATACGAAGATTGAGCAAACATGATCTAACCCCAACCTTCAGAAACAAGCAAACTGCTTTAATACGAGCCCGTACTAGACGTCACGAGTCAAATCGTGCGTTTGTTCGAGTTGTATTTTCTATTGTGGAGTCAGTATAGTTTTTATGGTGCGTATCATGATCCTGATTCTTTTAGGTTATTCACTGCAAAAATTTTTTGAGCATGAGGTGTTTTTTGAACTATGCCGTATTGCATAAGCGATGGGGCTACTTTACCAGTTGTTATTTTCATTAATGAAATCCTCTAGATTAATTTAAAAAACAAACGATTATATATTAAATAACCGCTTATCAACGGTCTCATTCTGCTATTAATAATTTCGATCAATTCATATCTGTGATAAACCATAGCTAGAATAACAATGTAGCTTATTTTCAACCAATGAAAATTTGCGAATTATTAAGAACAAAACACCTAACCACCAACGTGCCATGACATTTCAGAATAACTCCACAAATGACCGCAGGGGGTAAGCAATAGAGCTGGTTCATGCTGTAATCATGAATCACCTAAACAACACACAAGAAATTTGATAGTCAGACCGATGACAAAAGTTCAACTAACCACCCCTAATATCCTGACTCGGTCAGAGGGTTGCACCAGTCCTATACCACATAAGATCCACCTACTATGGTTCACGGCTTCACCCGAAGCGATAGAACGCGACCGAATTGTCGCGTGGGCAAATAAAAAACCTACAGCCACGATCTATTTGTGGGTCGACTCTAAACACTTTGTTACTGAACACTAAAGTGAGAATCGGTCCAAGAAGAATGATAGTGCAATGAAGAAACATAAGCGTATTGTCAAAAGAGCGCCGAACCCAATGAATACGCTCATGGCATCAGAGAACCAACGAAAGCGAATGTACGTTGATACAGTTCTAGATCACTTTCCGCCCCAAATTGCAGTGCAAGGTTACTATCGCTCTGGAGGCGTCATCAGTGATTTAAAACGTTTCAATGAGTTGGCTAGCAATTTTTAATCATTGGGAAATGTAGAGGTGAAGGATGTGTCAAGTTGTCAAGATATACAGATGATAAATTTGGATGCTATCAATATCATGAGAGATGGGTACTGCTAGGTAATATAGCCAATCAAAACATTGCTAGAAATGGGAGAAAGCTTGCTTTGACTTCCGTCATTCTCGGGCTTGAGTTTTTCAGAAAAAACGTAGTCTCTAAGGTGACGTGCAACGGACACTTCACTTTAGCTCATTGCTACAGGCTAAAAAGTGGGCACCCAGGCAATATAGTGCCCACTTACCTATTCGTTTACAAATTAGAAGGTAAAAGCTAAATCTCAGCGTAGAAACTTTGAGTATAAAATCTATTCCATAACTAGAGCTAAACACACAAACAGAAACGAGATTAATCGACCTCAAACAGAACACTAACCGAGTAATGTAAACCCAAATACAGACCTATTTAGAATGATTGCGATCTTAATCTGGTTTATATTCTGTTTGTTGGGTTACTTTGTATAGATTAATAGATTTCGAACACAAAAGAGTTCAGACTGAAGCTTGTTTCTTGCCAGCCATAATTTGGTACTCCCTTGCATCGAGGATACGGCTAATTTCATTTAGTGATTGCCCACATTCAGTTATGAACGCTTTTTGTTGCTTGGGAGACGAGAACTCAAGAGCAGCGAGAACGATGTCGTCTCTTAGCTTTTTTTCAAAATTCGTATATGACCTAAAACGTGAAGGCAAGTTGTTTGCAATATAGCTACTCCCACTAGGATTTCGAGTCTCTCCCTTCTCCTTATTCTTGTAGCATAACTCTTTGCTTTCAATTCGGTTTGTTGCAGGGTTAAAAACGGAACACTCTTTTTTCTTCCAATCTGCCTCCTGTGGATACCAATACACATCTTTTTCTGCTAACGGGCTTCCCGCTATTAGCCTAAACTCCTTTTCAAGAGTGGATAAAGCTTCCTTGTCAAGAGCGGATAAGACACCCTTATCATCAGGCCATTTAAGCTTATTCATTGCATCCCAAATCCGTTCTGCAATCTTCGAAACTTCTACAAGTTGAGGGTCACATCCCTTCGATTTAAACAGGTCGAGTACCTGACCATTACACATATCATCAGAACGATACTTATTACTCGGCCCCATAACTATATTCCATTTAGGCCACAGCAATTTTCCAACGGCTGATTCGATTTGCTTCTGCTCCGCTGGCAAGTCTACTTGACTCAGCATGTCACTGAGTGCTTCTGGGTTAACAGTGTTTTTAGACAACATATCAGATTCAATAAGACGATCTCGTATGTGCTTCTCTGTTATACCAACAGCCTTCAAATAATCATCGGCGACTTGTTTACCTCGCTCACTTTGAACAGCTTTACTCAAAAACTGGGTTAACATTGATTTACCAATAATATGATGGCCCGACATTGGAATTTCCTTCAGCCCATGTTCACCTTTGTATTCTTTAAGCTTTGGGTACATCTTTTTGATGGTGTCGGAGTCTTTGTCTATCCAAGGACGCCTTGTTTTTTGGGGAGTTGCATAGACACTATCTACCACTTTTTTTAATTGCCCCAAGGCGTCGAGCGTCTTTTTATCATTGCCCGGTTCATTAGTAATTCGTTTTATACTGAGTATCATAGCGTTGCGTTGAGATTCCGCACCACCAAATTGGTATGTTGGATACTGGATGCATTTCATCGTGTCGTGAACGGATTTCATAGTGAAATTACCTTTTGTGTTAATAAACAAGACCAACAGGATAGGTAAAGCAAGCGAAAACAACAGTGAACATTATTGATAAGTTATTACATTGTTAAACCAATGGGAGAAAATGGCTGTCGATTTAGCTCTGATAGTTTAGCTTGTCTTTTTTCTTCTATGTCGTACTGATTTCGTCACTGACGACAAAACTTCATTTACGCACGAGACGATCTAGCTTCACGACTGTCTACTTGGTCTTTTGTTCTCTAGGCGAAAGCGCTAGGTGATAAAACCTGTGTACAGACAGGCCTTCGCATTGAAACTATTTGGATGTTTTAGAGATTAAATTGCAATCACACCAGATGTAAAATAACTCCAACTCTGACAGTTGCTGATGACACTCGGTTTAGTTTGATAATTTGGAGTTACCAGTATTTTTCCACTTACAGAGAAATGTCTTCTATGGCGATATTATCACAAGCTTAAAGTGTCGTCGTGTAAGGTCATTGTTAACCTTGGTATTGGGCCCTCCCACTCCATCAGGTTCACCGTGACTGTCAAATTGTTAATAAGTTTATCAAAGAGTAGGTTTTGCACGATAGTCCAGTATACATTTAGGTTGTAATTCCAATTTTCTCAAAACTAGTAATCTCTTATCGCTACAGATCTTAGAGTGCTTGCCTTGAGGTAGCTGCAAATAGAACTCTACTTGAAGACCTAACCATGACTATGCTAAGCGTTCAACGACCCCATACAAACATATCTGCATTTAAAGATACAGATACCAATCGCGTACTAAGCTCAGCTAAAGGGGTTTCCCTTTCAGATGCAAAGCAACAAGTTTTAACAAGTGCAAAAATGTTTGAGGCGGGAGTTAGTATGAATATACTTAATCAGCCATCTTCTATCGGAATACAAATTGATAACCATGCAAAGAGTTTGTCCGATGTTTTAAAAAAATATCTAGCGACGGAACTAACCATACTGTTGTGTTTAATAACAAAGAAATGCCCCTTACTGAGCTGTTTGAAAAGCAAATTTTCCCCTATGAGCAGCAACTCAGACCAAATTGGTCATCACCCCCAAAATTCTAAAGAGCTGCTTCAAAATTGGCTAATCCGCGAATTGAATATCCCATCAGGTGAAAAAAATCACGCTGGCATGCTTACCAAGATAAAAGCCATAAGTACGTTTGGCACCACTGTTTGGCAGTTACTGAATCCGCCGGAAGGCAATGATCATAAAGACTTTACCAAAAATCAGATAAAAAATTCCGAGGCTCTCAGTTCAATCCTAGGTAAAGATGTATTTCCTTTATTCAAAGAGTTTTCTCAAAAAACGAGAACAAAGGTATTTGATGACGCTTTAACCAGAGCCAGATCGGAACGAATGCCAATGATAAAAGATGAGAACGGCGTATTAAAAGCTGTGGATGGAAAGTACGAAGATGCCGCAAAATATTGCTTGGGATTCGGTCAAGTTATTCAAAAAGTAAACAATGAAAACTCATTAGAGCAAAAGAAGCTGTCAGACGCGCTCAACGGCAACAAGAATATAAATGGTATCCCACGTGAGAACGCTCCTATACAAGACTTAACCAGACCATACATGATGTCTGAAAGCGAGATGGCATCAATGCAACAAAGTTATAAAAACCTAGGGCTTAGTGATGGTATGACACGTCATAAGCTCCATCATGGTACGGGAATCAACCGCTGGCAGGCATATGGTATGCATGCACTTGAAAGCTCTTATAAAGGTAAACCTTATGCTGGTGCACAATCAGGTGGAACCTATGACATACTATTAGCAGCAACCGTATTGTCTGGCAAATCCATGCACGGAGAAAAAGATAAAGTGATGCCACTTACTCTCGGAGCTGCAGCATTCATGAATTATGGTGGGTATCATACATTCAATGAAGTAATACCAATTGGTGAGGCAATGAGCCACGGAAAACCCTTTGTACCTTCGAACAAAACCGCTCTCCAAAAGTCAGATTTATACGACCGCGTCCAAACCCATACAAAGAAATACCTTAAATCTATGACATTCAAAGAGATCTCATCTTACAAAGAGGTACATAACTACGTCGTCGATAAGCTTAAGCAAGAACACAAATCACTATCTTTAGATATCAATGACTTAAACGATACTATCTATTATACTAAATAGAGCAACACTTAATAACAATAACTTGTCCTAATAGTGGTCATGTTGTTATTACATATATCCAGAGCCTTTTCAGGTTTATATTTCTAACAGGCCCTTTAGATTGAGGTCATTTGGGCATACCTTCGTTCTCAGTGAGGTGCGTGTATTTCATGTTTTTTACTTCTTGGCGGGAACAAAGTTCATGATTATCGCATCTCACTGTTTTTATGTTCAGAGACGTAGCACTTCGTACTTGAATCCAAGAGTGACAACAATCCAGAAGGGGGGATTTATAATACGTCTAATGGAGTAAGGAGTGAGTAATACAGGTGAAAAGTTAATTTCAGCGATAGAGAACAATTCAAAACTTTAGCCATATGTAGTGAAAGTTACACGTACGGTTCTTTCGCAAAATGAGCCTTCTTAAGCAATAACAAAAGTTGGGGTGCATGGTGCTTCGTCAGCATTTAAAGGGAATGAGCCCTTTACTTTGAGCGTTTAACTAGTGAAAACAATTAATTAAGTAGTGATGTACTCCCCACCTCTTATTGCGATTAATAACACCATGAATAAGTCGATATTATTCACTTTATTTGTCGATAGAATCTACTAAGATGCGATATAAACCTTTACCCTTTAGTTCGGAGTCCAAACAAGAGACTACAGCAGAAAGGGCAGAGCACCAGCGCTGAAAGTACGGAGCCGAATTAACCTATACCGAGACAGATTACGCGCGTTGGGCTGAAAATAGAGATCGCGTTTTTGCAGTCGTCATTCCGCAGGCAATTTCAGAATTAAAACTATTTGTTCCAGTGATCGTTTACAGCTGTTAGTGCGACAGACCTCTTGACTGCACTCCCCAGTTTTGATCTATTACTACTATTTAACGGCCACTTATTATGTCTACTGCTCAACCTGCAATTAAACGCCTAGACCACTTAATGCTAATCGTTGCTTTCTGTCATGAAATCGATTTATCAGGCATTATTGAGCGCATCATTCCCAAGTACTCGGATCACAGCGTCTCACATCGTGATGCAGTCTTATGGCCTTGGCTTTCACAGTAGAACGCCGCATATGTTCTCTGACTTCTTCCAGGCGAAGCCTGTTGCCAAGTTGCTCGCTAAAGACATTGAAGCACACCATTTAACTGACGATGTAATCGGGCGTACGTTAGATGCTTTATATGAAGCAGATATGTCCGCACTTTATCAAGCGATTGCAGAGCATGTCATTGATAAGCTCGGACTTAAAACAGACTCTTTCAACCTTGATATCATTAACTTTCATGTCGATGGTGAATATGCCCAAGACAAAGATCTTAATGCTATCAAACAGGGAGTAGAGACCACCGTCCAGAGCTAAATCAAGTGGTCCTTGAGCTGATTTGTGAAAATCAAGCAAGCCTACCTGTTTACATGCAAGCTCTCAGTGGCAACACCAATGATGCTAAGGCATTTTCAGAGGTCACTAAACTGTATATTCATTACCTAAAGGCTGCTCAAAACAGTTGCTACATCATCGCCGATGCCGCTCTATACACCTAAGAAGGCATTCGTTCACTGGGTGAGAACAACAGAAGTTAATTATGCCCGTTAAAGCACCATTGAGCCTTGAGCCGTATCGGCAATGGCTACTCGGGTTGCTGGGTTGACGCTGACTATGGCTCGGCATCTCAGAAATGGTTCTTGATTCATAGTGAACAAGCAACCAAGCGAGAAGAAGAAACATTCTATAAGAACTTAGACAAAAATATCACCAAAGAACTGAAAGTGCTGGGACAACTAATGAAAAAGCAGTTTGCTTGCGTAGTGGATGCCGAGCAAGCAATGAGCGACTTCGCCGGCCAATGTCATTTACTTGGCTATACGCAACCAACCATCGTTAAAGAGCCAAGCTTAAAGTAGGTATGTTTATTGTCGCAACCAAGGATACTGACCACGCCGCTTAACCTATTCGTTTACGCAAGTTCAGAGCACAAAATCCGAGAGAGTCTGACTAAAACCGAGGAATTCTTTCCTAGTATGGGTAAAGCACAAGACGACAACCAAACCAACGGCACGCTGGGTATTCTTAAAATTAAAAGGTATGTACACACTCGAATTTGGCGGTCAAAACCTTATCATGGCTGTTCAAAATAATCAGACTCGTCGGCTAAAGCTTCTTGGCACGCTGTATGAAGCGGTTTATTCCTAAAATGGCTATGGAATCTCGGATAAACAGTTTGTCGTGTCACTGAAAATAATTCTGCAAGATCACTGATTGTATACTTCCCTACCCCATGCATTCTACATAATTCTTCTATTGAAGAATGAGGGCAGGGAAGTTTTAAGGTCAGTTAACTGACTCTGATCTTTTTGATACTACCCATTTAATGCGGAAAGACTTCTGCGTTGTCAGCTTTTTTGACTTCTTGCAAAACGAAACGATATTCATCCCCTGACTGTGAAGCATGTGTCACGACAAAGTGAGCAAGTGGAGAATAGAGCTTTTCGTGTTCATTATCACCAAATTTTAAGTAGTTCTTAACTATTACTGGGTTGCTACTGTTACCCTTAACTGTAAACAATACTTTGGCTTTATCATCACCTGAATTAGCTTCAGCAAACTGGTTAGCAATGTCTTTATTACTAGTAGTAGAGAAAAACTGGGGAAGTCTGTATATCGTTTTATTATCCTTTCCCTTGATTAAGTCAGCAATCCCTTTTTCTGTCATCCCACAACCTCGCATAGTGGTAATATCATTTTTTGATGGAGTGTAATAAGCTTCGGCACTACTTTTCACTAAATCAGGTATATTGCTACTTAAATGCTTAATCTTCTGTTTTATATCATCATTACTTTTTCCGAATATATTATCACCAAAAGCTTTTTTATATTCATCAAGGATTCCACTTGCTTTAGTAGAGTTTAAACCTGAAGAATTACCATATACTTTCCTAGCCTGATTATTAATCGCGGCACAACCGGCATTAGATTGATAGATTAGAGAAAAATCTCTTCGTGTTGTTACTTTATCCCCCCCCCCTTTTTCATTCTCTTTTGAGTTGGATGAGTATGATACTAAGGATGATTGTTCTGTAAGTTTGTCAAAGAGCATGCCCAATTTTTTAGATTCATTCTCCGCGTTTTCTTTTTTATCATTGAGATCTTTAAGACTCTGTTCTGCGTTTTCCAAGTTCATGGATAAGATTTGTTGTCCTTTACTTGCGGTTACATGACCAGAGCTAATACCAATATATTTAGCAGCTGAATTACGCTCTGCTTCATATCGACTACCATTAAGTAGTTTTTTCATCAAATTGTCAGGGTTCCCAGATTTAAACTTACCACCTTTTAAACGTATAATGCTGTCAGCACCGTGTTTTTCGGATATACTATTAATGTTGCCAATTAATTTAGTCTGGCTTGCTATTGTATTTTTAATATTATTTATTTTACTTTTAAATTCATTTATACTTGAAGATTCTGCTTCTTTTAGGTTATACGTTCTCACAATTCTTTTAGCATGAGTTTTTTCTTGATCTATGCCGTATTCTTTGAGCAAAGGGGCTACTTGAGCATCTGTTATTTTCATTTATGAAATCCTATATATTAATTTAAAAAAACCATCATTAACCTTGATCACAATAACAATATAACGCACCTTTAACCAATGAAAAATTGTGAATTATTAAAATTACCAACACTAATGTTATTTTAGATAAACGCCTCTATGAAAATTGAGACTGAAAAATCTGACTATCTAGCCGCAAAGATGTTGCGATATTTCAGAATAATTCCGCAAATAACCCTTGGAGTAAGCAAGAGAGCTAGGTCGTGCTGTAATGTGTAATTACCTAAACAGCACACTAGAAATTTGATAGTCAGACCGATGACAAAAGTTCAACTAACCTTCCCCAATACCCTGACTAAGTCAGAGAATTGCACTATTCCTATACCACATAAGATCCACCTACTATGGTTCGCGGCTTCACCCGAAGCGATAGAACGCAACCGAATTGTCGAGTGGGCAAATAAAAAGGTTCATCGCGGATAAGCGGGAACTAAAAACAAAAACGGTAGTATGTGATAGAGTTTTATTGCCAAACCTACACAAACTACCGTTTTCATGTCGAATCATACTTTCCTATATTCATTCTGGTAAGGCTTTCATATAGTAGAATCTCACCAGACTGCGTCATTAATAAAGCTCACTCTCAAACCTAATTCTATCGCTAAGTGTCCGTGCGGGCTAAAAGTTCAAGCCATACATGAGTATCAATGGCGTAACGTGAAGGAAGCTGCACTATTTGGAGCTCCCGTTGAACTGTCCATTCAAACCCGACACATCAAGTGCAGTCACTGCGGCATTAAAACAGAACGTCTATCTTGAAAAACGCCGCTTGGTTGGAACCTTATGCTCGTCTCACTAACCGTCTACGAAGCTATATAGAACAGTTGTTGCCTCTGCTACCAATTAAAAATATAAAGTGACAGGCATTCATTGGCACACAATTAAAGAGATAGATAAGCGTCTGCTTCAACAAGTAGTGTCGCAAGTTAAATGGGGTGAATTAAGGCAATTCGTCATGGACGAGTTCGCAATTTTTAAAGAGCACCGCTATGCGACGGTCATTGCTGATACAAAAAATCATCAGGTTACCTGGATAGGACTAGGTCGTAGCCACAAGGTATTCAACCGTTCTTTGAACAGCTAGGTGAGCATGGTAAAAGTATCGAAGCTATGGCGATAGACATGAATACGGCTTTTGACCTCGAAGTCCAAGAGCATTGCCCAAATGCTCGTATCGTTTACGACTTGTTCCACGTTGTTGCTAAGTTTGGTCGTGAAGTGATGGATAGAGTCAGAGTCGACCAAGCCAATAAGCTAAAGGAGGATAAAAAGCAAGGCGATGGGCCAAACGTTCGTGCTGGATGCTATTGAAAAATTTGGATAATTTAACTACACAACAGGAAAGCTATCTCACAAAAAAATTGAATATGAATCAGGACTTAATGACAGCCTACTTACTGGGTGCGCAATCTAAGGAACTGTGGCGTTGCAGCTCTGAACTTCAGGCTAAAAACTTATGGCAGGAATGGTGGGAGCAAATGAATGAGAGTGGAATTAAGCCGTTAAAAGAGTTTGCTCAAAAGCTCCGTCCATACCTTCATGGGATCACTGCTTCAGCAAGCCACCCGCTGAATACCTGTACGCTTGAAGGGATAAATAACAAGATAAAGTTAATCAGGCGGATGGGATACGGCTATCGAGACACTGATTACTTCTTCTTAAAGATAAAAGCGGCTTTCCCCGGAAAGCCGCGATGAAACTTAATTATATGGTTCACATGATTATACCAAACTCCTACAAATAAAGTCTTCGCTTAGAGTGAAGTGAACCATATACCACCTTAGATATCGACTAAGGTTTGTACCGCTTCCATACTATTGAAAATAATTATTTTTGTAGCAATATAGCTTAAACTATCCCAAGGAATGAGCTCGCTGCTGGAGTTTGATATGTACAAGCAGTTGCTGGGATAGCGCCAATATTTCTTTATGTTCACGATCAGTTTTTGAAAGTCTAATCGCCGTTTCTGTTGATTCAATAGCATCGTCATATTTATTTAATGTTAAGTAACATTGTCCTAAACGAAAGCAAGGTGCTGGATTTGTCGCTTCAAAGACCCATGCAAGATTATAGAAACTAATCGCTTCATTCTCATCATGTAATGCATGATAAGTCATTGCTAACGCGAATAAATAAGTTGCATTAAACGGCAACTGCATTACCGAAGCAGTAAAAAAATCTAATGCACCCTCATAATTCTTCAGAGTAAATGCTCGTACACCTTGTTGATAAGTTAAATTTGCAATATGTAGATCTTCATCCTGCTGCAACTCAGGCGAGGATTTCAAACCATGTTTAACTTTGACTAATGCTTCATGCAGGTTCACCATCATAGTTTCGTCGACTCCAATATCTCATTACTAAAACGCATATCCTCTGAGCACCCACTAACATTATGTTTTGACTCAGACTTATGAAGTTCAACTTTATTTATACATGCTTCCCCTATCACGCTTATCCCTTCAGCAGTATGCGTCCATTCGGGAGCTAGCGCTGCAGTAGAGCTAGCTACGGCTGCCGTGGAACTAACTGTAAAACATATAAGTGAACCTGCAAATAAACCTATACGAAAACCAGAAGAAATTCCATTTGCTATCTTTCTGTGCCTGTCACTACCGACTTTATTGATAAGATATCCTAGGCAGTCCTTAGAAAACGGTTCTTTGCGATGTCGAGTCTGATAGGCGCGTAAAGCATCACCTGCTGCGATAAAAGCTGATATACCTGCGATCACAGTCGCTGCGACAAAAGGGGCAGCCCCCCCGGTTGCAACACATGCAGCAGCTCCAGCAATGAACCCCGCGCTCGCGAGTGTAGAGCCTATGATGCTAGGCAAAACTCCGCTCGGTAAACGATTATATGCCTTCTTAATTGCTTCCCTAACGTTCCCTTTTAAAAGCTTATGCAAAAAGGTGGCACACACATGAGTTGACTTATCTGGTCGGACACTGCAATTTTCAGCTGCCTCAAAGTGATTTAAAGCCTGTTCGATACTGTGAACTGAGGCTGTTTTATCTTTGGAACGTAATGGGGTAATGTCTTTAGTAGATTCGAAACTACTCACATCTGTGATTTTGTTGTAGTTAGGACTGAAGAAATTCTTGCTTTTGGAAATTTTTTGATCGGTAACTCTTATAGCTTGAGGTGGGGATTGAAGGCTATTTCGCCCAGCTACATTTACTCTTGTAACAAGAGGCCTTATTGATGGCTGAGTTTCGGCCTCTGAACAGCCATCATTAAAATTTAACGTTTTATAACTTAATGGATAAATATCTGCGTTCATGATTGTTCAAACCTCTGGTTGAGCGGCGTTAATAATGAAAGCTAAGTGTAAACATACCTACCTTAGCTGGGCTTACTAGCGACATAACTGATGAAAGTTTCGAAGAGGCCTTTACTTACCCTATCCTTAACTTCATTGAGCAGGTAATACCCTTTGCCTCATTAACCAGGGCCTTGACAGCCGTTTTTCAAAACCCTGCTTAATTAAAAATGGGGACTGTGGGTATACCAATTATGGGAAAATAGTACCTTCGTTCAGCCATGCTGCGTTTATCACGTGACCACTTATTTTTTGAGCATTGTTCTAAATTGGTGGTTAAATATTAAATCATCAATTACTGAGGGTCATTAGAATTAAGATGAAAAGAAATGAAACTAACCACCTCGAATTTTATTCGTATAAAATTTAACAAGTAACTTGGAAAAATCAGTATAACGATCAGCTTAGATTCCTACCATTTAGGTAAACAAATTAGATTTCACTAAATTTAAAACAAATTAAAAACCAACTGAAAATACTCCATATTTATACCCCTTAGTAACAGCATAACTTAAAAGAAAAACCTTTTATTAATATTAAAAGATTAATAATGAAACAATTGGCCTCATAGGCGCCAGACATCAAGTCTTTCAATGCTTTTTGATATCGCTTGTTTTTTATCTATATCCATTAACATGACTAGTTGTTCTTCTTTTTCAACAGTAGATGTTCTTAAAGTTCCCTTGTTATTTAATATTTGCCAAGCAGACACTAACGTTCCTGTCCTTCCTGCACCATAACCGCAATATACATAAGTATTCTTCCCTTTCATGGACGCTACCGCTTGTAATAATTGCTCTCTATTTGGGGCTGAAAAATCATCTGTTTTTATGTGAATATATTCTATCCCTGACTTTGCCAAAGCACTCCTTTCTGCGTTACTGAGTTCAATCGAATTAAGACTTATAACTTGATTAAAACCTTGCCCCTTCAGAAAATTAATCGCGTCAGCTGACATTTTTTGGGAACTGTCGACTTTATTATAATGAGGAGCGGATCCTCTAGCTAAAACTCCAGGCTCTACTGACACGAAGTTTCTAAAGATCTTCTGTCTATTGAAATTGAAGTCACCCTTAAAACCTTTTACGGCGGTGAGTTTTGGAAGGTCAGCTAAGTTTGGTTGCTTTAACTTTATCGCCTCTTCAATTAATGGAAGATCTTCCATCCATTTTGCAACACGTCTCCCTGTAGACTTAGACAATACACCAACCTCCTCGACCGAAGTTAAATGAGCAATTTTATGATCAGGACATGTTGAAGGTAAAGTGCGCGGTGTAAGCAAGTCAATATTACTTTTTAGAAGAAAGGTAACTTTTTCTCTAGCTTGTTTGCCTTGTATCGTCTTGGCAACATCAAAAGCAGATTTTAGGGCTGCAAGTTTTTCTTGTGGGTCAGATACATTAGCTATTTTTTTAACCATTTTTTTTATGGTTTTTTCAGACACCGTTCTATTACTTAATTTGCATATCACAGCTTCATCTAATGAATGATGACTCGTAATTCTATTCGAGATACCCATTTAGTATTAATGCCCAACTTAGAGCATCCTCCGTTACAGTGAGTAAATTAAGGTTCAAATTTTTCGCTCATGAATAACAGGATAAAAAGCATATCAATATAGGTCTACAAAGCTTTTTACAGCACATAAACTTATATTTCTTTCACTCCCGCCAGATTAATAGTTATTAAAGTGTGGTGATACTCTCAGCATACTCGTTCAAGCTTGGCCTAAAAATTATCTACCAAGTGATTGAGAAACGGTTTCTCTTAACTGTTTCAAAAACATTCCCTCACAACTCGTTGTTGCTGTGCATATCGCCAAATTTACTATTCCCGACACAGGGTATTAAATTATAAAAATTGAGTGTCTCCCTTATTTATTTTTACTCTCGAATAGTTTTCTTAATTCATCATTAATGCTATCCATTTCTTTCGTTTTATGTTCGTCGATATATTTCTTTGCAGATACCACATGATTTTTTTTGTTTCCTGATGGCGTTTCTCCAACATCAACTGGTGCCCAAACATTTTTTGTCCACACTTTATTCGGGCCTGACAGAAGACCTAGCGGCGGCGGCGGCGGCGGCGGGATCACACCAGGTTTCAACGGCACTTGGAGTGTAGTTGGTGACGGCGCATCAGGTACACTCGTCTTAGGGGGCGATGTTTTCTTATTTCGTGTTTCCTTTTGTTGTTTAATCAACGCCTCTGCAGGAGTCTTTGGACCGTTCTTCAGTTTACGTTCTACAAGTTTTTGTTTTTCCTTAAAGGACAAAGATAAACCTTCAATATTGGCTTCTTTTGACACGACACTTGTTTCGATTAACGGTTGGCTTGAAGAAACCTGACTATTTTCTAGCGATGCGTTAGCCTTACATTTGGTCTCGTTAGTCTGAACCTCTGCGGGCTCATCTGGCGACACTTTGTGATGTACATTTTTCTCAACGTCAAATCCAAACTGACGCATCAAATTTGACGTTTTAGTAGCCGAATGGCTTATAGGTGATGGCATGGTGTTGTTCTCAACACGCCCAGAGCTCTCAGGTGATAAATGAGCTATTGTGTTTTTCTTGGATAAAACTTTCGAGGGCAAATGTTCTGCTATAGCTGACGCTGATGACCGCTGCAACTGTACAACACCAGAAGACTCTTTCATGCTTTCTTGACGCGGTTTGCTGTTACGCTCTGACGGCACTCGGACTATTTCACTGCTATTGCATTTATTTATTGAAGAGTAGTTTACGTTAGTAGCCACTGACACCTTATTAAGTTTACTGGAGGCCTTTTTTTCAGAACGCAGCCCAATAAAATTTAAGGTAGCTTTGACTTTCTGTTTCGCTTTGGTTGACCATCGTATCGTTTTAACGTCAAAACTTAGTTGGGTGCTGGGGCGATGGTCACGAATCGGTTTAGTGTCTATGGGGTGATTAATTCTCAAAATAGGTACCTTTGTTTAATCATTACGATGTGCGTGATCCATTATTGGCAAGCCCTCTCTGCCCTACGAATAACTGGGTTAAACCTTACTCGTATCAGCGGAAAGACTCACCAATAAATCTACATTCTCAACTGATGCGCTAACTTATTGAATGTATCTAGTTTCTCAGACAATCGACGCTCAAGGTGCATCATGTCTTCGCCTAATTCAGCAAAGACAACGACCTTATCTTGCTGAACATTCATAAATAGCTGCTCATCATTTGTCAGTGCTTCCATGAATTTTGAGGCCTTCAGAGGAAGGACCCTGCGGTCTTTCAAGGGCATCTCAATATAGGTCTGTAACGTTTTTTCCTGAAAATACACATAAATATCGTCTCCCCCTTCCAGTTCGATGACGATGGGATCATTGCCTTGAACCCGAGACAGTAACGCAGGCTCTACTCCTAAATTGTCTACCAGTGATTTAAAGACGATCTCTCTTAACTGTTTCAAAAACATTTCCTCTCTACTTCCAAACGCACATTGTTCCAACATTCACAACTGCCGGAACAACATATGAAATTGTTCATAGATGTTGCCTCCCATCTGAGTCAACAACACCATGAATACCACCAGTTTTGATGCCATCGGTAAACCGGGGTCCTGCACACTGAACACCGTTTGCAACATCCCGACCAGCACCCCTGTCACCACAAAACTGAGTGAAAAAATAATGATCGCGTCTTTCACAATATCTAAACAAGCAGCGGTTACATCAAGCACGGTCATGATCGACCTCACAATACTCTTTCATCTCTTCCCCTTCAAATTCAAACAGGTAATACTTACCTTGATGTAACACGCGATAACTTTTGAGCTTCTGGTCCTGATGAAACAGCCGAGCACTTAATGTAAAATGTGGCATCACTGGAAGATAGCTAGTGGCCTGCTGTACTTCAACTCGCCACGTCTGCATACGTTCCATTAAGGTCACAGTTGGCGGTTTCATTCCTGTGGTGGCTATTGGGCTAGTCTCCTTGGCGACCGCGTCGACATCGACCATCCCCGACATGAGTGTCTGTATGAAGGCAAGGTTGTAAACCGAGGACGGGTTGTGTCGCTCGCCCGCATCAGTTTGACATCGAAGAGGTTTCGTGGCTTCAAGCTTGCGTGGCGACTGCAGCGAGATGCGCTTCTTCTGCTGATGGCGGTCAAACGTTTGTGCTCTTGCAACTTCTTTGACTAGGCGCTGTCTTTCCACTAGTCGGTTGACCTTATCGTCATCGCGGCATGGCTCTTCGGTCTCGCCATCTGTGGAGTCAGTTATCTCATCTATTTCTGCTTCAAAGTCATCACGTTCGGCGAACGTGTTCAGCGGCAAATTTGCTTGTATAACTTCCATTATGGCTCCTCATCTCTGATCAGCTCACGCAGCTCTCCTAGTGCATCTTTTCGCTTCTCCAGCAGCTTTTTCTTCGCCTCGGTGGTTTCTATTTCCAGCGTTAATGTTTCGACTTTTTGTTGCTTTATCGAAACATCAAAAAAGAACGACTCAATGTGAGACTTACAATCTTCTCGACGTAAGAACAGGCGTTGCAATGCGTTATTTTCATCTCGTAAACCAAGGGTCTTCAGTACGATTTGCTCTTGCTCAATCTTATCCCACAGCGTTTGGATTTGAGCCACTAGCGCTTGTTTTTCTTTTTTTAGTTTGACGAGCTTGCGCTGCTGCTTGCCTATACGAATATCAATAATATCAATGAGCTGACCAAATTCGACCCATTGCTTCGAGGGTTTCTTCATATTCCACTCCGTCAAATCCCTGCTTCAGAAATTCAATGATGTGGGGATATCGTTCAATCGCCTCATCGGTTTCTAAATCATTTCCCTTTTCGTACTCCCCTACCCGAATCAAGAGCTCAACATTAAAATACCGATATACCATGTCTTTGATGGCTTCTGACATGCGAACATACTCATTGTCCTGGACTTTGTTTTGCAAACGACTTTTGCTTTTCAATACATCAATTGCCGGATAACGGCCTGTTGACGCTATGGTTGTTGAATAAACCAAGTGTCCATCAATCAATGACTTCACTTCATGGGCAATCGGATCATTATCAATTTCCTTTTCAATCAAAACGGTGAAAATACCGGTTACGGAGCCTCGCATGGAGTTACCACAGCTCTCAACTAAACGCGACAAGGCTAAAGACACCCCAATAGGAATACCGCCTTCAATCGGCGTTCCATCGAGCATTGCCTGCGCTCGAGCAAAACGTGTCAATGAGTCAAAGTACAGGACAACTTTTTTCCCTTGCTCCATGAAATGTCGCGCGATCGAGACCGCTACCAGTCCGGAGCGAACTTTTTCTAGCGGGTTTGCCTCAGATGTCGAGACAATAGTGATGGATTTTTGAATCACCTCTGGCCCTATTTCCCCTTCAAGAAACTCCACGACTTCACGAGCCCGTTCGCCAATCATTGCAAAGATAACCACATCAGCGTCCATATTGTTGGCCATGATGGACACTGTGGTTGTTTTCCCCGCACCTGCAGGGGCGAATAGTCCCAGGCGCTGGCCTTCACCGATAGTGAACAGGCCATCTATGATCTTCAGTTTTGTTGGGAATACATCCTCTATTGGTGCTCGCATCGCCAATGGGATAGGCTCAACGGCAATTGGTAAGTCCAGATAGTTTCCCGGTTGGTCTAGATAATCTTCACCATAAAGCGTTTGTCCATAACAGTTGATCACTTTGCCGACCAACGCTTGCTCGTTGAGTGGGAAACAAAATCGGTTTGGCGTGATCTCAATTTTGCCGCCCCGTTGTATAGCGCCCGGCTGTAGGAGCTTAATTTCCACTCGACTTCCGACTACCTTGACGACTTCCCCGCGAACACGTTGTCCGTCGACTGTATGTATGAAACATTCTTGACCGACAAAGGTATTGATCGCGGCTTGGCAGGTCACCGTATCTTGGCAAGACTCTTTGACTTTAAAGTAATACTGGAACATCACTCAATCACCTGAAAAGAAATGGAGATGTATCGCTTATACTTCCGCTTGGTTTCATGAGTGTTCTTGAACAGCAAGCCCAACAAAGGAATGCTAGATAAAACGGGGACACCCACTTCAGTAGACTGTGTCACTGTATTATCAAACCCGCCTAAAATTACCGTTTGATCGGGTTGAATGTAGACTTCCGACTCTAAGGATTGAGAGCTAACCTTTGGGGGCTCAACCGACTGACTAGATGCGTCATCATCATCATCATCAAGGCTTTCTTCTTTATATTCTACCTTTGCCTGAACTCGGCCAGAAGGAAGTAAACGCCCCGTAACATAGACACCATTGTCCGCTTCGATCTCTTGCGTTTCTACCTGTTTTTCCGAGATCAAGCTGATGGTAGCCGTTTCCTTACGACCGAAATGACCTTGTTGGTTTTCCAACACTAATAAGTTCGTCTCATACACACCACGAGCCATACCGTTGGAGGTTGTCGCTTGGAACCCTTTCAAGAACGTTTTGGTGTCACTGAACGGAAGAGAAAGCATATCGTAGATTCCTTGGGAGCCGTTAAGAAATGCACTGTCAGGGCCTAGCGTTTCATCTCTGTCTACCGCAACGTCATACACCTTGAGAGAAAAAAGCAGTTGCTGGCTCTTGATGTCTATAAGGGCTGCAATGCGTTTTGCCAGTTTCACTTCCGCGGGAGTCCCACGGATTAAGAGCGCGTTAATAGAAGGGAGCACCTGAACTTTCGAGGTTTTTTCCTCCTCCTCGAGAGCCTGCTTTTCTCCGTCACTGAGCTTGACCTTATAGGCTTTTTCTAACAGCTGTTGATCGCTAACGTTTTTAAACTGGCCAATGTTCGTGATGGCCGCAGCTATGAGCGACTGCGCACCCGGAAAGTTAACGGTCCCATTAAAGGTTTCAATGCTTCGGTCAACCACTGACAAGTAATCAAAATTGATCCGAGCCAGTTCAAGATTATTTTCATTTTCCAGAAATTGGTTTTTGTCTACCATAGCCGCATAACTGACCGCGTCATTGACAAATTCCCGGGGGCCGGAAAACAGCACCGAGTGCCCCCGTTCGACGCTGGCCATTTTGACTGTCGTACTAGTGACAAACGTGCTTTTTAACTCAACAAGCAAGGCGCTAGGTTGAATATTCTTTGGGCGATAAGAATAGTTAATGTACGCTTGGTCATACTGCACACGCAGTGTACTGCCATAGATGTACCAATCAAAATCATAGACTTGCGACAATTCTAACAGTAACTCTTTGCCTTCCCCCGACAGAGGGCGTGAAATCACCTGCTTTTCGGCCTCGCTTCCTAATTGGTCCACTAGCTTCAGGTTCATGTCTTTCGCGATGGCGGCCAACGCTTGGCCGACATTCATGTCTTGCTGCTTGATAAAAACGTTGGCGTGGACAGGGCCAGCAAGTATGCACAACGCACACAACCATATTTTAAGTTTCATCGAAAATCTCTTCTAATCGTTCCTCGTCTTGTTTCATTTGACGAATGGTTTGATTGATGATGGTCTGTTCCAGAATGATTTCTACGGCTTCCTCATCACCGAGAACCTCATCTGAATTATCTGTTTCATCACCCTCTGAGATGTCTGCAGTTTGAGCGACTTCATGTATCATCGCCTCAAAGTCAGAGGTTTCTTCCAACACGCTGCTTGCTTGACTAAGGCCATGCATTTGTACGTTATTCATACCCTACCTTTTGCATTAACTGTTTAAAAACGTAGAACTGGTCGTTTAAAAACCACAGGTTTAACAAAATCACCACCAGCACTGCTTTGACATTGGGCGTAACAAACTGGGACAAGGACGCCTTTTTAAAAAACAAATCGACATATCCGCAACACACGGTGGTCACGATCATGCACACAATGTATTTACCCGACACCACGACCAACATGCCTAAGCTATCTGTGATAAAAAAAAACAACTGAGCAAAATCAGTTTTCAACCCGATGGAGCTTGGCACATTCAACAGTTGCAGCAACGGCCGAAATAAAACCCCGTCATTTAAGGCGTAATACACCATCAACAAACTGCTAAGCTTTGCCAAAGATTCGGATTCATCCGTAAAACGTTTGTCTTGCACCGATTGTTCATTCAGGAGAAGCAACTGCTGGATGACACTGCCTACCATGCCCCCTAACAGGTATGGAACCGACATCAATAACGCAAACATCACCACTGCAACCACCCACCCCAAGTGAAGCTCATTCACCACCAATTGACGGTCCACAAACATCGCGCAGGTGATGGCAATAGCCAAACAACAGGTATTATCCAAGTAGAGTCGGGTCGGCTCGTACACTTTCAAAAACAGGAACAGTCCCGCAAACAACGTCCAATTGGGAAATAATAGGGCTTCCATACTAACCCAACGCCCTAAACAACATGGTCCAACTATCAGAAAAATAAAAAATAGCTAGTTTGATCGGAGTCGAAATAACAGTTGGAGACAGCATCGTCATCCCTACGCCGCTCAATACCACCGCGATTAAAAAGTCGATACTGACAAATACCATGTAGAGCTTGAGGCCCATTTCAAAACCTTGGTAAAGATCCAAAATCAAATTACCGAGAAAGTACTTAAACGTATCGGCACTACTGTCAAAGTTGAGAGGTAGCTCTATCATATCCATCAACGTCTCAGTGTTGTGCTTTGCTCGTTCTAGCAACTCAGGAAAGTACTCAAATAGGTGAGAGACCAAGTAGTACATAGTAATATTTTGAGGCTGGTCTTGGCTTTGTATTTCCTGAATATCCAAGGGGAAAGCTTGCTCCTCTTGTTGTTCAGAGAAATAAGGTTTAATTCTCTCTAAACCCGGAGTGATGTCAGGCCAAACGCTGTTCAAAGCCATCAATGCGGCCAGTAAATTGACAACCATGGAAGGCGGTATTTGTTGTGTCCCCACCGCATTTTTGATGATGTTCAGAACAATGTTGTATTTCACAAACCCTGAAAAACAAATAAACAATACAGCCGACACCAAAGCTAAAGCCAATAACACAATTAAATTTGCCCCAGAAAAGGCATTGTCTGGATTCAATAGATCTATCATCGTCACACCGAATGGGTCGCAGGGCGCTAGCCCTGCGACGATTAAATGTTGCGAGCCGCAGCCGTAATAGAGTCTTTTCCCCCTTTTAGAGTGGACGTCCCCGTTTGCGCTGCAATACTTTGGTCAGCCATCAGCTACTGAAGCTCCAACGATTGAGACGCTGACATTTCCAGTTCACCATCGGCTTTGCTATTGGCGGCAATGAAGTTCTCAACATCTTCGTCGGCCGCTGAAATAAACCCCTCGAAAGAATCAGCGACGTCGCTTGTGGTCAGTAGCCCTAGAATCAAAGGGACAGTTTCGATACCGTTCGGCATACGTACTTACCTCCCGATATTCTCATTAGATATTACGAGCCGCAGCCGTAATGGAGTCTTTCACCCCTTTAAGCGTTGACGTTGCCGTCTGCGCTGCGATGCTTTGGTCGGCCATGAGTTGTTGAAGCTCTAACGATTGAGATGCTGACATGTCCAATTGACCATCGGCGTTGGTATTGTCAGCAATAAAACTCTCAACAGCTCCGTCAGCCGCTGTAATAAAGCCTTCAAAAGAATCAGCGACATCCTTTGTGGTGAGATAATTGTCCGCTACGACTGATGCGTTTTCTCTTACGCTTGCCATGATGTTTCTCCGTTGTGTGTGGATCATTCAATGAAAAGTTACAGCGGTATGCTGCGTCGACAACAATGTACCCACCTCCGCCCCACAAGAGGAAGTGAACAAATGTGATAAACCCTGCCTATGCTAAATGACCGCAAATTGTCTCAAATTCTCACCTTTTTACATAACAGCTCTTCTCGGTGTAGACTATGTTACAATGGGGAATTCCTCTGGCTGACACGCTTAGCCATTCACCCAAGCATTGGCCTGCGTTTTCGACATGCCATACAAAGTCGACCATCTATCGAGCGAACGCCCACACGTTAAGGGACAGCCTTCCAAGCCTTTATCGTGCACGCGGCCGCCTTGGAAGGCATTGTTTATACTATTGATTTGACACATGTCTTTGATGGTATCTGCTTGTGAAGGAGTATAAGGTTGGAGAATAAAGGCGGTTCTCGTCTGTCAAGATAGTCCACATCAAAGTCTGAGGCACAATGAGAAAATAAAGGAAGTACGTCGAGGAAACTCAACCGGATTGGATAAAGATGAACTCCTTTCATCACTCAGACTGGCTTAGATGCTGGCACACAAATCAGCCATTGTAGTGGCTCCCATAATGCGACGTGATGTGAACATTAACCTCACTGACGCCGCTGTACTATTTGAGCAATAAAAGGATCCCCTCCGTCATGAGAGAGGCTAAGAGTGACGAAGCAAAGATGGTCATAATATATCGTCGAGTGACCACGGAATAATGGGCTGTGGGTAACGTAGGCTCAAGAGCGTTACTGTACTGACTGGACACCCGATTCGTGCGTTCAAGTGATGCTTCCTCATTGTTTATCTGTTTAATGTTAAACGCCGGCGCCTTTTCTCCAGAGGCTTCAAACACGCTGCCACTTTCACAGATCAGCATGTAGCCTTCTTTAGGGATAGTTTTGATCTCACACGATAAAAACTCTAATCGAGCCAACGACTTCCTCAGGTTAGAGATAGCTTTAGTAAGAGATGTTTCGCTGACTAACACTTTGCCCCACACCTTTCGGTGCATGTGCTCTTTACTTATCACCTCGTTGGTATGCATACAGAGCAATTTCAGGATTTCGGCTTCACGTCCTCCAAGCGTGATAGTCAGCGCAGGTGAGGCCACTTCTCGTTTAAGCGCGTCAAAAACTATCTGGTTTCCTAGTACATAATTTCTAACCATAAATTTTACCTCTTAATGACATTCTCGATATGCAGTCATGTGTTTGAGCCCAGCGTCCCATGTAGCCTTTGATGAGAGCGTCTGTTTTCACGACAAAACCACTTTGTTATCTGTCTACGACCAGATCACGATGTTTCGCTGTTTATATTGCTTGATTTGCCATAAAAAGAGATGAGAAAATTATGAGAAAGATTATGATATTTCATTCTAAAAGAATGTAAAAACCTCAAAAAAACAAAAAAGGTAGCACCTAAGTCCTACCTCTCTATCGATTATCCATGCACTAGTGGGTTAATTTCTTCTATCAACACACCATAACCTTCGTCGACTTTGATCAGGGTCCCAGTGGCTATAAGTTCATTCCCACTTTTCAGCATGACCGAAGACTGAACAAAATCTGTCAACGGCTTCACCTGACCTTTGTGCAACTGATTTAGTTGTTCGAGTGTTAACGAGGTGTGCCCGATCACCACATCGATAGCAATTTTCATTATTTACCCCTGTGTAATGGCGACAATCGCTCTACGAACATTCCGAATTTCGTCTTGGGTCGAAGATATTTGGGTCATAACATTCTTAAATTCTTGCTGCTTGGTGTCCAAGTCCACTTGGATACTGTTGCCGTATGCCGTCATGCTTGCCTCCATTTCGTTAAGCTCTACATAACTCACCGACATATTTTTTGTGTCCTCTAAGTTACTTCCCGTAATGACCGAAATCCCTCGAGAGTCACCCAAATCATCTTTAATATAACTGTCTATCTGTTCTAGGTAATCATCACCAAGAAGTGGTGTTTTATCATTACTGTTGAGGTCAGTGTTTGGCTGAGTTTCCTGCATTACCAGTCCCCATAGTCGATTGATTTCAGCAACCGCATTAGACATCACCTCAATCTGTTGTGCCATCGCATCCGCATGGGCAGTTTGCGTTTCGATGTACTGAGAAAAAATCTCGTCAATCAGATCTAAAGGGTCTTCAGCCCCCGGGGTGAATAGAGACACCGATTGTGAACCACTATTACTTCTCTGGATAGTGTCTAGCATTTTCTGCACCAATGGGTGCTCTAAGATCATGGTTTTCAGTGTTGCATTGAACGTTTTCTTAGAGGAAATCGACTCCATATCAGAAAAGTTTACGATCTGCTTCATTGACATATTTGTTCTCCTATTGTTTTGGGATGTCATAAATTCGGGTTTTAGAACCATCTTTAAAAATAACCTTTTCACGCGTGATGGCCTGTATGACACCAAGCTCAGGAACGAGGCTTCCTTCCCAGTACCGATTACTTGCATCATAGATGTAACGTACTGACTGAGTAGAAAAGAAAATGGCGTATGGGAAGGAATTAGAATCAATACGCTCGTGACTATCGTTACGCGCTGTCAGGTGTTTGGTGATACTATCTAGCCCATGCGCCTTGAGTACTCTCGCAGCTAACTCGGGGTCTGACACACGCCAAGTTTGTCCTTCTTTAACAAAACTCACTCCAGACTTCCCCAATAGCGACATGACTTGATTGTCAACCTCCCCGGTGTGCACACGAATTTGATCGCGCCCTTTTTTGGTTGTGATAGAACTGGAGAGGGGCCTACCAGTTTCAGCGGACACAACTTCCACTGACAACTGTGACGTTGGTAAGTACGTCGATGGTGCAATTACAGTCATATTCGCACTCAAGTATTGAGGCAAGCCGTCAAGAGCCGCTGGATCGAACACATATAGATGATCACCTTTGATGTAGCCGGAATCGATCTGTTTCCAATAATTCGCAATTAACGCAGTCTGATGAGACTGCCACCACATGACGCCCCCAGAAGTTAGGAAGGCATTAAGCACCAGAGCCATCACGATAAGAGGTTGGTATTGCTTGAGGCGATATCGACGCAGTCTTGGCGCGCGCTGCCCTTGGGGGTATAAAAAGAAAACGAGTCCTTGATGTTGATAAATACGGTTTGCGACGAGCTCCTTGCGTTTTCCTTTGCGATGAAAGCCTTGTGCGTACAGTTGCTCTCCTTCTACCTCAAGGGTCAACGATGTGTCTTTTGACCAATACTCCGGAAGCGCCAACACATCCTGCTGTTCAGACTCAGTGGCCCCAGTCAAACACAACGAACGATCGATAGGGAGCGTCACACCATTGAGGTGCCCTGTGATGAATTCGATCAACCACATAATCTTTGCAGTTCTTTTTTGAGTTGATGCACGACACTGATTGTTTTGCTCAGCATATCGAGTACTTGTTGTGGATGAGTCGGCATAGGCTTATGGCGCACATAGAATCGCTCGTTGTCTGTTAGCATCGCAATGTACCCGTCCAACGTCAGCCCGAAGTGACCATTAACCTCAAGCGCATGCTTTTCGTCGATAGCCAAGTCTAATTTGACTAATACAATGATCTGTCCTGTCAGTCCAACCGCCGAACCGCTCTCAATTCGACACGACCATTCACCATAAGTACAAACTAATGCTTCTCCGTCTCGAACGGGCATGGCCTCCCCTTGCACCAGTTGGGCCACTTCACTCATTAATAACGAAAATTGTTGATTCTTCATTGTGTGTCTAACTTTATATCAATCATAAAACGCCGCTGAGCAATACGCTCTTCGGCACTGGGTAATCCGTTCTCTACACTGCCGCGCAACGAAATAGGGATTTGATGCACGCCCTCTTCCCTTAAAAAATCTTTGACGACCTCAGCACGCGCCCTCGCTAAAAATTGGTTATGCACATAGTCTCCTGATGAGTCCGCGACACCGTAGATACGAATGTGCCTCACAGGCCATTGCCGGACCCACTCGACGACGTTTAGCAACGTGACTTTGCCTTGTTCGGTCAATTCATATTCGTTCACTGGAAACAAACTGGCGAAGGTGAATCGATACAACCCGCTGTCTAGTGACGTCTCACTCACCCCATCAACACCCAACCACGCATCCTTGTCAAAACGTCGATAATGGTTAGGCGACACCAAATTTGAAAATGCCGCATAGTCTCCTTTACAACTATAGACTTCCTGCACCCCGTAAGTGTTAAGGTTCGCCAAATAGAATCGATTATCCATTCCGGGCTGGCCAACCTCCACACACACCTTTTGGTGAGGAGCACCCTCCGCAAAGCTTGGAGGACGACGCACCCAAAGCCGAAGATTATCAACATCGCCCACAGTGGCATACATCATATTGTAGACGTCCGCTTCCCACTCAAAGTCTAATATCGAATGCGTATCTCGAATGGCTGGCGTGCTGCAGGCACAAAGATTTATTGCCATCAGGCTGGCTATCGTCGCTCTCAATTTACTTACCATGCTTTTCATACTTTCTTAACACTGAGATGATCATCGCGACATCTCGATAAAACTCTTTCGGTATATGGGCCTCGCCTATTTTCATCGTCTTATACAAGGCTCTGGCCAGCGGTTTGTTCTCGATCACAGGCACATTCAAGGCAGCCAATCGCTGACGTTCTTCTTTAGCAACAGTGTTGGTGCGAATAGTCAAAACCACTGGCACTTTATCAATATCAGGCTCATAGCAAATAGGGACTAAGATGTGCGTCGGATTGGCCAACGCAAACGTAGGTTTACGTCCTCTTGTCATTGGGCTGTCCATTACTTCGCGCATCCGCCGCCTGCGTTCAGACTTTATCTCCGGAGCACCTTCAGTTTCTTTCATCTCATTTTTCATTTCGGTAAATGTCATGCGGTTTTTTTTATGAAAATGGAAACGTTCGACCAAATAGTCAACACTGCCCACACACAAACCAAACACAACAAACACAGTAGAACACAATCCAATGAACATCATCAGCTGATAGATAAAATAGCTCTGATTGTTCATTTCCCGTAGTGACGTCAACTCTCCCCCAATCACGTCGAAGATGTATTTCAACAAAAAAAGCAGAAATAGCAGCTCCAGCACTTTGCGCAACGCCCGAGACATGGCTTCAAGGCCAAAAATATTTTTAAACCCATTAACCGGGTTGATTTTGTCTATTTTGAAGCCAAGTGCTTCTGTGTTCACCACGGTTTTATTGAGGATCACCCAATTCAATAGGGTAACCACCAGCTTCAACCCAACTAGCCCAGCAATCGCCCACCTAAGCAACGCCATCATGGACGACACGCTAATACTCACATCTGCATAAAGCATCATTTCAATCCATTGATCGATGTGCTCAAACGCCAGATAAAGGGCAGCGATAAAAACCAGCGTAAATACCACCAATTCCAGCGTAGGTTCCGCCAGCTCCGTTTTCGGGAACTGGCCTTTTTTCTTCAAGTCTCGGAGCTTTTTAGCCGTCGGAGGGTACTTTTTGGGTTCTGAGGATTCCATTTAGCCTCCTATGACGCGATCTGTATAACGTCCGACGTGGCCACGTAGCTAGAATCAGCAATGTCACCATGGCTGCAAACCGGTAAAGTCGATACGACTTGATAGAAGAATGACTTCACCATATTGACCTCCGAATCATTGACCACCAAGGTAGGTAGGCAACGGTGCAATGCCGTCAAGCGACGCAGTTCTTGTCGAAGCCCTTGCTGGACTGCAATCATCTGATTGGTGTCCTCAACTTCCCCGGAGACAAACCATTCGATTTGTTCGGTAATCTCTGGTGGCAGTAACACCACATGAATTTGATTGGTCGAGTTCATGAGTCGAGACGTGATCTCATATCTTGCCTGAGTGCGAATGCGGTTTAGCCAATTCTTGGGGTCGCTTTCTATTCTTGACCAATAAATCAGCGCCTCAAAAAAGCTAATTCGGTCTAAAAAGAACTCAGGGGCTCGCAGCATCTCCTTGATTACATCGTGAACGCGGTTCAGGCCAATGGCTGAATCGATCTCGCCTTTCATAACTTCGCTTTGTTGCGCTAACCCTTCAATCACATTGCTGGTGAACTGTAGATTGTATTTCTCTATCAAACGCCTTCTTAAGAAGTAAGACACTACTTGGGACAGGTTTTCAGCCACATTGTCATGCCGGGTGAATAAACCATCGTTCATGATCTCCACAACCTCATCCGCGGTCTCATGGCGAAATCGATACATACAAATGTCGGCTATATACACTTCAAGATCGTACTCAGACGCTTCGTTTACGATCATCGCAGGAGCCCCCAGATCCTCTCCCCACAACGCGTCTTCCAACGATTTCAATCGCTGGTAAATGACACCTTGATGATGATCTGTACGAACCATAAATTTCAATGATTCAAACAATCCACTGCCCTCAGCCTCAAAGCTGGTTAGGCCTTCAGGCACCAGTTGCTGTCGTCTCAATACATACGCCAGCAAACCACAGACCACCGCTAATGGGAGGCAAACATATAACAATTCTACATTCAGCATGCCTAGCATAAATACGACACATGCAATCAGCAGAAGGCTTTTCCAGAACGCGCCTATTTGTGTTATCAACTGCGAAATAAACGGTTTCGACTCTTCTTCTTCGCCTTTGATCCGGGTCAAATAAACGCCACAAGCCATGGACAACAATAAACTGGGTATTTGCGATACTAACCCATCACCAATAGTCAACACAGAGAATCGGCTAATACTTTCCGACAGTGATAATTCAAATTGGTTGATGCCCACGTAAATACCACCAAACAAGTTGACTAGGCTGATCAAGATACCGGCAATCGAGTCCCCTTTGACGAACTTCATAGCGCCATCTAGCGATCCAAACAATTTGTTTTCCGTACTTAAGTTGGCTCGCAGTGTTTGCGCCTGTTCTCCGGTGATCAAACCACTTTTCAAATCACTATCTATGGTCATTTGACGCCCTGGCAACGCATCCAGTGAAAAACGCGCGCCAACCTCCGCAACTCGTTCGCCGCCTTTGGTCACAACGAGGAATTGGACAATAGTAATGATGACAAAAATCAGTAGCCCCGATAATAAATTGCCCCCCATAACAATCTGACCGACAGTTTCGATCACATCACCGACATCTTCATTGGCGATGATGTTCCGTGTTGTCGCTATCGACAACAGCAATCGAAACGTTGTTAGCAACAGAACAACTGTGGGAAGAAACGTCACTTTTAACGGTTCATCGTTCTCTAACATAATGATCATTAGCAATGCTGAGCTGATAAAACTCAATAGAATAAACGCATCAATCACTTCACCTGGCAGCGTGAATAAAATAATGGTGGGCAAGAGCAGTACCAAAACAACACTACTTGGATTGAACAAGAAAGCCCGGAGCTTTAGGGACTTCATCATAACTTGTCTAAGCCCTCTCTAAGCTGCGCGATCAATTCAGACGTGTTAATACAAATGACTCGTTCGTCGTCTTCAACCGACAAAATCACGCCAGTATCTGAGAAAGTACTCTCCACCTTCAAACAACGGCTAGCGTCGTCTATGAGTGTGTGCAGAATATCCACCAAATACCTGATTAACGTTTCGTCCTGACTGACGCTAGCCAACTGCGCCTGAGTCAACTTCACCACGGTACGCTTCAATTCTTCTTTCACCCCCAGAAGGTCTTGTCTCTGCTCGATTAACAGTGCAGAGAGTTTGTCCTCCGCTTCAGCGAGCCATTGGTTTTGTTTGGCATTCCAACTCTCCACCGTGTCGCCAAATGCCTGTTCGATGTGGGCATTTAAAGTCTGCTCTTTCTCCTCGATCAGCCTCAACACCTCTTTTTCCAAGATGCACTGATACTCGTCAACACGCCCCTTCAAGCTGTTTAACAACGTTTGAGCATCCTCGTACAGACGTAATTCAGACTGCTTGATTACATTTGACACACGGTTTCGTTTAAAACTAATTTGAGGAATTGCACGCTGTGCTGATTCAATTTCAATATACACGGTTCACCTCATCTCTTGAGCGATCCTTACTCTAGCTGCCCCCTCCCATTGGGCTCAAAGGAAAAAAAAAGACTAAATCTGAAGAGCTAAGATTTAGTCTTACCAATTGTGAAGATGTGTTCCTATTTACGCCTCCGCCCTCGACTCAAAAACCAGTTTGGCCAAGTCTGGCTGAGGAAACGGTCTATGACCGAATAGTTTGAGCGGGCGGGCGCTCTGAGACACTTGATTATTATGGGAGCTTGCCCGTTCTTTCAGGGTAATCGGCGACATATTCTTAAACAAACCTGCCGTTCGGTTACTGTGCAAACTAGAAATGGCTTGTGCAGATCCTGGACTCAAAATGGCCTGCGCTTCGCTCTCAAATTGCCCCTTAGTGTCTCGTTTCCATTGGCTACCCTCACGAACCCAACGGTTGTAATGAAAGTCTGCCCTTGTAACATGATTATTCGACACCTGTCCTGTTGGCAAAATAGGTCGGCGGATCTCTACACTGTTTGTCCTCTTATCCGTTCTTTGCTCTTTACGTGTCGAATTTTCGAGGATGATTCTATTCCCCCCATCAACTCTATCATCGGGAACAGAGTAGTAGCCCGACGTTTTTTCATTGTCAGGTTTTGTCTCGCTGACATGAGCCAATTTGATACCTTGCGAGTGATTGTTCATAACAGGCATTATTTTCGTGATAGAAGCTTTAGTCTCAAGATTGGCCGAGAACTCGTCTGTTTTTTTGTCCAACTCACTAGACATTGCAACGTGAGAGGCCGTGGACTTCGCTCGCATCGAAGCTTCGCGGTCACGTTTTTTTACATCGCCCTTGTCTTGATTACTTAGAGGCTTGAGCGACCATTGCCCGTTATCACTGCACTGCCAAGAATGAGTGAAACCCACGTTAATGTCAGAATGTTTCGCTTTCTCTTTTGTATAGGAGGCCTGTGACTGAGTCACACTGGCTTCGTTAAATGCCGTGAACCCTATACCTCGATGATGACTAGGTGACGCAGGGGCTGGCAGGCCGGTTACGATTGCTTGGGCGCCATCACTGAAAGTGATTTGGTGTGCATTCAGTGCTCCCGACATCAAACTCTGTGAGATAGAGTCGGTTGTATCTACTGCTTTAAAGACTTGCTCAGGAGTCATCTTCGAAATACGCGTGACTCGAACTTCTTCACTTTGATAAGAAGTTGAGACATCACGTGATTTAGCGGGTTGTGTCAAATTCTCTTTCACTGAGGTTGCTTGCGACGGCATCGCCGTTTCACCGTCTTGCATGAAGTAGATATTGCCATTAATCGTTATGTTGGGCGCTTCATTAATCGTGATGTTCGGTGCATAGACTGGTGCAAAGGTAAAGTTTCCACCCCTGCTTTGGGGTGGAAAAGGGCCTGGGGGGGTATCGTTGTTATAGGGTTCGTCTTCTTCCTCATTCCCTGGGCCACCCGGCTGATCGGGGCTTAGGGCAGTGTGACTGGCAGAAGTGGGCTGGTCAGGTTCTGGATTTGCAGTCTCCGGCTCAGTCTGGAGAGCTGGAGCCTTCGGTTCAGTCTGGTGAGGTGGAGTCTCCCCAATCAAAAATTCATGGCCTCCATACATCGCCATGCAGATGGCGTTTAAATACGCAGGTGCAAAGACCAACCCTACAGGTCCAGCCAGAATACCAAAGGTCAGAGCCCCGATGGAACAGGCACCTAAGTGTACCTTGGCTTTCGTTTTATTGCTGTACTGATTCGACGTGGAACGAGTCGATTGCATACGCTCACTACCTGCAGACGTCGCTCTCTTTTCAGTCGCTTCCTCGGACATATTCAACAAAGATGGTTCAGTCGACACAGAATCAAGATGTACCGTTGATTCTGAACGAAGAGCCTGAGAATGAGGGGCCGTCAGTACAGTTGGGGCTGTCTTAAGCAACGTTATTCCACCATCACTCAATAAAGGCGGTGCCACGCTCTTTGTGCTCGTCGAAGGTGTTGTAACTAGGCTGTTTATACACATATTAATATCTCATGGATTCTATCAATTGGATTATCCAACGTCGCAGGTCGTCTTTTTGAAGGTTCGTTTCATCTGCCGCTAAGGTAACAAAGCCGTCGAGCCGGATCAGGAACAGCCCTTTTCTCTGTTCAAAAAGGCTAAGTTGTTTCAAAACGAGCTCAATGTCCTCGACATGGACCAATTGAAAAAATGGAATAATGGGCAGCAAAACATGGTCAGGATAATGAGTTAACACTTCATGTTCATTCTGCTCCAGTTTCAATAGAAACCGCTCTATTTTATTAAGTACTGACATTTACTTTGGAAACACAAGCACCAAATCCTGCGATGTAAGCGCAGTGATTTCTTCCGCGTTCAATGCCGTTTCAAATGGTGCCCAACTGACCGACAACTTTAGTTGGTCGGAAAGTATTTGTTGTTTGGGACGCAAGAAGGTGTCTTCAATAAACAGGGTTGGCACACTTAGAGCTCCAATCACGGTTGTCTCCCCTAAACGAAAAGAAGCGTTCATCAAAGGTTGTGGAGTGGATCCGGGGTGCTCTTCATAGCGAATACTACTGATCCCATACTTTGCGGCTTGCTGAGCCAAAAGATAAGACACGTACTCCGGTTCCAGATGCTGTACTTCCACCGCCAACAACCGCTGAACGGTTTCAGTCGTTATGATACCTTGGACCTCAATGCCTTGATGGCTCAGCTGAAACATAACACTGTTTTTTGTGGGCTGAAAATCGGCGTGTACGCCTTGAAACTCAATCTCAATGGCACCGTTGTCAAATACTTGGCCCGCAACACGGTTGATGCTCTCCATCGACGCACGGGAAAAGGTCACGTTAGCCTCTATTGTTGCGATCTGAATGTTCATTTTTGTTTACCTATTGCGAGACAGTAGCGCCAAGACATCTCTACTCATTAGAAAGTCTTTGTCGTCGATCCACTCTCGGATACCTGTCGGTGTTTGCGAAACAAACTCATAAAGCATCTGATACGCTTGTTTGGATGCGACGACTTTGAAATCGTCCTTCTGCACTAAGCTGAGAATGAAGGTGATGTTGTGAAATTCATTGTTTAATATTCCGTCGATCAGGATAGCTTGCACCGTTTGTTCCGAGTACGTTCTAAGCAACCCGAACCATTCCACGACTTCTTTTTTGTTCAGCAGTACTTCGGTGTCACCAGTTTGATTCCAGCTCAATCGCTGTGATTTGCTGGCTATCAACGCATAGGGGTTGAATGAGGTGTTGAGCAAATGGCAATGGGAAATACGCTGCTTAGTCATTGCAGCCCTCCTGATGGTTATCGTTGCAGCGTTGTGGCTTTTTGCTGGCTTGGTCATATCGTCGACACAGCACCAAAAGTGACAACAATCCCTCCAAGTAATGATCGTAGGCAACTAACTGCTGCAACGTTTCACTACTGGGCTCGTTGTCATCGTTTAACTTAGCTAATTGCTTACTGTATTTTCCAAGGCTCTTCTTCACCGAAGCCGGATACAAATGTTGACTATGTTGCACCGCCTGCAAGATGAAAACTTGGGCGTCATTGAGCGACTCCGCGTCTGGCAAGGACTCAAAAAAACCTTGCCAGTCGCGCAGTGCTCTAAGCTGATAGCTATTGAGCAATTTGATAAAATGTCGCTGGTTTTCTGGCGTCATTGCTTTACGTCGAACACGAAAAATGCGCGGATATTTCCGCTGGCGTTTTTCAATGTATTTGACATCGCGGACTCGCTTGAATTTGCCGTCATCCCGCTCTTTCTTAACTGGTGATATATCTGACACGCGTTCAGCGCGTTGGGGGATTGAAATTGAAATATTACGCATTATCTAAAATGAGCGGGCATGCCCGCTCATACCTTATTAGCGGTTGGTGGCTAGGCTTGCTTTCGCAATAGAGTCCAAGATCTCATTAAGTTTAGCCGTCTCTTGAGTCAGATTTTGAATGTATTCGGTTAACTGATCGTCAAACTTCGCTTTCATCTCTTTAGTGGCCTGCGTCTCTTCCTGATTTCGGATCTGAGCCGCATTTTGCATTTCATTGACGTTCCCTACGACGCCTTGCGCCAGTTCAGTCCCTTGCGACACCCCTCGGTACTTACCGGTACGTGCATCCTGAAGGCGTGCTGCATAATCATTACGAGTCTTGGCATCGAGCGATTTAACCGTCACAGTCTCATCACCAGACATGCTACGAATGTGTTTATCTTGCAGTGTTTTTGGCTGAGCCATACGCATCGTTGCAAACGTCGACACGCCCATCGTGATTAATGACGCCGCGAGGGTAATACCAAACTTCGTCTGCGCGTCATGGCACTTATCCGCCGCCAATGCCACCGCCAAGTCGTAAGTCGCGGACGCTTCACTGATCCGGTTTTGCATCACTTGTGAGCGAAGCTCATGCGAAGATTCGATGATTTCGGTCATCAGTGCCAGCAACTCAGCCATGGTGACGCTACTGTGGCTTCCTCCTGTCTGCTCTATCGCTGTGGATGTTTCGCCAGTCGACTTTGAAGGAGCGTTGAGTTGCTTTAGATTCTCAATGACGGTTGAGAAATTCCCTCTTGCCAAAGCCGTAGATACCTTGGCCAACTCGTCCGTCTGATGATCAGTCAAAACGAACAGGTCTGCGCCTTTGAACGTTTCGGAGACCACGTGCAATTGGTTTTGCAACTCCTGCGATGGGCCAGCTACTGGAGATGATTTGCTTATACTCTGCGCGTCAGTCAAGGCGGACGGCATATTTACGTTATTTGTAATCATATTATGACTCTATAGGTTACATATGGATGGAAACCATCGTTTCGTTGAAATCACGCTGGTCAGTGTTCGTTTTGATCATCGATTCAAATGCGTGTGAAATGGCGCGCATCGCTTGATTCAGCATATTAATGATTTGTTGAATCTTCGTTTCCAGTTCCTCTTGTTTCGCCTGATTAATCTCGAGATCTTTCATAATGTCTGCCGACTTAATTCCATAGCCAGCACTCACGCTTGAAGCCGTTGTTGAACCTACTTCTGTAACTTGACTCATTCGAGACGCTCGAAGAGAAGCCTTGTCACTATTAACCATGAAGTCCTTAAGCTTTTCTGCGATATCGTCAAGCATCTTGCTGGCTTTTTCCATCATGTTACATAGAGGGCGCATGGCCTTCATAGACATCACAACGTTCTTCAATTCGCCTACTTTTGACAGCATCGAAGCCACTGAACTCACTGGAGCTTTACTTACAATATTGGCAGCGGTACTGGCCACTTTAGATGCAATCTCTGAGGTTACTTGTCCGAGCTTGGTGACAATTTTGGCAGGGTTAAAGCTGAGCACCATACTAGCCAGACCAATCGCTAACTCAAGACCCATGGTAACCTTAGCACGCGTCTCTTCAGGCACGCCTGCCGCCTTCATGATTTCATCCGCAACTTTAGGGACCACAATACTAGCGACCATCGTCACTACCATGACCGCCGCCATAGCAGGATTAAATGGAGCGACTACGATTGCAGCAATAAACCCCAGAGCCATCGCAAACTTACCCCAGAACCCTTTCTTTTTCTGAGCTTTTTGTTGCTCATTGATGTCGTTTTCGCGCTCCTCAAGCTGACTGATTTGCGATTGTTTTTGCATTTCAATGAGTGACTTTTTGGCTTCCGAGTTTTCCTTCCCCGTACCAGACACTGCGTTTGCGACTTCTTTCATTTGATCTTCGACCAAGCGCCAAAGTCCACTTAGCGACACAGAGCTTCCCGGAAGGGGTTGCCCAGGTACAACCGTATTTGAAGACGCACTTTGAGTCGCCAGACTAGCGGCCTTCGACGGTTCTTCATCGACAGCTTTCACATACGAAGTGGCTGCGATGGTATTCATGAATGTACTCATTGTTTTCTCTTCATGTTATTGGCCAGGAATGAGCAGGTACTCGACCTGTCTGTAGACTCTGAGAGAGCGGCATGTCCCCGGCAATGTCATACCTTTTCAACCTAAAATGCCGTGTGTATCACATCAAATTTTAGATATTTTGTGCCATTGCTGTTTGCTCATCACGGCAGATTTTTAACCAATATAGAAGCGTTTGCTGGAGCATTTTCACTTGATCGCCAATACGGTTTACTTCCTCAATTTCTTCTGCGGTTAATTCTCTACGAGGAAAGCCGTCAAACATACGGTCGAAGTATTCTGGTTCGTAACCGACACCATAATCTGCCGGAGCATGGTAATCCCAATATCCAGTATCTTCATCGTACTCCCACCACCCTTCACCATTCTCTATGGGAGGCTGGTTAACGGCGATATAGTGTATAAGGTTGTCATAGTCATCATTTGGATCGACAATATCTTCAATAGTCTCCCGATCGCCACCCAAGATTAGCTCCCATTGGTCTGACGATGCTACTCCAGAGCTTGCTGCAAGTGCCAACACAGTTAAAGTCAACATTGGTGAAATATACTGATCGTCGTTTATATCTCCATTTTTGTCATAGACGTCATCATCCAAACCTTTGATGAGCATGTCGAGTCCTCCATTCTCTTCAATAACAACAAAGGCGTCAGCCATCAGTGAACCTTTAGGGGCTGCTTCATACAATTTGTCATATACTTCAATATAAGCATCTATGATAAGTTGTTGGTTTTGGTCGTCAAAGTAATGGTGATGATTTCCACTTCCTGTAAACTCGAGAATAACACCAACAGATTTCATAAATTCACTATCTTCTGATAGCTCTCCCATCCCATACTCTTCGTGATGTAACACAAAGTCGATAAGCGCAATCTGGAACATGTCTTCAAGGAACAGGTAGGGGTCTTTGTATTCTCTTTGAGGGATGCTCTCAAAGAGAATAATTAGTGAGGCATCAACTACTTTTGGCCCCCCCTCAGTCCAACCATTAATCTTTTCCAACTGTCCACCATACGCTTCGATACCGGCCGCTAAAGATAGGGCGACCGCATCTTCCGGGTTTGAGCTCATCATTTGCGCTACAATCTGCTTTTGCTGCAGCGAAGCAGCAATCAACGCTTCCGTCGCCCCTTTTGGAGTAGCAAATTCTGTTTGTAACTCCAATGTGCTTGCAACATTTTCAGATTCATTCACGAGGCCGTCTATGTTACCTTTTATTGAACCTGTCACTTGATTATCAGACTTATGGCTTCGAATACCATTATCCGAATACGGTAAATTAATATTAATCACTTCTAAAACCTCAGGTTAATTAAAGTAACCTTGATATAATCAATTAATTCGTCCATATCTATCTTTCATAGTTTTTCACGAAAAATAAGGGTTAAGCTGCTTTTTAAGATAGTTATAACGCTGACCATAATACTCGTTAAGGCTATCTAGCCGAACGATCAGCAACATCGATGCGGCTTCTGGCTTTTGATTCAACTTGTAATGACACAATGCGATATTTAGAATCGTCTCATCTAGATCATTGCTGGGAAACGTTTTGAGTATGTTCAACATATCCAGCGCTTTTTGAAACTGTTTTTTTTCCAGGTAAATTGCGGCTAAGCACCCGACACCACGATGATCGTAAGGGTTTAACGCACTATAGGCAGCGAATACGATTTCTGCTTCCTTAAACTGAAACTGGTTGTAAAAGTCCACCCCTATGTCAAAGATTTCTTTGAGTTTGGGGACCGACACTTTGCTCGACCGACGTATTGCTGTTATATCCTGCTCTATCATGCCCTTTTCAAGCAACGCATAAAACTCTTCGCCTGGTTCACCCAAGTGGATTGATTTTGACTTCATAGTTAAATCCTAATCATGCTTTTTGTGATTCTTTGGATCACATACCTCTATTTGCAACGCGCGACACCAAATTGCGGATTCGCCAGGGGCTTTTGACTGACAAAGAATCTTCGGGAAGTACCACATCCAGCCGAAGCGCCCATATGACAGCTTGACGCGGATCCTGCTGCTTAATGGTCAACAAGCCTAACTCAATTCTGTTCAGTGACTTACACGAGGATTCAAATCCCACCGTGTCAGACCATAGCGATAATTCCTGACCCAACGCTCGGCGTAATGAACACACCTTGGACACGCACGTTCCCCGTTTGGCGGCTTGATACTCGACGATCATGCCGAGTGTTTCTGCGATTGAACGTATCTCTCGCCGTTTATTCGTGAACCATTCGCTTACTTCCTGATCTGTAAGTTTGGTGATCAACAAAAACACCTCTTGAGAAACCTGCTTGCTTGATAAACAACGATGCAATAACACTTGATGCCGACGTTTAGTCTTGTCCATCTTTAGCACTTCTTTCACTGCCACCTTCCACAAAATAGCTCACGGTGAGTTTATCACTCTCGTCAACTACTCCTTTTAAAAAGCGCTCAATGTTGTGTTTGTTGGTGGTTCTGATTTCTTTGAGACTCATTACCAGCACGGAGATACGCTTATTTTTATCACCGGTGACTACTACGTTGGCTCTCAGTATCCCTGGGATCACACTGAGCTTGTTGTAAATTTCGCGACTCTCTAGTAAATTACCTTTGACCATTTCTAACTTACTCAAGCTCGCAAATTTAGACTCCAGCAGTTCATTCAAATCCTCTTTCTGGAAATAAGCGTTAAACTGTGTCAATATTTCACGTGCTTTGCCTTCCATATTATCGTCGACGCTAACTAGATAATTTTCCTTCTCCGAACTCAACACCGCTTTCACTTTGTAATGCGCAAGCAAAACAATGACTTTATTAGCCATATCAGAAGATTCAAACTTCCCGATTTGTGTTCTACCTTGTTCGCTACATCCAGCTAGCAAGACAAGTAATATGCAGACCCAATTTCTCATCACTGTGCCTTCATCACTTCATTGATAGCATTAGCCGACTTGGAAGTTACTTTAGTCACTATTTCTTGGAACATGGTGTAATGAAACATTGATTGCTGTAAGGCCAATGTATCCACAGTGGTAATCGTTTGTTTACTATTAATACGCTCCATTTGATCGAGGATTTCCTGAAACCCTTCACCTACATTATTGAATGTATCTTCCATAACTGATGGTGGGATTTGTTCAATGCCAAAACTCTGCATCTGAATACCTTTTAATACCTTGTGAATTGCTAGGCTTTGAAAGCTAAGTTAGTTACAGCCAAAAATCCAATGTTTAAAGTTGAAGATTTTTGAATTTCAATATTAAGGACCAAATCATGTCAATGCTCCATACCTGAATTATTGTGATATTCGGTTGTTAGAATCACTATCGAATAGTCAGGTAATGAGAAAAGGCTTCCCTAAGTGATACCCTTGGAAAAGGTCAGCCCCTGCTAATAAACATGACTCTAATTCAGCTTGAGATTCGATACCTTCGACTACCACTTTTACGTCATAGCAACGTAAGCTTTTCACTAACCCTTGGAGCGTTAGAATAGCTTGTTCCGAAGCATATATTTTGCGAAAAAAAAGCATATCGAGTTTGAGGTAGTTGACCTGTTCTAATGCGAGTAAATCAAAGTTAAAATGACCTGAACCAAAATCATCCAAAGCAACTTGGATACCACTTGCCTCCAAAGCTTCTAAAGCCTTGGTAGTGCTTTTGTCGATAAAGATTGGAGACTGCTCAACCAACTCTATAACGTCGCCAATTCGTAAGGTTTGGCATAGCTCTTCGACAAAACATAGGTCTTCCAATTGACAACCAAACAGATTTAGACTGATGGCCGTCTCTATCTTTTGAGTTGCAAGCTTAGCCAGTATGAGTGTATGCCGATTCTTCTCTCGTCTACTCATAGAAGAGAGTATTGAAGGTGGATGCAAAGGGTTTCCTGAAGAGTCAGAAAAATAGCTGAGCACTTCATAACACACGATCTCTCCACTGGAATTACTTATAGGTTGTGCCTTAACGCCTGAACTTAGTGCTATTTGATTTGAGTTAAGAGCTAGGGGAATATCACCGGGCGCTGATAACATATTTTGTTTCCTCTTCAATTTACCAATACGTTAACGGCAGCATGGCTAAGTTTAAAGTGGATAAATGCGTTATATTATGAATAAAAATCAGCATGGTAAATAAAGTAAAAAGCTAATAGTTATATTTTTTAGCCACACCTTCCCATCAAAAACCATCCATTTCTTTCTACTTTTATCATAGAAAATTGGTATTCCACTCAAAGCACTTGATAACCTTTAAACATGAACTAATCCGAATAGGATGGAATACCATCTAATAGTTTGATATTTCTTCAATAAGTCATGCTAAAAAGATACGTTCTTACCGCCTCTGGAGCCCTCCAAATCAAAGAAACGAAAGCTGCCCATAGAGTTCTCTCCAATATCACTCTCTTCTTAATACCATTTATCGCTTCAAAGTTATCGAACCGTGCGTTAGTTTTCAGAGTATGAGTTATTTTCTAATTGATAGTAAAGGGAGGAGTGTTGACCTGGAACTCGTTGGTCATCAGGTTGATAAAAAACCTCAGATAAGAACACACTGGATTCGGATAGCTTCTACTGATGCCCCTTAAGAAGGTACCAACCTCAAAAAAGAACTAAAGAAAATCTCACGAGAAGGGACAACGCAACTCATGCGTGAAAACAAAGGCTTAAGGGTATCAGTTCGCCAACGACAAAATCTTAATCAAAGAACGTCGTAGACTCCCACGTGTATGCACTGGCTACTTACTGTTACAACTCCATGCGGAGTTGACCAGATTCCTTTTCCCCCTAATGTCTAACGTAATTCGCTATAACCTGTTCATTCACACCTGCGCTACTGACAAAATAACCTGGCGATCAAACAATGTTCTCTTTCCAGTAAACCTTATTTAACCAACTGAACGTCTTTCGCATGTGGTGCGACGATTGGCTTTTTAGTTTACCCATGACGTCTGAACTGCACTTCGGTGGGATAAGCATCATTATATGCAGATGATCTTCATCAAAGCTTATCGTCTCGATCTCAACGCAAGGTAAACTTCGCAGTAACTTTGGCGCAATCTTTCGTAGATAGCTGCACATACCAGGATTCAGGATTTTCCGACGGTACTTAGTTACCCAAACTATATGATATTTAGTGTAATAAACACTATGGGACGAGATGTCATATTGCATTTAGCCATCGAACCGTCTCCAAAGGCATTCACCCAAAAAATAAATAAACGCAAAACAATTAAAGCATAGAACAAAATCCACGAAAGCATTGCCTATGCAGCACAAATTACCTAACATAAGCGAAAAATGTGGAATCATCTAAAATGAGTAACTTTGATAAGTTTTTACAAACTAGAATATTAATTAACACTCCCAAGAAAGAGTTGTTGATTAAGCTTCAATTGGAGCATGAGGAGTTTTATGGTTTGGACTCCACGAAACTAGCTAATTGGGCTAAAGGTCGCTCCACTCCAACTCTTTACAAGCAATTATTAATCGCTCAAACATGTCAAAGTCTCCCTGCTTATTTAGACAATTTTCAAAAAGTTAAAGTCAGTAGTTCCGATGAGCGTACATTTATGAAGTACATAAAGCGGATTGACTCCCCCTATCATCAGATTTTAGCTTCTGATAATGAAACTTACTTGTTCCACCAAAAAGGTAAATACAACGAACTTTACCCATATATAAAGCCATTTTCAGATAAGATAGTTAATTTAAAGGAAATTGCCGAACGAATTCGTTACAGAAACATCAATGCTGAGCTCTTAGCAATTGGAACGAAAGACAATAATAGATGCGAATCCTTCATCTGGATGCAGCATGGATTTGACGCATATTTAGATTGTATGGCCCTTCCAGGAGATAAGAATGAGTATTCTTCGCAAAACTGTTTAGCAGTGACGTTAGCATACTACCGCTCTTCTGAGGATTTTTATTTGTTATGTGGAATATTTGCGAATTTAGTGCTTGAACGCTATTCATACAAAAAAAAATTGGTCATTAGCTTTCGCGGCCTTGAAGGGCTTATGCTATCGGAAAAACTAGGGGGTCAACTAATTAAGTCTATTCCAGATTCAAAGTACGGCAATTGGTATATTCATGAATTTGACCTTATTAGGCTGTTTTCTAACCCATTATTGCTAAACATTACCAAGGACTACTGCGACATTTATCACAATAACTTTAATCGCCTAATCAGCTTCCCCATAAAAACAAGCGATCTATTATAGTTAATAGCTAGGAAATGGGCTGTGCTCCACTAAATGATTCCGACCATAAATCAAACTGATACGCTGGTCACAACATGAAAAAGCAAGACTTCATCCTTGTAGTTTTTTGTGAGAATTCCGCCACCGTAACCTTATGGCAGCGGAATTTTTAAATGACAAAAGGACAAACCTCGTAGGTCATTGAAAAATAAAATCGTAACAGGACGATACGATATATCCACAGATCATTTCCAGCGTAATGCAAAGAAAATCATCAGCTTATCTGATCTGGAAAGATCGAGCGACTATACTATTTTGGGCAACCTGATGATGCATTCGCCGATACTTCTTCCTCCAATAATGACTTTAATCAATCAGTATATAAACTTATGTTGGTTCAGACATCACCTTAGTGACGCTTTCAGTTTGCTCTGGGGTTTCAAATTCAATTAATGCTTCAGGAAAAATAAAGTGAGAGTCAATGGCTTGCCATATGTCATTATTGATTTGTTGAGCCTTATCCCAAATTCTCATTGACTTTGAGTTAATATCCGTTAGAGGACGAATAAGTGTCACAGGTACCTGCTCCCTTAGTTTATTTGGCCCCGTTCTTTCAATCGTTGCTTTATTGGGTCGAACAAAATATCCTGTTCCGGAAAGTCATTTCCTTTGATGTAATCGTATTCTTCTTTGGTTTCTCCGATAAGTTCACTAATCAATTTATTGCCTTGGTGTGATGCAATCAAAGCATTGGCAAAGTATGGAGTCACACTTCTAGTCTCAGCCGCCATACCAACCAGAACAAGATCGGGGTAGCTCTTGAGCATATCAAAGGCTAACGCTTGCTTACACTCTAGATCAACATCAGTATAGATACCATCATGTTGATTCAATATCTCATAACGAGCAATATCTGAAAGCCCCTCCACGACCAACCATTTCATGTTGATAAGCCTCTTCATTTTCAAACTTGATGTCTTCGGAGTTTGATAAATCTCTCACATATATCTTGCAAAGGCCTGAGCTTTCGAGGTCACTACGTACCTCTTCTAAGCGTTTAACATATCTATTTAACCCTCCTTTGTACCGCTCCCATGCTTGAACAGTATGGCTTGACATTTTAGCTTCAGCCTATAGAAACTTCTCTTTGTTGTTCTAGTAATTTGTTTAGTCGAAAGATTATTTCCTTATAATTTAATTTCGTTACCAGCTCATACCGTTCTAGGACTTGTCCTCTGAAAGCTTTACATTATCCCTTTAGTGCCTTGTTTAGCTCAAAAATAGATAGCGTAAGCCTCATCATTATTTTGAGACACCATCAATTTCTGTAAAAGACTTCTAAGTTGCAACTCTGCACCTAATGGTGCAATGGAACTTAGAGCTGCAGTATTCGCACTCCAATTTTTTTGAGGTACGGATGCCACTCAAATCATATGGATTTGTTTAGCAATAGGTTTGAGTTCACTTTCTGGATAACAAAATTTTGTCGCCTCGACTAAGATAAGGTCTGATGATTTAGCTTTGAAAAGTCAGGTATTCTACTGCGACACGCTGCTGCAGCCTGTGTTATTTTATTCTGTGGATACAAAAAACCACGGGGTTACCCGCGGATGAATGCCTTAAGAGACGGTACGATGGCTAAATACAATATTACATCTCGTCCAATAGCTTTTATTACACTAAATATAATATAGCTTGGATAACTAAGTACTATCGGAAAACCCTGAACCCTTGTATGTGCACCCACCTACGAAAGATTGCGCCAAAGTTACTGCAAGGTTTACCTGGCGCTGAGATCGAGTTATACGAATTGAGTATTTATGTTGTGTTTAGCGAAAAAGCATCTGTTTTCATCCTATATCCTGAATAGTTGATTGATGTTATATCGAAGGATGTTTCCCTTTGTTAATATTCAGTCTCACTCAGCAATATTGTCTCCTTCAAATGAAAGTTAGATACTTTTCGTCCATAAATGTAGTAAAACGCCCATCCAACGTTGTTGAGGATTTTGTGTGGCATAGCGATTAAATTTTATCTACTCAAAAAGCATTTCATCACAATTAATCAGAGTTTCAGCCCTTACAATTTCCTTGTTTATCAATTTAAAACACAACATTGATTAGATTTTATATTTAAAGAGACACCTAGATAGAAAATTTATTATTCACTTAAGGTCGATTTAGTAAGAAATTAGGTGATTAATCTTTAAAAAACGACTTTTCTTTGAAAGACGTTTTAATAGAACAAATAACGCTAAAATAAGTTTAACTTAAATGCAATTAGCTCTGTCGCTACTGTGATAATCGAAGTTACAAACGCTATCAATGTCATCTGCAAAAGATTTATGTACCAAAAAGAAAATGCATGATGTTTGCAGTTAGCACTTCTCAACTTTTGAGCAGAAGAGTTCTCCACTAGAGAATTGTTTTTTTTGAATTCTGATTCTTTAGTATGATCACTGACCTCTTCGAGATCACCTTCCACGACTAGCACATAACCCTGCTTTGAAAAAGTCTTTAACTCACAACTAATTTTTGAATATTTAGACAACGCTTTTCTAATATTAGAAATGGCTTTAGTAAGTGAAGTTTCGGCAACTAGCACATCCCCCCATACTCTTTCGTTAATAAAAGATTTAGACACAACTACATTAGAAAATTCTAACAATAACAAAAGTATATCAGCCTCTCGCCCCCCCAACTTAGTCACGCCAGAGTTTGTCTGTATCTCACGCCTTTGATAACAAAATCTCACATTCTCCCCAAGAGTATAATACATTTTCACAACATAATCCCATTAATAAGCATTGGTTATGAGAAAAATAAGTTAGCCGTAATAATGGAAAAACCTGTTGAAGGAGATATTATTTCACCAACACTATTGACAATCCCTCTTCCTACGGCCCACTCATAATGTAGTGGTTTAATGATCCCAGGCACCAAGTTAGGTGGTAAAGTTTCCACCATCAATGAGGTGTTCAATGACAAAACGAAAACGACGAACATTTTCGTCTGAATTTTAAATAGAAGCGGCAAGCTTAGTTCTTGACCAAGAATAATCGATACCTGAAGCTGCGCGCTCCATGGATGTTGGAGAGACGGCTTTGAGACGTTGGGTCGAGCAACTCAGACTCGAACGTGGTGGTACCACACCAATGAGTAAAGCATTGACTCCTGAACAACAGACAATCCGAGAGTTGGAAGCTCGAATTAGTCGCTTAGAAAGAGAAAAGTCCATACTAAAAAAGGCCACAGCTCTGTTAATGTCGGACGAACTCGAACGTTCTCGTTAATTGACCAATTGAGGGAGTATGAATCGGTCAAAATGCTCTGCGAACTGTTTAGTGTCGCTTCATCCTGTTACTACGCGTCTAAACAGCGTAAACTAGCTCCTCAACGGATCCGACTGATTAGCCGAATAAAAGAGCTCTTTAGCATGAGCCGGGGTTCAGCAGGAAGTCGAAGCCTTGTATTGATGCTGCGCTCCGAAAATATCAACGTAGGTCGATTTAAAGTGCAGAAAATCATGCATGAAGCTGGCTTAGTGAGCAAACAACCGGGCTCCCATAAAGATAAGTATGCAAAATCAGAGCGACCAGATATTCCAAACTTGTTGAAACGAGAGCTCTCAGTGGCAGTGCCCATTAGAGTTTGGTGTGGCGACATTACTTACATCTGGTCAGGTTCGAAGTGGTGTTATTTAGCCGTTGTTCTCGACCTATTCAGCCGACGCGTTGTGGGCAGGTCTTTATCAGGCAAACCTGACGCTGACTTGGCTTGCAGAGCCATAGAAATGGCTTGGTAGCAACGAGGGCGACCTAAGAATGTCATGTTTAATTCAGGCCAAGGCAGTCAATACAGCAGTCGCAAATATCGGCAGAGGCTTTGGCGCTATCGAATCACTCAGACTATGAGTCGACGCGGTAACTGCTTGGATAACGTAACAATGGAGCGGCTATTTAGGAGTTTAAAAACCGAATGGCTACCCACAACGGGATATCTTATTCGAACTCAAGCAAGAAGAGATATCAGCCATTACCTGATTTCTTATTGCAATCGGCAGCGGCCCCATCAAGTCAATGATGGGCTATCGCCAGTCGATGCAGAAAATCGACTTAAATCTGTGTCCGGTATTTGTTGACCACTACATATACACCAATAGCTAAAGGGTTCCTGTACTTAGTTGCCACTATAGACTGGTATAGCTGTAAAGTATTGTCTCGGCAGCTATTAATACTATGGATACGAGCTTTTGTATCGAAGCTCTTCAGGAAGCGCTTAAGCACTATGGACCGCCAGATACCTTCAATTCAGATCAATGCAATCAGTTTACTAGCTCTGAGTTCACACAGAAATTAACTGATCATGGTGTACGGATTAGCATGGATGGAAAAGGTCGCTGAGTCGACACAGTTTTTATCGAACGATTATGGTGTAGCCTGATGAGGAGGTTTAGTTAAAAGCTTACACGACACCGCGTGAAGCCGAGCTTGAAATCGGTAACTACATGGTGTTTTATAATGAAGAGCGTAACCATCAAGGACTCAATGACCTTACTCCTGATGAAGCCTACTTCGGCAGGCAAAGGTACGCTGCATAAGCTGGATCAACCACTTAAGAAATTAGCTTATGTGTCCAACCACTGGGGTTCACTTCTGAAGACTCGATCACAGTATTATATAGTTGGTGTACATATATAATTATTCAACAACTTATTAAAATAGAGGCAAACTAAGTAGTTTGCTCCCAAAGAAGGTGTAGTTTAATTATCCTAGACTAGCGGGGAATGAAGAGTGACTACAGCATCCTAATCTCCTGAACGAATCAGAGCTATTGTCAAATGTGTTGTATGGAGAATCATGCAGTAGCCTGTTGATGACTCTCCATTTCTTTCACTCCATCAATGAAGCGAACATCTTTTTTCACAGTATCTGCTAGGAGTGCAAAACCTCGTAGACGACGCCACTTCGTTTCTGCACTTCGCATTAACTTGTAGGCCATCATCAACGTAGTCTTTCTGTTTCCACAGTTCTTTGCCTCGTTCGTGCGTAAACGTACTGTGGCGAACATTGATTCTATTGGGTTGGTTGTCCTGATATGAACCCAGTGGTCTGCTGGGTAATAGTAGAACGCCAGCATTTCAGCTTTATCTTTCACTAAGCAGTCGGTTGCCTTTGGATGCTTGGCTTCAAAACGCTTTTGGAAGGTCGAGAAGGCGTGATAAGCATCATCTCTAGTTTCTGCCATCCAGATATCTTGCAGTGCTTCCTTTATTCGCGGTTGTACGCTTTTGGGCACCTTGTTAAGCACATCCGCTGCCTTATGTACCCAGCACCGTTGTTGGGCAGTTTGAGGCCAGCACTTAGCAACCGCTTTCCAGAAGCCAAGCGCGCCATCTCCGATGGCGAGCTTCGGTGCTAACTGTAATCCCTGTGCTCGTAGCTGCTCAATGAGTTCCGTCCAACTTGCTTCTGACTCTCGATGACCATCCAGAACGCCAAGGACTTCTTTGCGTCCAGTGTCATCGACAAGTAAACAGAGCTTATCGTCCATCCTAATGTGACAGTAAATACCGTCAGCCCAAACGTAAACATAGCGACGCCTACCGAGGTCACGCTTACGCCACAGTTCGTATTCAGCATACCAGCGCTCTTTGAGACGACAAATGCTATTGGCAGAAAGGCCTTTCGCATCCTTACCAAGCAAAGATTCAATAGCGGTTAGCATATCACCCGTAGATATTCCCTTGAGATACGGTGGTAACAAGTTGCTATTAAATTTGACGCCATTCCCTGAACGATCTCGTACCTTAGGAATTTGCACTTCGACATCACCGACACCTGTTTGCAAGGTTCGCTCAGGTAAGAAACCGTTGCGGACAATGGCTTGTTTGCCGTCAACCATTACATTCTGGTGCTGTACAAGTAACTGTTGAAGCTCAGTTTCAACAGCTTGTGCAATCAAATCTCTAGCCCCTTGACGTATCAGTTCTGTAAGTGAGTCTTGTGGTGTATTCAGTGAAAAAACAGTATTATCAGTCATGCGGTGTACCTTTCTGTTAATCGTTCTGGCGAGAACTACATCAACAGATTACACCGCACCTTCTTTTCTCTTCCATACACCAGAAATAAGCATACCTCACGAATCAGGATTATGGAGGGAGAGTGGTCGCGTCTAACCGCATCCATGTTTAGAACGCCACATTCTCTCCCTCACCAGAGCTCCTAACTAGGCATGCTTCCTAAACATCACCTAGGTATATAGTCAGCCCCCACTTCTCGTGTGATCTCCTTACCGGGCGTCGACCTTTTAACATTCTCCCCTTTACGGGGCATTCATATTTACGCGATTAGATTAATTTCCAAACTAACTTACGCTTTTTTTATGTCTTTTAGTGACTTGTGAGTCGTTACCTACATGTTATGTTTATGCTTGAAACTATAAACAGAAGAGGAATGTCGCAGTGCTTATTGAGCCTTTGACCTTAACCTCATAAAAAACACAAGAAACTGATAAAAAGAGTAAATGCAGACTTTTTTCTTCAGTTCCTTAAACGAAAAGAGACTCAACCAGTCTAAAAATAAGAATACAAACGCCAACAACTAAGGAAACAAACATGCAAAAGAAACCCAAAATACAGCTAGGCATTGAAGAATTCACCCCAGAGAATATCAACCCTAACTCAGATCTCTTGGGGATGATTGCTCTTGTAATCGCGTTTATGTTCTTTGTTTTGCTCCTGCCTTAAGCCCTAGCAAGCTGAATTAGAAATATACAAATCAGCCCAGCAACTCTCATACCGCGACCTTCTATCTATACAAATCAAAGTTGTGTAGGACTCCAGACGAAGCAGTCAAATATTCCCCCACAGTCAGCAACCCTGTAAGACTGCTATTTTCGCGAGCAATCACGCAAGAAAATCCCTAAATAGACCTCACTTATCCTTCTACCAGTATATCTATCACAAAAGAGCCAAAATGAAGGAACTCCAATGCCGTTACAGAACAAACTAAGCGTCAAACAAATAGAACACACGAAATGCCCGGCTGATAAAGAGAACCTGAGACTAAACGATGGGGGTGGTCTGGTCGTTGTTTTCTATCGTTCAGGTAGGTCGGTGTATCGCTTAAGAATACAAGGTTTGAATGGAAGAGAGAGCCTGTTAACGCTTGGCAAAACAACCTCTCTAAAACTAAAAGAAGCCAGAAACATGCGCGACGAATTACATAGAGCAAGGGGTAAAGGCGAAGAACCGAGACACGTATTAGAAAGAATCTGTGGCAAAGGTAAACTTACCGTCAATGGTTTAGTTTTTGAGTACCTAAAAACAAAAAAACGTACATGGAAGCAAAGTCATCATGATAAAGAATATCAACGAGCAAAAAAGTACATTACAAAATCTTCCTTGGGGTCAACTCCTGCTCATGCACTGGCACCGACGCACATCTATGATTTTGCAATGAGTATGGATAAAAAGGGCTATGTATCTCAACACAAAAGAGTCATTGATATACTACGAAGAGCTTACAACCTAGGCCATATTAAATATGGTCTAAAGACGCCTGATTTCAGCAAGATCAATCACTTCCTTGTTAAACATCGACCAAAACCGCATGCGTGTGTTGAACTAAGTGAAGTCCTTGAGCTATCTCGAATGGTAGTGTCATCAAAAAGTTCAGCTCAGGTTAAGCTCCTATTCGACTTCATGTTTTTGACCGCTCTTCGTGCTCAAGAGGCGACCCAAAACACATGGAGTAATGTGGATTTTGAAGAATCTACATTAACAATTCCGAAAGAACTTTCTAAAAATGGCTTAGAACATGTTTTGCCTTTGTCACCACAAGCAATTCATGTACTCAAACTAGCTAAACTCATATCAGGCGACAGTGAGTATATTTTCCCTTCACCACAAAAAGCTAAAGACAAGCCCATCAGTACCTCCGCATTAGGTAACTTATTCCGAAAACTTGGGTTAAAGGGCCAAATGACCGCTCACGGGATACGCGCTATCTTTAGCACAGAATTGCATGAAGAACTTGAATTGGAAGATTCAATGCTCATTGAGATGATCCTATCTCATACCGATAACAATAAAGTTCGCGCTGCATACAATCGAACTGAGTTTATTGACAAGCGGAAGCAAATTATGTGCATATGGGGAGAAAAATACTCCGAGGTAACCAAGAAACACAGCTGTGTTGAGTCCGTAGAAAAAGAGCTACGAGCACAAGGCATAGCCACACCTAATTACCCTTGATTTTTAAACCACACCTTACTTTTCTGATAAATAGGAGTATTCGTGTTCACAAAGCTTCAAATTGCAAAAAAGCTCTCAGTGAGCAAAGGCACGATTTCAAACCTGCCGAACTTTCCAAATAAAATTGAAAGTGATTTTATGGGGAACACAACCTTATATCGCAAACAAGAAGTGAACGCTTGGTTGCTTAGTATGATCAATAAACGGGGCTATCAATACTCTGGCGATATAGATAATGAACGTATAGTGAGAATGAACGAGCTCTCACTTCATCTAAAACGATCTAAATCCCACATATATGAACAAGTAAACAAAGGTGCATTACCTCCTTTAGTTACTATAGGTAACAGAGCTTCAGGTTTTCTCCTCAGCGAAGTCAACGCGGAGCTATGTAATTGTGGTTTGAATTCTATAAGTCTTTAAAGATTAAAATTCCGCGGTGACTATGAGACTGATAAGGCAATGCTCTCAGTTCCAATTAAGTAACCACCCTAAAATAACACCTATAGAGATAGGTGGTATTCACAAGAGAACATCACCTTCTTCCACTTTCACCTGAAGTAATTCAAATCCCTTTATCTCATTGTTGCTACCGGATGCCCTGTCGCTAAAAATCCGGTTCGGCTTCACGCCGGCACTTTTTAGTGCCTTGAGCTGAATATCAAGGGATTGTTGACTGGTCGATACACGAGCATACCCAAATAATCTCAAAATCGTCTTCTATATCGAATAGTAGACAATCCATGTCTACTATCTCATTTTGTCGATTAAATAGACACTCATAAGCATTTGTTTTATGGTGCCCAATAAATTATAACATTTCGGACGGTTGCGAAATTATTAAGTTTTCAGTTTGTAGGAGAATAGTATGCCAGTCGATTTTTTGACCGAGGAACAAAAGCAAAACTATGGGTGTTATGCCGCCGAACCAAATGATGTTCAATTAGCTCGTCACTTCCATCTTGAGCAAAAGTGAGCCGATTTGAACAGTCTGGAAAGACCTAAATATTTATATATAAATTAGAAAAGCCAACGATGAGTGAATGCAAATTCATCTTGATTAGTGATGTTTTTTACTCAGAAAAATGGGAGAAATATCATGATTAATCTCTACATTTCTTAATTAACTTCTGGTTCTATAGTAAACGTTACCATTTCCTATAACCCAATAAATTAAGGTACAAATATTAAGATTCAAGCTCCTAGCAGTGCTATCGATAGTCAAACAAACTCACAAAACAGAACCTTACCTCTCAACGTTAAGGCAATTTCGTATGTTCAGGCCGTTTCTCGAGGGAATCAAGTTCGAAAAATGGTATCTGTCAGATCTATAGCGCCGAACATTGTACATACCAAAATAAAAAATACAGGGTTACAGACAAAACCTTCAGTAAACACTCCTTTTACTTCCATCCTAAATAACTTAAAACCAGGAGCACAATATGACTCTTTACTTGTTAAGAAAGGAAAAGAGAGTGTTGATGTCGTCGCGATAAAAGACGGAGAGAGCCCTAAAAAGCCAAGTGACTTAATAGCGCAAGAAGGTAAACCTACTCGTGACACAGCTTATATAAATGGCGGTTTTTTTGTGCATAGATCTGGTCTAAAGGATAGTGACGGAAGTGCGGCTCCTATTGGCTACACAATCGGCACAATTAAAGGCAAAAACAATACGATTCCTGTTGCTCAGCCTTGGAAGGAAGATTTTGGTGAACTGCGTAACCGTAAAGGAGATACCATACTAACCTCTGGTCCTGTTTTACGTCGAGAAAGCCAGTTTACAGGAGAACGTTTCACTTATTTTTTACCATCGGGACAACCCAGTCAGCTAAATGAATATGCAGGTGCTTTAACTCATGCAGGAAATTCAAATGAGAGGGCAGCAGTTACAGTAGCAAAAGAGGATATTCGTTTACAAACCCTGACAAATGATGACGGGCTGAGAGAAAAGGGAGCAACAATGAGAGAATGGTGCCAAATTACTAATTCATTGGCCAAAGAAGAAGACCAAGTATTAAATTTAGATGGTGCTGCATCTATTCAAATGGGAGTCTCCTCAGGTGATGATCGTAAAGTTATCTCAAAAGGTGGAGGCGCAGGGAAAGAGAGAGAGTTGGCAAATATAATCTTGTCGTCCCCCTTAAAAAATGCACTATAGCGATCATATTCATTTCTTAATTCAATTACCGTCCGATATTCGACGATATCTTCAATAGTGAGCACTGGCATTTCATGGCGCCTTGCAAACTCAATGGTCTCTGGTAGTTTCGCCATGGTTCCATCAGGGTTAGTCAGTTCACAAAGGCCCCCTGATGGGACTAAGTTTGCTAGAGACATCAAATCGATCGTACCTTCGGTATGACCTCGACGGGCCAACACGCCATTTGTTTTCGCGACCAGCGGAAAAACATTGCCTGGTCTTGCTAAATCTTCTGGTTGAGCATCAAAATAAGTAGCCGTTTTAACCGTTGTAACGCAATCTTTCGCAGAGCCCCCCGTCGTCACTACTTTTTTTGCTTCAATCGAAATCGTAAAAGCAGTCTGGTTTTTACTGCGATTATCTTTCACCATCGGAGGAAGCTCTAATCAATTTGCGCGTTCCTCCGTTAAGCACAAACACACGATACCACTGCATTCACGGATCATGGGTGCCATTTGCGCTTCGGTAAGATGCTGTGCAGAGAAGATAAGGCCGCCTTCATTCTCGCGATCCTCATCATCCATTAATAGAACACCAAGGCCATTTTTCAGAGCCTCAATCGCTCTTTCTACCCTTTGTACTGGAGTGCCAAACTCATCTAGTAGTAACGTTGAGCTCAATAAGTGAACGCATCCGCGTAAAGTTGCTCTGGTTCTGCCCCTCTTTTATCACAGAACCAATCACGCGCGACTTCAACAATTTTGCAAGGACCACACAAGCAGATATAGAACTTAGATAAGTTACGGAAATCACTCATCACACACCTTTCCTTGCTTAGCGTATTGGGGACAGGTTGATATTTCAGTGGCTGGTACGTAACTGACGTTTTTGTTTTCAAGCGCAATATCCACAAGCTCGTCATGCACATACAGGTTTTCCATATCCTTGGCCCCCAATAGACGTAAATTGGCTGGTTAAACCGTGGATCCAAGCTGTTTTTCAAAATACTTAGGGTGCTAGACATTCCTGTCCCGCCTGCGACCAATACCAAGGGTTTGATACTATCATCACGCAGCCAAACCTCGCCTCGCGCTTCGCTAACTTCAACCATATTACCGCAGCCGCATGAATTGGTGAGTTCTTCCATCACAAGCGTATTTTTCTTGCTGATATCTGAGCCACCAATATGGAGTTCTAAAAACGCCCTATTAGAAGGACATGAGGCTATAGAAAACGGTAAACTACCAAAGCTTTAGCTGACGTTAATGTACTGCCCTGCACTAAATTCAAAAGACTCATCCGGCTTGAGCAATACTCGGGATATGAAGTTAGTTAACGGCTCAATTTTTTCTATCGAACATAAAAAAACACCCTTAACATAAAGTTAAAAATCCCTTTACCCACAAGGGCTGCGCACAATATATCTACGTTTTCTATCTAAAATCTAACTTCTTTCAATTTTCTTACTCTATAGAAGGAACAAATTAGATCGGTTTATTTTGTAATTCTGTTTAACAATTTATCTATATTTTCCATTGGGAAGTCATTCCTTGAGTATCAAGTTCTGTTGCTAGATACAACAGAATCGCTTGGTGATCACAAAAGTACGACTGGCTAACCAAGCTCATTATTGGACAAAAATTTTCCGGCGCTTTTTCTAAATTAGTAAAACACCAATAACTAGGGGTATGGCAAATCTGGTTGTGAAAAGCTAGTGCGATGAGTAGCATCGCACTAGCAAAAGTATTGGTTTGTGTGGGGACGTATTAAGTGTCGTTACGTTAAATCTGTCTCGAACGTGTGCGATCGTGTAACAACCAGATAGACGAAAGACCGCCAGTTGGCGGTCTTTCTAAAAATCGCAGTTCGTATATTATGTTTACTATGATGCATTTGGTGTAAATGGCTCAGGTTTTCCTAATGTACAATCTACAACGGCTAACGGTTTTACATTGGCATTAGGCTCCAAGATCCAACCAGATTCAGATCGGCTTCCCTGAGTTAATAAGCTTCGCTTAACCTCAACAACAACTAAATAGTGATCTCGTGCATATCCATTACCCACATCCTTACTTGCTGTATATTCAGGTAAGTTTCTTCCTCTCCCTATTTGATCATGAAAACGAGATTTTTACGTATACCTTGAAGGTGTCTTTTTTTGGGGTTTCAATTCAGGCATAGCGATTACGTCATTTTTACCAACTCCTGATGCTGTTTTATTTTGCAATATATTTTCAGCCTGCACACGATTAGTACCTCTCCACAAAACCACATATTCATCAGAACTCGCGTACCTTACTAAATCATCATCTGTAGGAAAAAAATCAAACGGAACCACATCTGATGCATCTTCTGATGTACCATCTTTTATAGGAAATAAGTCCAAGTGCAATAAGTTATTATCTTCCATACTTGTTAAAAAACGAGGACTGTTCCGTATACTTTTCACATTGGAGGCAAAATGGGAAGGATTTTGGCCTACTATCCCAGATACAAGGGATACAGGGGATACAGGGGATACAGGGGATACAGGGGATACAGGGGATACAGGGGATATAAGCATAAATATCTCAAGGTCGCTGAATTACATAACTCATCATTGTATCCCCCTCTTAGAGCAAACTCACAATATTGTTTCTGAATTATCCTGACAACCTCTACCGCCCAAAGAAATTCACATTTTAAGCAGGGTTGTTGTTTGATGCGATTGCGCCTACATTTGAGTTAAATCAAAAACTACCTACATACAGCGGATGTTATGGTAAATCAAAACATTGCTGATAAAGTCTAAAACTCTTTTCTTACAGTGCTAGCTTTTACCCATTGGGACACCTTGCCAGTAGTATTATCAAAGTTAGAATATAAACATCTAGCCTTCGAAATATAGTCGGCTCCACGACTAATACCTAATCCGTGATATCCAAACACTCGAGATTCAGGAAAGTGCTTACTAGCTTCTTTTTTTGCACTTTTTGCCAAAGGCTCGGTGCCTCTTTCTCTCTCTGAAAAATCATTTATCTTATCAAAAGAATGTAACGTCTCTCTATCGGCACTTTCACACGCAGTTATTTTTATTTTTACGTCTGATTTAACCTTTTTTATAACAAGACGACTTATTTCGCTGATGACATCCGATATCGGCTTACTACCACTGCCACATTTTGCAGTTTCGTACAAATGTGGTCTACCAGCTTCACCATGACCTATAACATAAATAGTCTCAATTGTTTTATCAGGTAGCGTTTTAGGATCAGTTACCCTCAGTTGATTAATTGCTTGATACTCTCCAAGCCTTTTTGTTTCTAATGGGAAAGCGTCGTGAACACTTGTAACACCAATTAATTTAATATACGGGCTCATTTTTTTCTCATAGGATTCACCGTATTTCAGTCTTACTTGTAATTCTTTATCTTTGAATTCACTTATTGAGGACTTCAAAGTACCTCGATTTAACATAGAGCAAATCATAGGTAAGGGCTCTTTTCCTTTAAGAACCCTTGCTGTATTAATTTCCAGGGCCTGAATTACCATATCTTCATTATAAAATGGGCTATAGATAATGCCATCAGGAACGCTACGAACACTTTTTACATTGGCTGAAAAACCACCTGAACCTTTTTCCGAGTCTTTTGGTATCAGGTTAGCTGGAAATGAAGAGGGAAGACGTGTGGTCGTTAGTAGTGGCATAAATATCTCAAAGTCGTTGAATTACATAACTCAACATTATCCCCCCTTCTTAGAGCAAACTCACAATACTGTTTCTGAAATATCCTGACAACCTCTACCGCCCAAAGAAATGCACATATTGAGCAGGATTGTTGTTTTGTCAAAATTAATCCGACAGATGGCGTGGACGTTTGGGCGAAAGCAATAATGGGGCATTTTTGATTCAGGTTAATTTGTGCAACAGGCTGTTGCACAATTGGGGGGCTTTGTTGCTTAAATCGATTGAACTAAATCTAGAAGCTACGATCTGATCGTGTATGGACACTCCCTCGATTGCAAGTAAATTTTAATGAAAATGAAGGTATAACTGCCCACGTGTATTCGGTTTCATTAGTAATGCCTTAATTGCGCATCTAACCATAATGGCGTTATCCGCACATTAACTCCCAAACGGCTACACGAGCTATTAGCTCTTTGATCAGGTTGGGGTTTAATAATGTTGGTTTGACCTATTTTCCATCATTTCTTTACTATGCAATTCTTCATATCTCTGTTTTCAAAAATCAATAGCATTTAAGCCGCAGCGCGAGATGCGTCATACTCAACGTTTTTGGCAACAATAGCCCATGAAATCCTTGCCAACTTGTTCGCAAGCGCGATGATCGTTACATTCGGATGCTTAGTGATACTTAGCTTTTTGATCCACAAACTTAAGGCGTCTGTTTTATCCTTAACATAACGAAATGCAGCTCTGGCACCATGAACCAATAACTTTCTCAGGTATCCATTGCCTCTTTTGCTTATACCTAATAACCTCTCTCGTCCCCCAGTACTGTGTTGTCGAGGAACCAACCCTAATGATGCCGAAAAATCTCGACCTCTTTTAAAACTCATGCCATTACCAAGGTCAATAAGTAGTGCGCTGCAAACGAGTGGGCCAATGCCGATGATTTTCATTAATCTTTGAGCAACCGGGTTGTCACTAAGGCTCAATTTTATCTTATTAGTTACCTTATCAATGCGTTCATCTAGTGTGATTAAATCTTCGTACAATACTTGTAGTAACTCCCTAAATTGGAATGATAACGAGTTTTCTACGTCTTCTAACCAACAGGGAATATGTTTTCTCAAATTACTGATACCAACAGGTGCAACGATTCCATATTCAGCGGTTAAGCCTCTAATCTGATTAGCCCTGGCAGTCCTCTGAGCAATTAGTTCTTCTCGGACACGGTGCATTGATTGAATATCTTGTTGCTCGCTCGTCTTTACAGACACAAAGCGCATATTCGGCCTGTTTATCGCTTCGCAAATGGCTTCAGCATCGACTTTGTCATTTTTATTAGTTTTGACATAAGGCTTTACAAATTGAGCTGCAACAAGCTTCACTGTATACCCCGCTTTGATAAGTTCTCTTGCCCAGTAATGAGAGGAACCACATGCTTCCATTCCAATGATTGCTGTAAAAGGCACTCGTTTCATGATCGCTTTTAACCATGTGTTTCTTGCATATTTTCCCTGCCAGGTCGTTTTTTCATTTTCATCAACAGCATGAATATGGAAAACATTTTTTGCCAAATCGACACCCACACGAATAATCGTTCCCATCTGAGCCTCCCATCCTACGAATAAACCATGTTTATATAATGTAGCTAATCCAGTGTGATAAGGGTGAGGGGTGTCCATACCATTGGCTACACCCATCAATCGTCGTAGCCTCATGCCTAAACCTCTTTATAAAACAACTAACTGGAAGCAGTACAACAAAGCCTTAATCAACCGTAGTTCTCTGACCTTTTGGATTGATGAGGAAACGATAGCTGAAAACAAACAAGGCAAGTGTGGTAGACCTCGCCGGTTCAGCGACTTAGCTATTACTACCGCACTGATGGTGAAACGGATTTTCTCTATGCCATTGAGAGCGCTACAAGGTTTTCTAGACTCTGTATTTAAGCTGGCTAACATCCCGCTTGTTTGCCCGCACTACACCTGTATAAGCCGCCGAGCTAAGGAAGTTGAGGTTTCAT